>JAOUIL010000122.1 GCA_029883975.1 Betaproteobacteria bacterium
CGCCAGCCCGACCAGGATCGAACCCAGAGTCGCCGCGATCAAAGCGAGAAGCGGCACCACGCCGACCACCACTTCTTTGAGCATGACGCCGAGGCTGTGGACACGCTCGGACTTCGGCACCGGGGGACCCAGCCGCGGATTGATGAAGGCGCGTCCGAGCAGGTAGAAGAGGTACAGCCCGGCCAGGATGACGCCCGGGCCGAACGCCGCGGCGTAGAGGTCGGACACCGGCACGCCGAGCACCGGCCCCATGACGATCAGCATGACCGAGGGCGGGATCAGGATGCCGAGCGTGCCGCCCGCCGTGATGGCGCCGGCCGAAAGCTTGGCGTCGTAGCCCGTCTTGATCATGATCGGCGAGGCCATGATGCCGAGCACCGTGACCGCCGCGCCGACGATGCCGGTGGCCATCGCGAACACGGTGGCCGTCAGGATCACCACCGCGTACAGCGAGCCGCGGATCGGCGCGAGCAGCAGGCGGAACGCGGTGAATAATCGTTCCATCAGGCCGGCCTGCTCGGTGAGAAAGCCCATCAGCACGAACAGGGGCACCGCGGCCAGCAGCTCTTCCTTCATCATGCCGATGGTCTGGAAGTACGCCAGGTCGAAGACCGACGGGCCGAGGCTGAAGTAACCGAAGGCGAGCGCCAGGAACAGCAGCGTGAAGGAGATCGGGAAGCCGATGAAGATGACCCCGATCATCACCAGCAGCATGATCAGGCCGACCAGTGCCTGCCCGGTCATGCACCGCTCCCTGCGGCCGCGAAGAGCATGCGGCTCATATCTCGATCTTTTCCTTGTGCTCGAGCTCGATGCCCAGGCGCGCCGCGTACACGCTCTTGATCGTCTCGGAGATGCCCTGGATCAGCAGCAAAAGCACCGCCAGCGGCACGACCATCTTGAACGGCCAGAGCACGGGGCGCCACGGCGTCTGCTCGGAAGTCTCGTTGATGGTGAAGGCGTACCAGCCCTCGTTCCAGCTCACCAGGAGGAACACGACGAGCGCCGGATAGAAGAACGCGATGTAGGCGACCGAGTCGATGATGCCCTTGGTGCGGATCGACCACTTCTCGAAGAAGAAGTCGGTGCGGATGTGCGCGCCCTTGTGCAGCGCGTAGGCCGAGCCGAGCATGAACACGCTGCCGTACATCATGTAGGTGAAGTCGTAGACCCACACGGTCGGCGCATTGAACGCGTAGCGCATCAGCACTTCGTAGGCCACCGCCAGCATCATCGGCACGTTGAGCCATGCGACCCACAGCCCGGTTGCGTCGGTGAAGCGGTCGACGATGCGGACGATCGCGACCAGTCTTGGAGAGGGTTCAGCCATTCCTGGTTACCTCAACAGCCCGAGGCGCCTGGAGTCATCGGCTGTCTGCGCCGAACCGTAGGGCAGGCAGCAAACAAAAGCGGGGGCGGATGTCTCCGCCCCCGCATTGCGCCCCAGGCCGCTATTTCTTCTTGCCCTTGGCGGCAGCCTTCAGCGGCCAGTAGTAGTTGGCCGCAAACTCGTACGGCGGGAAGTAGAAGCGCTTCGCCGGCACCACCACGCTGGCATAGGCGCGCTGCGACTCCCAGGTCTTCTTGAAGAAGTCGTTCTTGGCCGCCTCTTCCTTCGCCAGCTTGTCCCAGGTCCTGAGGAACTGGATCAGGATGTCGGGCGGCGTGCGCAGCACCTGCACGCCGTGCTTCTCCTGGAGCTCCTTGAGCGCCTCGGCGTTCTGCTTCTGCCACTTGGCCCACCAGATGAGGAAGGTTTCCGCGGCGACCGACTTGATCATCTCCTGGTGCTCGGGCTTGAGGGCGCTGTACACGTCCTTGTTCACCAGCAGCTCGGCGATGGTAACGTTCTCGTGCATGCCGGGCGTGTAGTGGTACTTCCAGACGTTCTGGAAACCGAGACGCAGGTCCTCGACGCCGCCCACCCATTCCGCGCAGTCGATCACGCCGCGCTGGGCGGCCGGCATGATCTCGCCGCCCGGCATGTTGACGACGGACATGCCCATCGCCTTGTACACCTCCGCGGCCATGCCCGTCTGGCGGCACTTCATGCCCTTGAAGTCGGAGAGGTTCTTGATCGGGCGCTTGAACCAGCCGAAGGCCTGCGGGCCCGCCGGCAGGATCGGCACCACGACCACGTTCAGGTTGAGCTGCTTCTGGTAGAACTCCTGGTACAGCTCGAGGCCGCCGCCGTGGTGCATCCAGCCCATGGCGTCGATGAAGTCCATGCCGAATCCGCCGCCGGGGCCGCCGGTGAACAGCACCGCGGCCTTGTTCTTGCCGACCCAGTAGGCCGCCCAGGAATGCGCGCCGTCGAGCACCTTTTTGTGCGTGGCATCGAGCACCTCGAAGGCCGGCACGACCTGGCCCGCGGGCATCGTGTTGATCTTGAGCTGGCCGCCGCTCACCTTGGCGATGCGATCGGCGAAGTAGGTGAAGTTCTCGTACAGCGTCAGGCTCGCGGGCCAGGTGGCCTGCATGTTGAGTGTGGTCTGCGCCTGGGCGCCGGTCGCAAACGCGGCCGTGGCCGCGAGCGCCACGGCGGAACGAACGAACAGCCTCATGACTCCTCCTCCTCTAGATGGTTTCGCAAGGCGAAAGGCAGACTACACGTTCGATCTACCCCGGTCAACCGGATAAGCCGGGACTGCGTGCCCTCAGTCCAGCCGGACGACGATTCCCTGCAGCGCCGGCCCGGGCGCCGGATAGCGTTCCATGACGAGCGGGTCGTGCCCGGGAATGACGTGCGTGTCCGAATCGGCGAGGCTGCGCGCCCTGCGCCAGCCCTCCACCATGTCGCCGACGTTGTAGACGATCGGGAACGGCCGCGCCTGCTCCATGTTGGCGTAGTAGTGGCTCGCATCGGAGGCGAGCACCACTTGCCCGCGACGCGTCGCGACGCGCACGATCTGCAGTCCCATCGTGTGACCGCCGACGTGATGCAGCGTCACGCCCGGCGCCACTTCGCCGTCCCCGTCGTGGAATCGCACGCGGCCCGCGTACACGCGACGCACCATGCCGACCACGTCTTCGAGCTCGTAGGCGTGGCGCATCGCCTCCACCGCCATGCAGCGGCCGGTGGCGTACTGCATCTCCAGGTCCTGCAGGTGGAACGTCGCCTGCGAAAACAGGTCGAAGTTGCCGACGTGGTCGTAGTGCAGGTGCGTGATGACCACGTCCTTCACCGTGGCCGCGTCCACGCCCAACAGGCGCAGCCCCTCCTCGACCGGCCGCGTCACGCGGCGCCCGCGCTTCGCCGCCACCGCGGCATTGAAGCCGGTGTCGACGACGATCTCGCGTCCTGCGCCGCGTACGAACCACACGAAATAGTCCATCGGCATCGGGCCGTCGTGCGGATCCCCGCCGAGAAAGTTCTCCTTCGCGGTGCGCGCGTGGTGCGCGTACTTGATGGCGTAGATCTCGTATTGAGCAGTGCTCACTTGATCTTGATCCGCTTGATCTTCAGTTTGCCGACTTGCACGAGGTAGGTCTCACCCGTTACAAACACCATCTTTCGATCCGATAGCCGCTCGCCGTTGACGCGCACGCCGCCTTGCGCGATGAGCCGCTCTGCTTCGGACGAGCTATTCACCATTCCCGCTCGCCTCAGGGCCTGCGTCGACACCAGTCCGCCGGGTCCCGCCATCAGAGTCTCCTCCGGAATATCGGTGGGCAGCGCGCGATCCCTGAAGCGCGCAGTGAACTCCTGGACGGCGACTTCGGCAGCCGGCTTTCCGTGGAAGCGCGCGACGATCTCCTGCGCGAAGCGCGCCTTGACGTCGCGCGGGTTGGCGCCCGCGGCAACCTCCTGCCGCCACTGGCGCACCGTGGCCAGTGGCTCGAAGGACAGCAGCTCGATGTAGCGCCACATCAACTCGTCCGAGATCGACATCAGCTTGCCGAAGATCTCCGCCGGGGGCTCCGCAATGCCGACGTAGTTGCCGAGCGACTTGGACATCTTGTTCACGCCGTCCAGGCCCTCGAGCAGCGGGGTGGTGAGGATGCACTGGGGCTCCTGCCCGTAGTCCTTCTGCAGCTCGCGGCCCACGAGCAGGTTGAACTTCTGGTCCGTGCCGCCGAGCTCGACGTCGGCCTTCATGGCCACCGAGTCGTAGCCCTGCATGAGCGGATAGAGGAGCTCGTGCACCGCGATGGGCTGCCCGGCACGGTAGCGCTTGGCGAAATCGTCGCGCTCCAGCAGGCGCGCCACCGTGTAGCGCGCGGCGAGGCGGATCATGCCTTCGGCGCCCAACTTGTCCGACCACTCCGAGTTGAACAGGATCTGGGTCTTGTCCGCGTCCAGGATCTTGAACGCCTGCTCGCGATAGCTCTTCGCGTTCTCCAGGATCTGCTCGCGTGACAGCGGCGGGCGCGTCTGGTTCTTGCCCGTGGGATCGCCGATCATGCCCGTGAAGTCGCCGATCAGGAACTGCACCTGGTGGCCGAGCTCCTGGAAGTGGCGCAGCTTGTTGATCACCACCGTGTGCCCGAGGTGCAGGTCGGGCGCCGTCGGGTCGAGCCCGAGCTTGACGCGCAACGGCGTGCCGCGCGCGAGCTTCTTCGCGAGCTCCTCCTCGACGATCAGCTCCTCGGCGCCGCGCTTGATCAGCGCGAGCGCCTCTGCCACCGGGGTCTGGTCGGGTTGACGCACGGTCGATCTTTGCTAGACTGATGCAGGAGTTTGAATCAAAAAGAGAATTCTAGCCGATCCATGAAGATTGCCGCGCCTCTTCAGCGCATCGCCATGGTGGGCGCGCTCGGCCTGTCCGGCGCAATCGCCGCCGTCGCCGCCATGCTGCCCTCACCGGAGGCCGAAGCCAACCTCGTGCAGCGGCGCACGGTCGAGGCCATCGCGCTCGGGCCGCAGCTCGCCGTCCTTCCCGCGCCGCAGACCTACCTGCTGGAAGAGCGCATGCAGCGCGGCGAAACCGCAGCCACGTTCCTCGGTCGGCTCGGCATCCTCGACGAGGATATTCGGCAGCTGCAGCGCGTGCCGGCAGTGCGGCTGCTGCGCGGCGGCCACGTGGTCGCCGCGGAGATCGCCGCGGACGGTCGCGCATTGCGCCTGAGCTTTCCTGCATCGCGCGAGGTGCAGATGCACGTGGAGCGCGTGGGGGCGGGCTTTCGCGCGCAGGAGCTTCCGGCGCCGATCAGCTCGGAGGTTCTGTTGCGCTCCGGCGTGATCGAGAGCTCCCTGTTCGCCGCCGCGGACGCGGCGGGCGTCGCGGATTCGGCGGCGCTGCAGATCGCGGACATCTTCGCCGGCGACGTCGACTTCCACCGCGAGCTGCGGCGCGGCGACCGCTTCGCCGTCGTCTACGAGCAGCACTACATCGGCGGGCGCGCCGCGCACGCCGGGCGGGTGCTGGCGGCCGAATTCGCCAATCAGGGTCGGGTGCTGCGCGCAGTGTACTTCGAGCCCGCCGGCGAGCGCGGCGGATACTACGCCCAGGATGGCAGCAACCTGCGCAAGGCATTCCTGCGCTCGCCCCTCGAGTACACGCGCATCACCTCCGGGTTCGGCATGCGGCGGCATCCACTGCACCGCTCCTGGCGCGCGCACGAAGGCGTGGACTTCGCCGCGCCGGTGGGCACGCGCGTGCGCGCGGCGGGCGACGGCACGATCGAGTTCGCGGGACGGCATGGCGGCTACGGCAACATGGTCGTGTTGCGCCATCGCGGCCAGTATTCGACGGCGTACGCGCACCTGTCGCGCTTCGCGCCGGGG
>JAOUIL010000050.1 GCA_029883975.1 Betaproteobacteria bacterium
AGCAGCCTCCAGTAGGCCGAGCCGCTCACATCCTGCGCATCGAAGTAAAACCGGTCACCCGCCGCAGCGCTGAACACGTAGGCATCGGTCTCGTTGCCCGGGTCCAGCGTCCCCGCCACCACCACCCCCGGCGTGATCCCCACCGCCTCGGCCTGCACGTCCAGCAGCCGGAACGCGTACGCCCCGGTGGCCTCCTGCAGGCCGTCCACCGTCAGCGTGTAATCGCCCGCCCGCAGATCCAGCACCGGGTTCTCCCCGATGCCCGCGGAGTCACTGAACGCAAAGCCGCGCCCCGAGACCTCCGCACCCCGCGGCCCGCTCAGCGACCAGCTGATGCTCGGATCCGCACTCAGCGCATCGAAGTAGAGCTGGGTGTCCCGGTCGAGAGAGAAGGTGTACCGGTCCGTCTCACCGGGAATATCCAGCGTCCCGGCGACGTCGGCCGAGAGCAGCAGCCGCGGCTCGAGGGTCTCCAGGCGCATCGCGCGGCGTTGCCGGGCCCGCCGTGACCTGCTGAACTCGCCCCGCTTGCGCCACTCGGCCATCCGGCGAAAGCCATTGGCGAACCGCCCCCAGAAGATCTCCGCAAGCGACGGAGAGCGGCAATCCCGGTATCGGTTGCCCTCTGCGCGTGGGACGGGGGCATCCACGGCATTCCCCTACGCAACCGCCGCCCACGCACACGCAAGGTGCGCGGGCACACTGGGCGCACCCTGCCCGCAGGGCAGACCGAAATGGGATTCAGCGAGAGGCGAGCACGACTTCGCCCTTCGGGATGACTCGATCCCGGCAGGAGGCCCTTCTTGTCGGCAACAGGCCACGCGACTGCAGTCCGTTCCTGGCCGCGACCAGGCTACCGCGGCCAATCTCCGCTCCCCCGTTGGCTCGATTCGTCTTGAGGCCGTCGCGTACTACCGGAACCAGCGCCGCTTCCTAGCTTCTCTCCTTATCCTCCTCGGCAAGCACGTTCAGGTCCCCCAACAAGTGCTGTGCGCATCAACCCCTGCTCCCGCGCCTGCTTGCGACCATAAACGCACCGTGGCGGCCCGTTTTGATGAAGGTCAAGCGCGGCTACCGTGGTCAACCGTGATTTCGCTCGCGATGACAATGGTTATCGTCCCGTGCGCTCGCGGCCTGCAGAGCATAGAGAAATGAAAACTGTTCGCAGCCGGTCGCCCCGCGCGGCGAACACGTAACCTTCGCGGGCAGACAAGGTCGGCGACGTCGCTCTAGTTGCGCCTGGTCAACCCTTCGACGTAACGCGCGACCAAGTCTGCTTCCATGTTTACTTCCGCCCCCGGCTTCAGACGTGAAAGCGTCGTTACCTTCAACGTGTGCGGGATCAAGTTCACCTCGAACTCGTCCCCCTGCACCTGGTTCACCGTCAGGCTCACCCCGTCGATGCACACCGATCCCTTCGGCGCCACGTACTTCGCCACGGCCTTCGGCGCGCGGAACACGTAGACGCTCCCCCGCACCGCGAGCGCCAGCCCCACCCCGTCCACGTGCCCGGTGACGAGATGCCCGCCCAGCCGGTCGGCGAGGCGCAGCGCCTTCTCCAGGTTCACCGGCCCGGGCCGATCCAGCCCGACCGTGCAATCCAGCGTTTCCTGCGAAACGTCGAACGACAGCCGCTTGCCAACTTTTCTCACCACCGTGAGGCAGCAACCCTGCACGCAGATGGAATCCCCCACCTTCACGTCGGACAGCGGCAGCTTGCCCGCGTCGATGACGAGCGGCTTCACCTTCACGATCTTGCCTACCGCCTGCACGATGCCGGTGAACATCAGGTCCTCGCGATGATTCTCAGGTCGTCGCCGATGCGCTCGACCGAGCGGAGCTTGAGCGGCACGCGCTGGTCGAGCGACGTCATCTCGGCGAGGTTCACCATCCCCTGCGCCGAATCCCCCAGCAGGCTGGGGTTCAAATAGATCAGGAACTCGTCCACCAGGCCCTCGCGCACGAGCGAGCCGTTCAGCTTGAACCCGCCCTCGACGTGCAGCTCGTTGATGCCGCGCTTGCCGAGCTCCTCCAGCATCTTCGCCAGGTCCACCTTGCCGGCCTTGTTCGGCAGCACGACGATCTCCGCGTTGGGCAGCTTCCTGCCCCTCACCGCCGCAAATACCAGCGCCTTTTCCCCCTGCAGCACGCGTGCCTTCGGCGGCGTCTCTACGTGGCTGTCGATCACGACCCGCAGCGGCTGGCGTGGGGTCTCCACCTCGCGCACCGTCAACTGCGGATCGTCCGCCTTCACCGTCCCGCCGCCGGTGGCGATGGCACAGGCGCGCGCGCGCCAGCGATGCCCGTCCTTCCTCGCCTCCGCACCCGTGATCCACTGCGACTTGCCGTTGGCGAGCGCGGTGCGCCCATCGAGCGTCGCCGCGATCTTCATTCGCACCCACGGCCGCCCGCGCCTCACGCGCGACACGAAGCCGATGTTCAACTCGCGCGCCTCCTCTTCCAGCAGCCCGGACTCGAAGGCAATCCCCGCGGCCGTCAGCGCGTCGCCGCCTTTGCGCGACCCCGCGTTCGGATCGCGCATCGCCGCCACCACCCGCACGACGCCCGCTTTGATGAGCGCCTCGGCGCAGGGCGGTGTCCTGCCGTGGTGATTGCACGGCTCGAGCGAGACATAGACCGTGGCGCCTTTCGACTCGCCGCCCGCAGCCGCGAGCGCATTCGCTTCCGCATGCGGCGCGCCCGCCTTCTCGTGCCACCCTTCGCCGACGATGCGCTCGCCGTGCGCGAGCACGCAGCCGACGCGCGGGTTGGGCGTGGTGGTGAACATCCCCTTCTCCGCCAGCGCGAGCGCACGCCGCATCATGGCGTGGTCGAGCGGGGAGAAGGCGCTCACTTCCGGCGTTTCTTCGCTTTGACTTCCTGCACCGCCTCGCGGAACTCCTCCGGCGTCTCGAAGCTGCGGTAGACGGACGCGAAGCGGATGTAGGCGATCTTGTCGAGCTTGGCCAGCTCGCGCATGACCATGTCGCCGACCTTGGTGGTCGGCACCTCGCGCTCGCCCAGGGCGCGCAGCCGATCCTCGATGCGCGCGATGGCCGCCTCGAGCGCCTCGGTCTCCACCGGGCGCTTCCTGAGCGCGATCTTCATGCTGCCGGCGAGCTTCTCGCGGTCGAACTCGACGCGGCTGCCGTCCTTCTTCACCAGGCGCGGCATCTTGAGGTCGATGCGCTCGTAGGTGGTGAAGCGCTTGTCGCACGACGGGCACTTGCGCCGCCGGCGGATGGCGCTCGCCTCGGTGCTCGAGCGCGAGTCGACCACCTGGGTGTCCTCGTGGCCGCAGAACGGGCAGCGCATGGCGCGCTAGGCGTACACCGGATGCGCGGCGCAGAGCGCCTTCACTTCCGCGGCGACGCGCGCGATGTTCGCCTCGTCGCCGGGCCTGTCCAGCACGTCGGCGATCAGGTGCGCGAGCCGCTCGGCCTCCGCGAGGCGGAAGCCGCGCGTGGTCAGGGCCGGCGTGCCGATGCGGATGCCCGAGGTGACCATCGGCTTTTCCGGGTCGTTCGGCACGGCGTTCTTGTTCACCGTCATGTGCGCGCGCCCGAGCGCGGCCTCGGCGTCCTTGCCGGTGATCCTCTTCGAGCGCAGGTCGAGCAGCATCATGTGCGACTCGGTGCGCCCGGAGACGATGCGCACGCCGCGCGCGATCAGCACGCGCGCCATGGCCTTGGCGTTGTCGAGCACGTTCTGCTGGTAGGCCTTGAATTCGGGCCTGAGCGCTTCGCCGAAGGCCACGGCCTTGGCGGCGATCACGTGCATCAGCGGTCCGCCCTGCAACCCGGGAAAGACGACCGAGTTCACCGCCTTCGCCGAATCGCCCGTGCCGAGCACGAAGCCGCCGCGCGGCCCGCGCAGCGTCTTGTGCGTGGTGCTGGTCACGTAGTGCGCGACGCCGACCGGCGACGGATACAGGCCGACGGCCACCATGCCGGCGTAGTGCGCCATGTCGGCCATCAGCAGCGCGCCGCAGGCGTCCGCAATGTGCCGGAAGCGCTGCCAGTCGATGGCGAGCGAGTAGGCGGACGCGCCGGTGACGATCAGCTTCGGCCGGTGCTGCATCGCCAGGCGCTCGGCCTCGTCGTAGTCGATCTCCTCCTTCGCGTTCAGGCCGTAGGAGACGAACTTGTAGAGCTTGCCGGAGAGGTTCACGGGCGAGCCGTGCGTCAGGTGCCCGCCGTGCGCGAGCGACATGCCGAGCACCGTGTCGCCCGGCTGCAGCACGGCGAAGTACACGGATTGGTTGGCCTGCGAGCCCGAGTGCGGCTGCACGTTCGCCCAGTCCGCGCCGAACAGCTTCTTGGCGCGCTCGATGGCCAGCGTCTCGGCGATGTCCACGTACTCGCAGCCGCCGTAGTAGCGCTTGCCCGGATAGCCCTCGGCGTACTTGTTGGTGAGCACCGAGCCCTGCGCGGCGAGCACCGCGGGGCTGACGTAGTTCTCCGAGGCGATCAGCTCGACGTGGTCTTCCTGGCGGCGGGCCTCCAGGCTGATGGCGTCCCAGAGCTCGGGATCGGTGCGAGACAGCAGGTCGTCGGCGGACATGGCGGCGGGATGGGAAGAGCCGCGATTCTACCGTAGGGGGTCCCCCCGGCCCTCAGGCGTCCTCGGCGTCCACCCGGAAGCGCAGCGCGTGGTCGCCGTGCTGCGTGGCGGTGTTGCCCAGGCCGATCCAGCCGCGCTCGCCAAGCACCGCCTCCTCGCGCCGCAGCAGGATCTCGGGCGCGCCGCCGTCCGGCAGCAGGTAGGTGCCGTTGGAGGACAGGTCCTGCAGCACGAAATGCCCTTCGCGCGCGAAGACGCGCACGTGCAGGCGCGAGGCGTACGGGCTGTCGACCACCAGGTCGTTCGTCTTGTCGCGGCCGATGCGCAGCCCGTGCCCGGTGGAGCGCACGACGCGCGCCTCGCCCTGGTAGGTGATCTTGAGCACCGTCTCGCGCTTGCGCACGAGCGCCGCGCGCTCGAAGTTCGTCTTGGTGAGGTCCGGATCGGAACGATACTGCACGTCGCAGACGACGACCTCGCCCTCACGGCCGCGCACGCGGATGGGAAACAGCTGCCGGCAGCGCGCCTGCAGCTCGGGCGGCAGCACGTCCACGTTGAGCTGCGTGGTGAGCACCTGCCCCGGGTTGGCGAGCCCGACCAGGCGCGCGCACAGGTTGACGGTGTCGCCGAACACGTCGCCGTCGGAGAGCAGCATCGCCCCGCCGTTGAAGCCGGCGCGAATCGCCAGCCGCGCGGTGCCGCCCGAGGCGGCGGCGCGCTGCGTGATGAGCTGCATGTCGCAGGCGGCGTCGCAGGCTTCGGCGGCGCCGGGGAACAGGTACACCATGCCGTCGCCCATCTTCTTGACGACGACGCCGCCGTGCTCCGCCGCCGACTTATCCAGCTGTCCGAACAGGTTGCCGATGAGGCCCAGCGCCTGGCTGTCGCCGAGCGACTCGTAGATCCTCGTGCTGCCCGCGATGTCCACGAACAGCACGGCACGCTGTGCGGTCTCCACGCCGCTCTCTGCGCCCTCTGGAAGTTTCCTGACCGCGGCGAGTGTAACCGAAGCCGCGGCGCTACACCGCGAGCGGCGGCGCGAGATCGCCCGGCCGGTCGATGTCGCGCACGACGCCCGGATCGCCGACGGGCACTTTGACGAGCGCCGCTGCGTGCGCTTCCAGAACGCGCCTCGCGCCTTCGTCGCCGCTGCAGGCCTCGAGCTCGCCGCGCAGGCGACCGGCGAAGCCGACCGGATGGCCGCGCCGGGCGCGCCAGTACGGCGCCGCGACGAGCGCCCCTTGCGCGAGCGCGTCGCGCACCGCGGCGATGCTCGTGCGCCGCACGAACGGCATGTCGGCGAGCGCGACGAGGTAGCCGTCGGCGTCGCCCGCTGCGCGCATCGCGCAGGCAAGGCTCGCGCCCATGCCGTCGGCGGCGTTCTCGCACACCGTCACCTCGCAGCCCTCGGCCTCGAGCGCGCGCGCCGTCCCGGCGGCGCCCGGGCGCACGACGGCCACGATGCGCGGGATTTCGGACTTCAGGTGGCGCGCCGCCTGCACGGCGATCGCCACACCGTGGGGCAGCGCGTGCTGCAGCTTGTCGGAGCCGAAGCGGCTGGCGGAGCCTGCTGCGAGGAGGAGACCTACGAACTTCACCGCCGCATCCTCGTCAACGCGGGGAGGGGGTGCGGGGGAACCGCCTTCAGGTTCCCCTGCTCTCTACCTCGCAGGCGGAGGGATCGAAGCGCGCGGCCTTCTTCGCCGCCCAGCTGGGCTCGGTCACGCCGTGGCGCACGGCGGTCATCTCGGCGAGGATCGCGACCGCGATCTCGGGCGGGGTCTTGGAGCCGATGTACAGGCCCACCGGGCCGCGCAGGCGCGCGATCTCGCTCTCCGACAGGTCGAACTCCACCAGGCGCTCGCGGCGCGCGTCGTTGTTCTTCTTCGAGCCGATGGCGCCGACGTAGAAGGCCGCGGATTTCAACGCCTCCATCAGCGCGAGGTCGTCGATCTTCGGGTCGTGCGTCAGCGCCACCACCGCGCTGTGGCCGTCGAGGTTAGCTTCCGCGATCACGTCGTCGGGCATGCGCCGGTCGAGCGGGATGCCGGCCACGCTCCAGCCCGCCGCGTATTCCTCGCGCGGCTCGACCACGCTCACGTGGTAGTCGAGCATGCGCGCCATCTCGGCGAGGTACTGCGTGAGCTGCCCGGCGCCGATCAGGATGAGCCGCCAGCGCGGGCCGTGCACCGTGGCGAGCGTCGCGCCATCGAACTCCAGCGCGTCCTGCCACTGGCCGGGCTCGAGCGTCGCGCGCCCGGTCTTCATGTCCAGGCGCCGCTTCACCAGCTGCTGCTTGGAGATGGTGTCGAGCAGCGCGCCGAGGCCGCTTGCCTCGCTCACCGGCTCGAGCACCACCTGCAGCGTGCCGCCGCAGGGCAGGCCCCAGCGCGTCGCGTCCTCGTTGGTGACGCCGTAGGTGACGAGCTGCGGCAGCGACGCGGCCAGCTTCTTCTCGCGCACCTTCTCGATCAGGTCGTCCTCGACGCAGCCGCCCGAGACTGAGCCCACCACCTGGCCGTCGTCGCGCACCACCACCAGCGCGCCCACGGGCCGCGGGGACGAGCCCCAGGTCTTGACGATGGTGCCGAGCGTCACGCGATGCCCGGCCTTGCGCCAGGCTTCGGCGCTGCGCAGCACTTCGATGTCGACGGAGTCCATGGCGCCTAGTCTACTCCCGGGAAAGACAGGGTGACACGGCAGCCGCGCCCGAGTTCCCCCTCGCCGATGGCGAGCGCCGCGCCGTGGGCCTGGGCGATCTCGCGCACGATGGCCAGGCCCAGTCCGCTGCCGGTACCCGCGGTGCCCGGCATGCGGTAGAAGCGCTCGAGCACGCGCTCGCGCTCGGCGGGCGGAATGCCCGGGCCCTCGTCTTCGACTTCGAGCACGCTCGCCCCGGCGCGCCGCCCGACGCGCACGGTCACGCGCCCCCCGGCCGGCGTGTACTCGATGGCGTTGTGCACCAGGTTGGCGAGCGCCTCGCGCAGCAACAGCGGGTCGCCGCGCACCGCCGCGTCCTCGAGCTCGAAGCCGAGGTCGATGTCGCGCGCCAACGCGAGCCGCACCCAGTCGTCGGCCGACTCGCCGACCACCGCGCGCAGCTCGGTGTGCTCCGGCGCGCCGGCCTGGCGCGCGCCGCCCTCGGCGCGCGCCAGCGCCAGCAGCTGGTTGGCGAGGCGCGCGGTGCGCACCGTCGCGCCGTGCACCTGCTCGAGCTCGGCGCGGCAGCCGGCCGGCACGGCCTGCGCCAGCGCGAGCTCGGCGTGCGCCTGCAGCCCGGCGAGCGGCGTGCGCAGCTGGTGGGCGGCATTGGCGAGGAAGCGCTGCTGCTGGCGGCTCGCCGCGGCGACTTCGCCCAGCAGCCGGTTGATGCTGTCGACCAGCGGCCGCGCCTCCTCGGGCACCTCGGCGGCGCCCACCGGGCGCAGGTCGCGCGGCGAGCGCGAGCGGATCTGCGCCGAGAGCACCTGCAGCGGCCGCAGGCCGCGCGCCACGCCGAACCACACCAGCGCCAGCACCACGGCGGCGAGCAGGGCGACCGGCAGCGCGGTCGAGGCGAGGATGCTGCGCGCCAGCGCCTCGCGCTTGCGGGTCGTCTCGGCCACGGTCACCGAGCAGCTGGTGCCGCCGCAGGGCACGCGCACCTCCACCAGCCGCAGCGCCTTGCCGGCGAGCGCGCCGTCATAGGTGGCCACGTCGTCGTCCGTGCGCGGCGTGCCGGGCGGCGGGCGCGGCAGGCCCGCGTCGCCGGCGATGCGCCCGCCGCCCGGCCCGCGCACCACGTACAGCACCTCGTCGAAGCGGTCGGCGCGCAACACGCGCTCGGCGACCGTGGGCAGGTCGAGGGTGACCTCGCCGTCGCGCACGCGCAGGCGCTCGGCCAATGCGAACGCGGTGCTGACCAGCGACTGGTCGTAGGCGGCCGCTCCCGGTCGGATGGAGAGGTAGTACGCGGCGGCGGCGCCGGCGGCGATCGCCAGCGCCACCGGCGGCAGCAGCAGGCGCAGCAGGTGCGAGCGGAGGCTGCCTGCCTTCAGGATGTCGAGGTCTCCTTGAACTCCTCGAGCATGTAGCCGAAGCCGCGCACCGTGCGGATGCGGATGCCGGCGGGCTCCAGCTTGGCGCGCAGGCGCGAGACGTACACCTCGATGGCGTTCGGCGAGAGCTCGTCGCCCCAGCTGGCCACCGCCTGGATGATGGATTCCTTGGACACCACGCGCTCGACGCGCGCCAGCAGCACCTCCAGCACCGCCCACTCGCGCGCCGCAAGCTCGAGCGGCGCGTTGCCGAGGAAGGCGCGCCGCGCCACGATGTCGAGCGTGAGCGGCCCGTGCGCCACGCGCGGCCCGCTCTGCGACTGCGAGCGGCGGATGAGCGCGCGCACGCGCGCCACCAGCTCGGGCATGGCGAAGGGCTTGACCATGTAGTCGTCGGCGCCAAGGTCCAGGCCGTGCACGCGGTCGTCCACCTTGTCGCGCGCCGTGAGCAGCAGCACCGGCATGCGCTGCCCGTCGGCGCGCAGGCGCCGCAGCACCTCGAAGCCGTCGATGTCGGGCAGGCCGACGTCGAGGATCACCAGGTCGAAGCGCTCGCCCGCCGCCGCATGGGTGGCGAGCTCGCCGCGCGGCGCGACGTCCACGGCGTAGCCCTCGGCCCGCAGAATGCGGGCCAGCCCGTCGGCCAGGGCAGCGTCGTCTTCGACGATCAGTATGCGCATCCTCGCGCGCATGATAGCGCCCGAGCGCAGCAGCGCGGCGCGCGCGCGCCCGAGGAATTCGGGCAGCGCGCAAGGCTTGGCCAGGCAATCGTGCGCGCCCAGCGCCTGGGCGCGGGCGCGAAACTCCGCCGGGTCGCGCGCGGTGAGCAGCAGGACCGGACAGTCCTGCCCGCGCGCCCGCAGGCGCGCCAGCAGCTCCAGGCCGTCCATGTCCGGCAGGCCGAGGTCGAGCACCAGCAGATCGCACGGCACCGCGGCGAGGGCACGCAGCGCCTCGCCGCCGCCGCCGCACGTCTGCACCTGCAGGCCCTCGCCCTCCAGCGCGCGTGCCAGGCCGGCGGCGAGCACGGCGTCATCCTCGACCAGCGTGGCACGCAGCGGCGTGTTCGGCATGCCGTCGCACGGTAGACGTCCGCCTTTGCCGGCGCCTTGCCGCAAGCTTGCCGCGCCCTGACGCGCCCGGCTTTTGCAGCGCACCATTGCTCCGCGCGGCACGCTTGGCTAGGATGGCCGTCCCGCCAGCAACAAATCATCTCGATCGAAGGAGGCCGCATGGCTGTGAAGGTTTCCATGAAAGTCAACGGCAAGCCCGTTTCCGCGGACGTGGAGGCGCGCACGCTGCTCGTCACGTTCATCCGCGAGCACCTGCGCCTGACGGGCACGCACGTGGGCTGCGACACCGCGCAGTGCGGCGCCTGCACCGTGCACATGAACGGCAAGGCGGTGAAGTCCTGCTCGATGCTCGCCATGCAGGCCGAAGGAGCCGACATCCTCACCATCGAGGGGCTGGCGAAGGCCGACGGCACGCTGCACCCGATGCAGGCCGCGTTCAAGGAGCACCACGGCCTGCAGTGCGGGTTCTGCACGCCCGGCATGGTGATGAACGCCGTGGACTTCGCCGCGCGCCACCCGAACGCCAGCGAGCAGGAAGTGCGCGAGGCGCTCGACGGCAACCTGTGCCGCTGCACGGGCTACCACAACATCGTCAAGTCGATCGTGGCCGGCTCCAAGGCCATGGCCGGCGCCAAGTAAACCAGGAGGTCCCATGGGTGCACCCCTGATCGGCGCGCGCATACCGCGCAAAGAGGACTACCGCTTTCTCACCGGCGCGGGCCAGTACACGGACGACGTGACGCTGCCGCGCCAGACCTACGCCGCGTTCGTGCGCTCGCCGCACGCGCACGCGAAGATCAAGTCCGTCAACACGGCGAAGGCGAAGGGCGCGCCCGGCGTGCTCGGCGTGTACACCGGCGAGGAAATCGCCGCCGCCAAGCTGGGCGGGCTGCCCTGCGGCTGGCTGATCACGGACGTCAACGGCCAGCCGATGAAGGAACCGCCCTACCCGGTGATCGCGCAGGGCAAGGTGCGCCACGTCGGCGAGCGCGTCGCGGTGGTGGTCGCCGAGACTCAGGAGCAGGCGCGCGACGCGGCCGAGCTGGTGCAGGTGGACTACGAGGTGCTGCAGGCGGTGGCCGACGGGCGCCTGGCGCGCGCCAAGGGCGCGCCGCAATTGCACGACATCGCGCCGGACAACACCTGCTACGTGTGGGCGCTCGGCGACAAGGCGGCGGTGGACGCGGCCTTCGCCAAGGCAGCGCACGTCACGAAGCTCGACTTCGTCAACAACCGCCTGATCCCGAACGCCATCGAGCCGCGCGCGGCGAACGGCTCCTACAGCCGCGCGGACGACAGCTACACCCTGTACGTCTCGAGCCAAAACCCGCACGTCGAGCGGCTGCTGATGACCGCCTTCGTGATGGGCCTGCCCGAGCACAAGGTGCGCGTGGTGGCGCCCGACGTGGGCGGCGGCTTCGGCTCGAAGATCTACCTGTATGGCGAAGACGTGGTGGTGACCTGGGCCTCGAAGCAGCTCGGGCGCCCGGTGAAATGGACCGCCGACCGCTCCGAGTCGTACGTGTCGGACGCGCACGGGCGCGACCACCACACGATCGCCGAGCTGGCGATGGACAAGGACGGCAAGTTCCTCGCCATGCGCGTGAAGACCACGGCGAACGTGGGCGCCTACCTGTCGACCTTTGCCTCGTGCATCCCGACGATCCTGTACGCCACGCTGCTCGCGGGCCAGTACACGACGCCGGTGATCCATGCCGAGGTGACGGCGGTGTTCACCAACACCGCGCCGGTGGATGCCTATCGCGGCGCGGGCCGCCCGGAGGCGACCTACGTCGTGGAGCGCCTGGTGGAGACGGCGGCGCGCGAGATGAAGATGGACCCGGCGGAGATCCGCCGCAAGAACTTCATCCGCAGCTTCCCCTACCAGACGCCGGTGGCGCTGCTCTACGACACCGGCAATTACGACGCGACCATGGACGCCGCGCAGAAGCTTGCCGACGTCGCCGGCTACGCGGCACGCAAGAAGGCGTCGGAGGCGAAGGGCAAGCTGCGCGGCCTGGGCTACGCGGCCTACATCGAGGCCTGCGGCATCGCGCCCTCGGCGGTCGCCGGGTCGCTCGGCGCGCGCGCCGGCCTGTACGAGGCGGGCGAGGTCCGCGTGCATCCGACGGGCACGGTCACCGTGTTCACCGGCTCGCACTCGCACGGCCAGGGCCACGAGACCACCTTCGCGCAGGTCGTCGCCGACCGGCTCGGCCTGCCGGTGGAGAACGTCGACATCGTGCACGGCGACACCTCCAAGATCCTGTTCGGCATGGGCACCTACGGCTCGCGCTCGATCGCCGTGGGCGGCACCGCGATCGTCAAGGCGCTGGACAAGATCATCGCCAAGGGCAAGAAGATCGCCGCGCACCTGCTGGAGGCCTCCGAGAGCGACATCGAGTACGCCAACGGCGAGTTCAAGGTCGCCGGCACCGACAAGAAGAAGATGTTCGGCGAGGTGGCGTTCGCCGCCTACGTGCCGCACAACTACCCGCACGACAAGCTCGAGCCGGGCCTGAACGAGAACGCCTTCTACGACCCCTCCAATTTCACCTTCCCCGCGGGCACCTACGTCTGCGAGGTGGAGGTGGACCCGGAGACCGGCGTGGTGAAGATCGAGCGCTGGAGCGCGGTGGACGACTTCGGCAAGATCATCAACCCGATGATCGTCGAGGGCCAGGTGCACGGCGGCCTCGCGCAGGGCATCGGCCAGGCAATGACCGAGGGCGCGAAGTACGACTCGCACGGGCAGCTGGTGACCGGCTCGTTCATGGACTACTGCATCCCGCGCGCCGACGACCTGCCCTCGTTCCAGGTGGACACGCGCGAGACCCCCTGCACGCACAACCCGCTCGGCGTGAAGGGCTGCGGCGAAGCGGGCGCGATCGGCGCGCCCGCGGCGCTGATCAACGCCATCACCGACGCGCTGGGCGTCAAGGACATCCCGATGCCAGCCACGCCGCAGACTGTGTGGCGCGCGCTGCAGCAGAAGAAAGCGGCCTGAGGAGAACACGATGCACGCATTCAACTACCACCGACCCTCCAACGTGAACGATGCCGCGGCGCTCGCGGCCAAGAGCGCGGACTCCAAGCTGCTGGCCGGCGGCCAGTCGCTGGTGCAGGCCATGAAGCTGCGGCTTGCCGCGCCCACGGACATCGTCGACCTCGGCATGGTGAAGGACCTCGCCGGTATCAAGAGCGACGGCAAGACCGTCACCATCGGCGCCATGACGCGGCATGCGGAGGTGACGGGCTCGGCCGAGGTGAAGAAGGCGATCCCCGCGCTGGCGGTGCTCGCCGGCATGATCGGCGACCGCCAGGTGCGCAACATGGGCACGCTGGGCGGGTCGCTCGCCAACAGCGATCCGGCCGCCGACTACCCGGCCGCGGTGCTGGGGCTGGGCGCTACCATCACCACCACCAAGGGCACGCACGCGGCCGACAAGTTCTTCAAGGGCCTGTACGAGACCGCGCTGAGGCCGGGCGAGATCATCACCTCGGTGTCGTTCCCCATCCCCAAGCGCGCCGGCTACATGAAGTTCAAGAACCAGGCCTCGCGCTTCGCCATCGTCGGCGTGTTCGTGGCCGACATGGGCAACGGCGTGCGCGTCGCGGTCACCGGCGCGGGGCCCTGCGTGCTGCGCCTCGCCGAGATGGAGAAGGCGCTCGGCGCCAAGTTCGCCCCCGAGTCTGTCGCCGGCCTCAAGGTGAAGTCCGACGGGCTGAACAGCGACCTGCACGCGTCGGCGGAGTACCGCGCGCACCTGATCACGGTGATGGCCAAGCGCGCGGTAGAGGCGGCGATGAAATAGAATAGCCGCTCGCTCACTGGAAGCCCGCCTCGAGCGGGCTTTTTTCATGCCCAAGCCCCTGCCGCGCTCGATCGACGACACCCAGACGCTGCTCGCCTCGGCCGACTACGTCGCCGACCGCAGCCTCGCCACCGCCCTGTACCTCGCGCTCGCCATGCGCCGGCCCCTGTTCCTCGAGGGCGAGGCGGGTACCGGCAAGACCGAGATCGCCAAGGTGGTCGCGCAGACGCTCGGCCGCGAGCTGATCCGCCTGCAGTGCTACGAGGGCCTGGACATCGCGCAGGCCGCCTACGAGTGGAACTACCCGCGGCAGATGATCGAGATCCGCCTGGCGGAGGCCGAGGGCGTCAAGTCGCGCGAGGGCCTGGAGCAGGACATCTTCGCCAACCGCTTCCTCGTGCGCCGGCCGCTGCTGCGCGCGCTCGAGTCGCCCGGCGAGCCGCCGGTGCTGCTGATCGACGAGCTCGACCGCACCGACGAGCCGTTCGAGGCCTACCTGCTGGAAGTGCTCTCCGACTGGCAGATCACGGTGCCCGAGATCGGCACCATCCGCGCCGCGGAACCGCCGATCGTGGTCATCACCTCGAACCGCACGCGCGAGATCCACGACGCGGTCAAGCGCCGCTGCTTCTACCACTGGGTGGACTACCCCGACGCGCGCCGCGAGCTGGAAATCCTGAAGAAGAAGGCGCCCAGGGCGTCGGCCGCGCTGTCGCGCGAGGTGGTGGCCTTCGTGCAACGCCTGCGCGGCGTGGACCTGTTCAAGCTGCCCGGCGTCGCCGAGACCATCGACTGGGCGAACTGCCTGGTGGCGCTCGACCGCGTGGCGCTCGACCCGGAGACGGTCAACAACACGCTCGGCGTGCTGCTCAAGTACCAGGATGACATCGAGAAGATCGCCGGCGAGGAAGCGACGCGCCTGGTGAACGAGGCCAGGAGCGCGGCGGCCACGGCCTGAGACGCGATGTCCTCGCGTTCGTTCATGGAGCGGTTCTTCAACGGCTTGCGCGGCGACAGGCCGGCGCGGAGCGCGATGTCGCTGTGCCGGGCCCTCATGGGGGAGCGGGGCGAGGCTTCAGGCGCGGCCCTGGCGCGCGATGCGCTCGCGGCCTTCGGGGCGCTCGGTGCGGCCGAGCGCGCGCAGTTCTTCGACGTGCTGGCGCTGGAGTTCTCGCCGTCCGCCGAGGACGTCGACCGGGCCGCCGCTGCCTACCGTCTCGAGCGAAGCACGGCGAACCTCCAGCGGTTGCAGCGGGCGGCGGAGCCGGCGCGCCAGGAGCTCTTCCGGCGCATCAACATGGCGCCGGGCGGCACCGCCGCGCTGATCGAGATGCGACGGGAGCTGCTCGCCGGCCTCGGCGAGCACCCGTCGTGGCAGGCGATCGACGCCGACCTCCTACACCTGCTGCGCTCGTGGTTCAACCGCGGCTTCCTCAGGCTGGAGCGCATCGACTGGCGCACCCCCGCGATCGTGCTCGAGAAGCTCATCCGCTACGAATCGGTCCACGCCATCCGCGGCTGGTCCGACCTGCACCGCCGCCTGGAGGCGGACCGGCGCTGCTACGCGTTCTTCCACCCGCAGCTTCCCGAGGAGCCGCTGATTTTCATCGAGGTCGCGCTGACGCACGGCGTCAGCGCCCGCGTCCAGCCCCTCCTCGATGCCGCCAGCACAGTGGAGGATCCCGGGCACTCGAACTGCGCGGTGTTCTACTCGATCAACAACTGCCAGGACGGCCTGCGCGGCATTTCCTTCGGCGACTTGCTTATCAAGCAGGTGGCGGAGAACCTGCGCCGCGAGCTTCCGCGCGTGCGCAAGTTCGTGACGCTGTCGCCGATCCCCGGATTCCGGCAATGGCTCGCCGCCGAGCGCGTGCACCTCGCGCGCGGCCCGCGGGGCGAGGAGCGCATGGCCCTGCTGGACGCGCTCGAGCGGCCGGGCTGGCAGGACTCGGCGGCGGCGACCCCGCTGCACGGACTGCTGCTGCCCTTGTGCGCGCACTACCTGTTGCGCGCGAAGAAGGGTACCGAGCCGCTGGATGCGGTATCGCGCTTTCACCTCGGCAACGGCGCGTCGCTCGAACGCATCAACTGGCTCGGCGACACCTCGGAGCACGGCATGGCAATTTCGGCCGGGATGATGGTGAATTACGTGTACCGCCTGTCGCACGTCGAGCGCAACCACGAGCGCTTCGTCAAGGAGCACCATGTCGAGGCGTCGCGCGAGGTCGAAGGCCTGGCGCGCGAGTCTCCGTTCGCCGCCGGCGAGACCGAGGCCGCGCGCGCCTAGCATGTTTCCCGCGCTCGATCCCGCCGGTCCCGGGGGCCGTCTCGCCGAGAACGTGATGCACTTCGCGCGCCTGCTGCGCGCGGCGGGCCTGCGCGTCGGCCCGGATCGCGTCATCGACTGCGTGCAGGCGCTGGAGATCGCGGGCGCCGACCGGCGCGAGGACTGGTACTGGACCATGTCGGCGGTGCTGCTGTCGCGCGAGGAGCAGCGCCCCGTGTTCGACCAGGCGTTCCGCCTGTTCTGGCGCGACCCCAAGCTCACCGAGAAGATGATGCAGATGCTGCTGCCGAAGACCTACGGCCGCACGCCCAAGCCCGACGAGCAGCAGAGCCAGCGGCTGACCGACGCGCTGTTCGGCCAGAAGAAGCCCGAGGAGCAACCCGAGGAGCAGAAGGTGGAGATGGAGGCGCATCTCACCTTTTCCTCGCGCGAAGTGCTGCAGCGCATGGACTTCGACACCATGTCGGCTGCCGAGCTGGCGCAGGCGAAGAAGATGATGAGCGCGCTGCGGCTGCCGCTGCCCATGGTGCGCACGCGCCGCCTGGCGCCGCACCGGCGCGGGGCGCGCGTGCACCTGCGCGCCACGCTGCGCGAGAGCCTGCGCGAGGGCGGCGACGTGATCTCGCTCGTGCGCGCGAAGCCGATCGTGGTGCACCCGCCGCTGGTCGTGCTGTGCGACATCTCCGGCTCGATGAACCCGTACGCGCGCATGTTCCTGCATTTCCTGCACACCATCACCAACGACCGCGACCGCGTGCACACCTTCGTGTTCGGCACGCGCCTCACCAACGTCACGCGCCAGCTGCGCCATCGCGACGTCGACGTCGCCATGGCGCGCGTGGCCGACGCCATCAAGGACTGGTCGGGCGGCACGCGCATCGGCGTGTGCCTGCGCGAGTTCAACTGGCGCTGGGGGCGGCGCGTGCTCGGCCAGAACGCCTGCGTGCTGCTGGTGTCCGACGGCCTGGACCGCGAGGCGGGCGAAGGCCTGGCCGAGGAGATGCAGCGCCTGCACAAGTCGTGCCGGACGCTGATCTGGCTGAATCCGCTGCTGCGCTACGACCGCTTCGAGGCCAAGCCCGCGGGCGTGCGCGCCATGCTGCCGCACGTGGACCGCTTCCTGCCGGTGCATAATCTGAAGAGCCTGGTCGAGCTGGCGCACGCGCTCAGCCGGCCGATGAACGCACGCACGGAGACCCGAGCATGGAAATGAGCGGCGAAGAGCGCATCCCGGCCTCGCAGGCCGATACCTGGGCGGCGCTCAACGATCCGGAGATGCTGAAAGCCTGCGTGCCGGGCTGCGAGTCCGTCGAGCGCGTCGGCGACGAGGAGTTCCAGGTGCTGATGGTGGCGCGCATCGGGCCGGTGAGCGCCAAGTTCAAGGGCAAGCTGACGCTCTCCGACCTCAAGCCGCCCGACTCGTACGCGCTCGCGTTCGAGGGCCAGGGGGGCGCCGCGGGCTTCGGCAAGGGCTCGGCCAACGTGCAGCTCTCGCCCGAGGGCGAGGGCACGCTGCTGCGCTACCAGGTGAAGGCGAGCGTCGGCGGCAAGCTGGCGCAGATCGGCTCGCGCCTGGTGGACGCCGCGGCGCGCAAGATCTCCCAGGACTTCTTCGCCGCGTTCAACGAGAAGGTCGGCGCGCTGCACGGGGCCACGGCGGCGGCCGCAGACGAGGGCGAACACCACCCCGCCCCGCTCGGGCGCGATCCGGACCTGCCGACGGTGTCCGACGCCTCGCTCATCTTCCTCGCCGCCGGAGCGCTCGTAGTGCTCGCGGTAGCGCTGTACGTCCTGCTCGCCTGACGGGCTCCGCCCGTCCCGGCTTGCCCGCCGGCCGTCCGGGCGCGCCGGCCGGCGAGGTATTATTTCCTCCTCGCGCCGCGCGCGTGCTGTCTAGCATGCTCGCGTCGCTTAGCGCGAAAGTCCACCCATGGCGGGAGACCTAGCAGTCGTGGCCAGTGCGGACGTGCATGCGGCAGTGCGCACGGAATCGGTGATCCTGATCGCCGAGCTGCGCAATTTCACGCGCATGTCGGAAATGCTCGAGCCGGAGCGCGTGCTCGCGCTGGTCGACCGCTTCTTCGAGACGGCCGCGCGCTGCGTGCAGGCGCACGGCGGCCTGCCCATGTCGGTGCACAACGATTCCCTGGTGGCGGCGTACTACGACGGCACGCCCCAGGACATGGGACGCAACGCCGTGCGCGGCGCCCAGCAGCTGTTCGCCGAGTTCGACGCGCTCGCCCAGGAATGGGAGCGTGACTTCGGCCTGCGCACCGCCATGTCGCTCGGCATGCATCGCGGCGAGGCCGTGTACGGCGAGGCGGGGCCGAGGAGCGAGCGGCGCCAGGTCGTGTTCGGGGACTGCGTGAGCATCGCCGAGCGGCTGGTGCACCGCGCGCGCGCGGGCGAGCTGGTGCTGTCCGACGCCGTCATGGGCGTGCTGCCGGTCGAGGAGCTGGAGATGGACGCCGAGCCGCTGCCGCCGCTCGAGCTGCACCACCGTCCCGCCATGCGCATCTACGGCTTCCTGCGCGACGAGAGGCTCGACTTTACGACCTAGCTGCCTTGCGCGGCGGCACGATCCACAGGTAGACCGTGGCGCTGCCCGTCTCCAGGGTCTTGGCCGGTTTCCAGTCGCCCATGCCGAACTGGTGCGAGACGATGCGCGTGCCGGGCCTGAGCTGTTCCAGGAGCCGGGGCCGCAGCTTGAGGTTGAGGTCGGGCAGCAGGTAGAGCGTGACCACGGTCGCCTCGCGCAGGTCCGTCTCGAACAGGTCCTGCTGCCGGAAGCTGACCAGCCTGGTGACGCCGCTCTTCTTCGCGTTGTGCCGCGCTTCACGGATGCGCTGGGAATCGATGTCGATGCCGACTGCGCGCACGCCGTACTTGCGGGCCGCGGTCACCGGGATCCTGCCGTCCCCGGAGCCCAGGTCGTACAGCACGTCGCCCTTCTTCACGTCGGCGAGCCGCAGCATGTCCTCGACCACGCTCTGCGGCGTGGGCACGTAGATGACGTCGGGCTCGCGGTCGGCTGCGCCGGTGGATGCGCCGCAAAGCGCGAGCAACGCCGCTGCCGCCAGGCTGAGGACACGCATGCATGCTCCTTGCAGGATCGGGCGCGGGGATTATGCCCCGGCGCCCGGGCGCTCAGGGAGAGAACCCCGTCGCCCAGCGCCCGGTCGCGACGGCGTCTTCGACGTCGGAGTCCCGCGCCCCTTTGTCGGCGGCCGGCGACGGCTTGCGCCTCTCCGCCCCCATCCCGGGATCGTCCGCCGACAGGGTCTGCTCGAGGTCGTGGGTCCCGTGGATCTCGACTCGCGCCCAAAGAATCAACAGGATGGCGACCAGGACGGCGGCGATGCCGATCCAGGCGGCCACCGGGTGCTCGCGCTCGGTTCCGGGCTTCAGTACGGGGTCCATGGCTCCGTGCATGCAAAGGCTATGCCGGTTCGACCGTCACTGCCATCCCAAGGTTCTGCGTCGCTACTCGCCTGCAATGGTCATGCTCTGCACCAGGACCGAGCCGCAGCGGCGGGAGCCGCGCACCACGAGGTCGCTGCCGGCTGCGTCGATGCCCCGGAACATGTCGCGCAGGTTGCCGGCGATAGTGATCTCCTCGACCGGATAGGCGATCTCGCCGCCCTCCACCCAGTAGCCGGCGGCACCGCGCGAATAGTCGCCGGTAACGAGGTTGACGCCGTGCCCGAGCAGCTCCGTGACCAGCAGGCCGCGACCCAGGCGCGCCAGCATGCCGCGGAAGTCGGGGCCGTTGGGCACCAGCGTCAGGTTGTGGTTGCCGCCCGCGCTGCCCGTGCTCTGCAGCCCGAGCTTGCGCGCGGCATAGCTGCCGAGGAAGTAGCCTTCGAGCACGCCGTTGCGCACGACAGTGCGCGCGCGGGTCGCCACGCCCTCGTCGTCGAACGGCGCGCTCGCCAGGCCGCGCGGCTCGTGCGGATGCTCCTCGATGGTGATGCCGGGCGCGAACACGTTCCGGCCCAGGCTGTCGCTGAGAAAGCTCGCCTTGCGGTACAGGTTGCCGCCGCTCGCCGCGGACACGAACGTGCCGAGCAGCGCGGCCGCCTGCGGCGCCTCGAACAGCACGGGCGCCTCGCGCGTGGCGAGTCGCCGGGCGCCGAGGCGCGCGAGCGCGCGCTCGCCGGCGTAGCGTCCGAGCGCCTCGGCATCGGCCAGCTCCCCCGGGACGCGCGCCACGCTGTACCAGTCGTCGCGCTGCATGCCGCGCGCGTCCTCGGCGATCACCGCCAGCGACAGGAAATGGCGCGAGGTCGGGAAGCCTGCCATGAAGCCCAGGCTGTTGGCGAACACGAACTGCGCGTGCTGGGCCGAGACCGAGGCGCCCTCGGAATTGCGGATGCGCGGCGACAGCGCGAAGGCGGCCGCCTCGCAGCGGCGCGCCACCTCGATCGCCTCTTCCGTGCCGAGCGCCCAGGGGTGGTACAGGTCGAGGTCGCCCGGGTGGGTGGCGAGCAGCGCCGCGTCGGGCAACCCCGCACAATCGTCGGGCGCCGCATGGCGCGCAATGGCGAGCGCGGCCTCTACCGACTGTGCGAGCGCCGCAGACGAGAAGTCCGACGTGCTCGCATGCCCCTGGCGCGCGGCGGGGCGCTCGCCCAGGACCACGGTGACGCCGATGCTCTTGTCGCGGTTGTGCTCGATGGTGTCGACGGCGCCCTTGCGCACCGTGACCGACAGGCCGTTGCCCTCGGAGACGTGGCATTCGCAGGCGCTCGCGCCGAGGCGGCGCGCGTGCGCCAGCGCCTGCGCCGCCAATGCCTTCAGCTGGTCGTGCGCGTACGTGAAGCGGCCGCCGTTTTTCATGGCGCGCTATCATAGCAGCGGCATGCAGGACGAGATCGTCAGCAAGACGCGGCGCAAGCGCGAGATGCACGAGCTGCAGGCGCTCGGTGCGTCGCTGGTCGCGCTCTCGGACGCGCACCTGCAGCGCATGACGCTGCCCGAAGCGCTGGCGCAGGCGGTGCGCGAGGCGCGCCGCATCTCGAGCCACGAGGCGAAGCGGCGCCAAGTGCAGTACATCGGGCGCCTGATGCGGGAGCTGGACCCCGAGCCAATCCGCGCGCAGCTCGATGCGGTGCAGGGCGGCTCGGCCGCGGAACGCGCGCGGCATCAGCGCCTCGAGCACTGGCGCGCGCGGCTGCTGGAAGACGATGACGCGCTCACCGCGTTCGCGCGCGAGCACCCGGGCGCGGACCTGCAGCAACTGCGCGCGCTGCTGCGCAACGCGCGCCAGGAGCAGGCCGCGGGCCGGCCGCCGCGCGCCTCCCGCGAGCTGTTCCGCGCGCTGCGGGAGGCCAGCGGTGAGTGACGCGCTGATCGTCGGCGTCGTCTCGGCGAGCGATCGCGCGTCGGGCGGCGTCTACAAGGACGAAGGCATCCCTGCGCTCAAGGCCTGGTTGACGCAGGCGGTGCGCTCGCCGGCGCTCGTCTTCGAGGAGCGCCTGATCCCCGATGAACGGGCGGTGATCGAGGCGGCGCTCGTGGAGCTGGTGGACGCGAGGGGTTGCCACCTCGTCCTCACCACGGGCGGCACGGGACCCGCGCCGCGCGACGTCACGCCGGAAGCGACGCTCGCGGTGGCCGACAAGCTGCTGCCGGGCTTCGGCGAGCAGATGCGCGCGGTGAGCCTCAAGTACGTGCCCACCGCGATCCTCTCGCGCCAGGTGGCGGTGATCCGCAAGCAGGCGCTGATCATCAACCTGCCGGGGCAGCCCAAGGCGATCAAGGAGACTCTGGACGGCGTGTTCGCCGCGGTGCCCTACTGCATCGACCTGATCGGCGGGCCCTACATCGAGACCGACGAGACGCTCGTCAGGGCGTTCCGGCCGAAGTCCGCGCAGCGGCCGAAGCCGGCATGACGCCGGCACTGGAGGCCCTCGAGCTCGAAACCGCGCCTGCGCCGGACGCCGCGGTCATCTGGCTGCACGGCCTGGGCGCCGACGGGCACGATTTCGAGCCGGTCGTGCCCGAGCTGCGGCTGCCGGACGCCGCGCGCGTGCGCTTCGTGTTTCCGCACGCGCCGGTGCGCCCGGTGACCCTCAACATGGGCATGCCGATGCGCGCCTGGTATGACATCTATCAGCTGGGCGGGGGCCGCGAGGACGGCGACGGCATCCGCGCGTCGCAGTCGCAGGTCGAGCGCCTGATCGCGCGCGAGCGCGCCCGCGGCGTGGCGGCGCAGCGCATCGTGCTGGCCGGATTCTCCCAGGGCGGCGCCATCGCGCTGCACACCGCCCTGCGCCATGGCGAGCGGCTGGCCGGCATCCTCGCCCTGTCCACCTACCTGCCGCTCGCCGACGCGCTGGCGCAGGAACGCAGCGACGCCAATGGCGCGCTGCCCGTGTTCATGGCGCACGGCGGCTTCGACGACATCATTCCCGTGGAGCGCGCGCGGCAATCGCGCGCGCGGCTCGAGGCGCTCGGCTACCCGGTGGCATGGCGCGAGTACCCGATGCCGCACGCCGTCTGCGCGCCGGAGATCGCCGACATCGCCGCCTGGCTGCTCACTCGTCTCGCACCATCTCCCTGAAGCGGCCGATCTCGTAGTCGTCGCCGCGCTCACCGATGCGCGCGGGCATGTAGATGTGCTGCCGGCCGCCCACGCGCGATTCCAGGTTGAGGCCCGGCGCGAATACCCCCGGGCGCAGTGCGATGCGCATCTCCGCCGCGGCGGGACCGTCCGCACGCAACAGCAGCCCGGTTTCGAGCGCCCCCGACACCGACGCGCCCAGCGACAGGCGCACGATCTGCGGCGACTTCGCCAGCGTCTCGATGCCGACGCGCGCCTGCGCGCCTGACGTCCTGTGCACGCGGCGCACCACGCCGACCAGCCAGTTGCTGCCGCCTTCCGGCTGCAGCGCGAGCAGCGCGCCGACGCGCAGCCAGTCGCCCTTGGTCTGCGTGACGAGCGCGCCGAAGCCTCCCGCGCTGACGTTCTCGACGACCCAGTTCTCGGCGCCGCCGCCGTCGAAGCTGAGCGAGGATTCCTGGTCGAGCGCCTCGATCGCGCCCGCCAGCCCGTTGACGACGCCGAGCCGCGACTTCACCGCATGCCGTCGGTGGCGCCGCTCGGGCGCCTGCGGCGACCAGCATTTGCGCAGGTGGCCGATCAGCTCCAGGGCGTCCTCGCGCTCCATCGGTGCGCCCAGCCCGAGGTCTGCCTGCAGGGCCGGGGACGCGCGCACGCGCTCCTGCAATGACGCCAGCCCGGCGAGCGCCCGGCCCGCGCCGAAGTAGCGCACGCCCGGCCCGGGCTGCAGCAGGCGACTTGCGCGCAGCGGCACCATCGGGCGCTGCACGTCCGTCCAGAACGGCAAGTCTTCGCCGCCCGCCGGCGCCAATTCCAGCAAAGGAGCGTACTGCGCGAGCAGCTTTTCCGTGATCTCAAGCTGCGCCGGCAGC
>JAOUIL010000123.1 GCA_029883975.1 Betaproteobacteria bacterium
AGCGGCGTCGCCTCGGCGCCGATGGCGGCGAGCGCCGCGCCGTACTTCTTCGGATCGTCCACCCATACCAGGCCCGGCCGCAGCTGCTCGGCAATGGCGCGCAGCTTGGCGAAGTCCTTCGACATCAGCGAATACGCGGGCGAGACCGGCGCCACGGGGACGCCGGCGTGCATCGCGCCCAGCGCGAGCAGCGCGTGGTCGACGCTGTTGTCCGAGAGGATGGCGACCGGCTTGTCCGGACCGAGCCCGCGCTCGAGCAACGCCTGGCCGATGCGGCGCGCCGCGTCGAGCGCCTGCGCATAGGTGACCTTGCGCCAGGCGTCTGCCTGCCGCTCCGCGAGGAAGACGCGCTCGGGCGCCTGGCGCGCCCATTTCGCCAGCCATTCGCCCACGCAGCGCTCGTAGGGCCGCAGCGGCTGCGGCGAGCGCAGCACCATGGACCCGTCGGGCCGGCGCTCGACGTCGACCGCGGCGGGCGCGAACCTCAGCTTCGAGTGCAGCCGCACCAGGACCTCCTCAGCGGCGAGTTTAGCCGAACGCGCTAGTATTCCGTCCCAGAAGGGGGCGGGCATGCGCGCGAACATCTGGGTGGCGGCCGCTGCGGCGGTCTGGGCGTGCTCGGCGGCGGCGCAGGGCGACGCGCTCGCGACGCGCGGCGGGTGGGAGGCCGGCGTGCAGGTGTCGACCTACGAGTACGAGGAGCCGGACTTCGCCCTGCTGGAGGGCGAGCGCCTCGGCGTGTCGGGCGCGTACACGTTCCGCGGCAAGGAGAACGTTCATTCACGCGTCGAAGCGCGCTACTCCTACGGCGAGCTCGACTACACGGGCTCGGGAACGCTCGCCGACGTACCCGATCACCTTTTCGACGGGCGCGCCCTCGCCCTGTGGGAGATCCGGCACGGGGCGGTCATGTGGGTGCCCCATGCCGGCCTGGGGTTCCGCTACCTGTACAACGACCTGCGGGGGACGAGCAGCACGGGCGCCATCGGCTACCGGCGCGAGTCGCACTATTTCTACGTGCCCCTGGGCCTTACGCTGCGCGTGCCGATGGGCAAGGACTGGGTGCTGGCGCCGCAGATCGAGTACGACGGCTTTGTCAGGGGCTCGCAGCGCAGCTACCTCGCCGACACCGGCCTCGGATTCAACGACGTCACCAACGAGCAGATGGAGGGTTACGGCGTGCGCGCCCAGCTCGCGTTCGAGGGCCCGCGCTGGTCGTTCATCGTGTGGACCAGCTACTGGGACATCGAGGATTCCGACATCCAGCCGATCGGCGGCGGCTATGCCGGCCTCGAGCCCGCCAACACGACGCGCGAGTCGGGCGTCGAGCTGCGCTACCGCTTCTAGCCCAGCACCTCGCGCAGCTTTTCCGCCGGCACGTGCGGCGACACGCCGGCGCGCTCGTTCTGCAGCAGCATCGGCGTGCGCGAGTCGCGCTCCGACCAGCCGCGCCGCATCGCCTCCTCGAAGTCGGCGTACGCGCGCTCGGCGACCTGCATCGGCACCCCGACCTCGCGCGCAAGCTCGAGCGCGAGCGACAGGTCCTTGTGCGCGAGGCGCACGGCGAAGGTCGGCGGGTCGTAGGCACCCGGCAGGTACTGCTCGGCCAGCCGGTCGAAGGTGCGCTTGCGCCCGGTGGCGCCGTGGCGCAGCGCCTGGAACAGCGCGAGCGGCTCGACGCCGGCCTTGACGCCGAGCGTGAAGATCTCGGCGAGCGCCGTCTGCACCGTGAAGCTCGCCGCGTTGTGCGCGAGCTTGGCGATCGAGCCGGCGCCGACCGGTCCGACGTAGAAGGGCTGGTCGCCGATCGCGCGCAGCACCGGCTCGAAGCGCCGGTAGACGGCCTGCTCGCCGCCGACCCAGATGGCGAGCCGGCCGCTCCGTGCGCCGGCCTTTCCTCCGCTCACCGGCGCGTCGAGGAACGCGATGCCGCGCTCGGCAAGGCTTGCGTGCATGCGGCGCACGCAGGCGGGCGAATTGGTGGTCAGGTCGAACCAGGCGGTGCCGCGCGCCATCGCCGCGCCGAGCGTGGCAGCGAGCGCCTCGACTTCCTTCGGCCCGGGCAGCGAGGTGAAGACGACGTCGGCGCCGGCCGCGGCTTGCGCGGGCGTGCCGGCCCAGGCGACGCCGGGAACGTCGATCTTGCGCAGGTCAGAGCCTTTCACCGCATGGCCGGCGCGCGCCAGGTTCTCCGCCATGTGTGCGCCCATGACTCCCAGCCCGACGAATCCGATGTTCATTCGCCGCGCTCCTCGTAGACCTGCTTGGCCACCTGCGCTGCGCTGATGCCGTTCGGCCAGCCGGCATAGAAGGCGAGGTGCGTGAACAGCTCGGACAATTCCTCGCGCGTCACGCCGTTGTCCAGCGCGCGCCAGATGTGGCCCTTCAGCTGGTCGGGCCGGTGCAGCGCGATGAGCGCCGCCACGGTGGCGAAGCTGCGGTCGCGCTTGGACAGGCCGGGCCGCGCCCAGATGTCGCCGAACACGACCTTCTCGGTAAGCTCGGCGAGCTTGGGCACGATGTCCTTCACGGCGCCGATGGTGGTGGGCGGGGATTTCGCTGCGGGCATGGTCGGCTCCTCCGGGATGGGCGCGGAGACTGTACCATCGCCGCAGTGCCGATTCCCGATTCCGCCGATCCGCGCCCGGTGCGCTCGCCCCTGCCGGCGATGCCGGACTACTACGCCGACGCCGAAGGCAAGCGGCGCTTCACCGGCAGCATGTTCGACGCGAGCGCCGCGGACTACGACCGCGTCGACCGGCTGCTCGCCTTCGGCTCGGGGAGCTGGTACCGGCGCCAGGCGCTGCTGCGCGCCGGGCTCGCGGCGGGCATGCGCATGCTCGACGTGGCGGTGGGCACGGGCCTGGTCGCCCGCGAAGCGGTGCAGGTGGTTGGCGCACGCGGCGCCGTGTTTGGCATAGACCCGAGCGCCGGCATGCTGGCGCAGTCGGACGCGCACGGCCTGCGCCTGGTGCGCGGGCGCGCCGAGGCGCTGCCGTTCGCTGCGCAGTCGCTCGATTTTCTCTGCATGGGCTACGCGCTGCGCCACCTGGCCGACCTGCAGACGGTGTTCGGCGAGTTCCGCCGCGTGCTGCGGCCCGGCGGGCGCGTGCTGGTGCTGGAAATCACGCGACCCGAGGGGCGCGTGGCGAATACGGTGCTGAAGGCCTACCTGCACGGCGTGCTGCCGGTGCTCTCGCGCCTGGTGTCGCGCAGCAAGGACACGCCGGCGCTGTATCGCTACTACTGGGACACCATCGAGGCCTGCGTGCCGCCCGCACGCATCCTGGCGACGCTCGCCGACGCCGGTTTCGCCGGCGTCGCGCACCAGGTGCAGCTCGGCATCTTCTCCGAGTACTCGGCGCGCCTGCCCTAGGGCGCGCTGGCGGCCGGAATTACAATGCCGGGCAGGGGGCAGATCCATCAAGGAGGTCATATGAGCAGATATCTCGCAACGATGCTGGCGTTCAGCCTGGCGGCCGCAGGCTGCGCCACCGATCGTCCGCTGACGTATGCGGAGAGCGGGGCGCTGATCGGCCTGGCGAGCGGCGCGGTGATCGGCGCGGCGGCGTACAAGAAGAACCGCACCAAGGGTGCGGTGGTTGGCGCGGTCGGCGGCGGGCTCGCGGGCGCCGCGGTCGGCACTTACATGGACAACCAGAAGCGCGACCTGGAGAAGAACCTCGCCGCGGAGATCCAGGCGGGCCAGGCGCGCGTGCAGAAGATTTCCGACCAGGTGGTGCTGGTCACGATGACCAGCCAGACGGCGTTCGACACCGACTCGTCGTCGATCAAGCCCGCGTTCCACAGCACGCTCAACAAGCTGGCCGACGTTGTGGTGCGCTACGGCAAGACCACGCTCACCGTCGTAGGCCACACCGACAACGTCGGCAGCAACGAGTACAACCAGAAGCTGTCGGAGCGGCGTGCGCTAGCGGTCGCGCAGTACCTCGAGTCGCAGCGCGTCAACGGCATGCGCCTGGCGACCGCGGGGCGCGGCGAGCTCGACCCGGTGCAGCCCAACGCCACCGCCGCCGGCCGCCAGGCGAACCGGCGCGTGGAGATCTACGTCGAGGCGGTGGTGCAGGGCTAGGCATGGCGGACAGGAAGCCGCAGGGCCTCGCCCGGGGCCTCACCAACTACGGCGACGCCGGGTTCTCGCTGTATCTGCGGCGCTCGTTCGCCAAGAGCATGGGCTATTCGGGCGAGATGCTCGCGCGCCCGGTGGTCGGCATCGCCGACTCGAGAAGCGGCTTCAACAACTGCCACCGGCACTTTCCCGAGCTGATCGAGGCGGTCAAGCGCGGCGTGCTCGCCGCGGGCGGGCTGCCGATCGACTTTCCCACGGTGTCGCTCGGCGAGGTGTTCCTCAGCCCGACCTCGATGATGTTCCGCAACCTGATGTCGATCGACGTCGAGGAGATGATCCGCGCGCAGCCGATGGACGCGGTGGTGCTGGTGGGCGGGTGCGACAAGACGGTGCCCGCGCAGCTGATGGGCGCGGCGAGCGCCGATCTGCCGGCCGTGCAGCTGCTCGCCGGGCCGATGATGCCGACGTCGTTCCACGGCGAGCGCCTGGGCGCCTGCACCGACTGCCGCCGCTTCTGGGCGATGCACCGCGCGGGCAAGGTGGACGCGCAGGGCATTGCCGAGGTGGAGGGCAACCTCGCCACCACCGCCGGCACCTGCGCAGTAATGGGCACGGCGTCCACCATGGCTTCGATCGCCGAGGCGCTCGGCATGGCGCTGCCCGGCAGCGCCGCGATCCCCGCGGTGCACGCGGACCGGCTGAGGGCGGCGGAAGCGAGCGGGCGCTGCGCCGTGGCGATGGTGAAGAATCCCATCCGGCCGTCGCAGGTGATCACGGCCAGGTCGGTGGAGAACGCGCTGCGCGTGCTGCTCGCCATCGGCGGCTCGACCAACGCCATCGTGCACCTTACGGCGATCGCCGGCCGTGCCGGCGTGCAGGTGGATCTCCATCGCCTGAACGAGCTTTCCGACGCCACGCCGGTGCTCGTCGACCTGAAGCCCACGGGCCAGCACTACATGTCGGACCTGTACGCTGCGGGCGGCGTGGGCGCGGTGTTGCGGGAGCTGAAGCCGCTCCTGCACCTGGACTGCATGACGGTCACCGGCGAAACGCTCGGCGAGCGCCTCGCGCACGAAGAAGGCGCCTGGGTGGACCGCGCGGTGGTGCGCCCGCTTGCCGAGCCGCTGGCGGGCGTCGGGGGTCTCGTCGCGCTTTTCGGGTCCCTGGCGCCCAACGGCGCCATCCTCAAGCGCTCGGCGGCGGACGCCAATCTCTTCGAGCGCGAAGGGCGCGCGGTGGTCTTCACCTCGCTCGACGACCTCGCCGCGCGCGTGGACGATCCGGCGCTCGACGTCACGGCGGACGACTTCATGGTGCTGCAGAACGCCGGTCCGACGTCAGGTTACGCCATGCCGGAGGCGGGCTACCTGCCGATTCCCGCGAAGCTCGCGCGCGCGGGCGTGAAGGACATGGTCAGGATCTCGGACGCGAGGATGAGCGGCACGGCCTACGGCACCATCGTGCTGCACGTCTCGCCGGAAGCCGCGGCCGGCGGGCCGCTCGCGCTGGTGAGGAACGGCGATCGCATCCGGCCCCCGGTGGGGGGGCG
>JAOUIL010000124.1 GCA_029883975.1 Betaproteobacteria bacterium
GAACACCGACCTGATGCAGCGTGCGGAGGAGCACGCCACCACGCTGGAGGAGATCGCCGCCAGCGTGGAGCGGCTCGCCGAGCTGGTGCGCCTGAACACGCAGCGCGCGCGCGAGGCCTCGGCGCTGGTGGACACCGCCAGCCGGCAGGCCGAGGACGGACGCAAGGTCGTGCACGGCTCGGTCGACGTCATGCAGCGCATCGCGCGCTCGTCGGACCGGATCTCGGAGATCATCGGCGTGATCGACGGCATCGCGTTCCAGACCAACATCCTCGCGCTCAATGCCGCCGTCGAGGCCGCGCGCGCGGGCGAGCACGGCCGGGGGTTCGCAGTGGCGGCGAGCGAGGTGCGCTCGCTCGCGCAGCGCACCGCGGCTGCGGCCAAGGACGTCAAGGCGCTGATCGCCGATTCGGTCGCCGACGCGCAGGCGGGCTCGCGCGAGGCGGCGCGCATCGGCGAGCTGATCGGCGACATCGCGCAGTCCTTCGGCAAGTTCACCGAGCGCGTCGCGGAGATGGCCAACGCGTCGGCGGACCAGGGCACGGGCATCGACGAGATCAACACGGCGCTGCGCCAGATGAACGAGGGCGCGCAATCGCAGGCCGCCTTCGTCGAGCGCGCGCGCGGCGCGTCGGACGCCATGGCGGCGCAGGCGCGCGGCCTGCTGGACGCGGTGATGCGCTTCCGCGTCGACGCCGCCCCGGGTGCGCCCCTGCCGCAGCCCGGCCTGTCCGGCCCTACTTGAAGACGTCGACCACCAGCTGGTTCGGCAGCCAGGTGGCGAGCGCCGGGAAGAAGATCACCAGGATCAGCACCAGGAAGTCGCTGAGGAAGAACGGCACCGAGCCGCGCAGCACCTGGGTGACCGGGATCTTCGAGGTGCCGCTGACCGCGAACAGGTTCAGCCCGACGGGCGGCGTGACCACGCTCATCTCCACCGCGAGCGTCAGCATGATGCCCAGGTGCACCGGGTCGATCTTGAGCGCGTAGGCCACCGGGAACACCACCGGCACCGTGAGCAGCACCATGGCGACGCCGTCCACGAACATGCCGAGCAGCAGCAGCACGCCCATGAAGGCGAAGATGAAGGTGAGCGGCGTCAGGCCCCAACCGGTCACCACCTTCGTGATCTGCTGCGGCCAGTACATGTTGGCGGCGAGGAACTGGAACACGCCCACGCAGCCGACGAGAAACAGGACGACCGCCGTGAGGTTGAGCGCGCGCGTCGCCGTGGGCACGAGGCCTCGGAAAAACTCGCGCGGCGAGCTGATGAGGCCGTACAGCAGCGCGTAGCCGCAGGCCGCCGCCGCGGCTTCCGTGGGCGTGAACAGGCCGCCGTACAGGCCGCCGAGGATCACCACCGGCATGCCGAGCGCCGGGGCCGCGCGCAGGAACTCGCGCCAGACGCGCTCCGCGTTGAAGGTGCCGCGCGGCAGCTTGAGGATCCAGGCGATGACGATCACGCTGAGGATGTTGCCCGTCGCCAGCAGCAGGCCGGGTACGACGCCGGCGAAGAACAGGCGCACCACCGACGTCTCGGTGACGATGCCGTACAGGATGAGGATGATGCTGGGCGGGATCAGCATGGCGATGCCGCCCGCCGTGGCCACCAGGCCCGCCGAGAACCAGTCCGGGTAGCCGCGCGCGCGCATCTCGGGGATGGCGATCACGCTCATCGCCGCGGCCATCGCCACGCTGGAGCCCGAGATGGCGCCGAACATCACGCAGGCGAGCACCGTGGCGACGCCGAAGCCGCCCGGCATCCAGCCCACCAGCGCGTCGGAGAACTGGAACAGCTGCTTCACCAGCCCGGTGCGCTCCATGAGGAAGCCGGCGAAGATGAACAGCGGGATCGCCATCAGCGAGTAGCGCCCGATGAAGCTGAAGAAGGCACGGAAGATGACCGTCGGCTCGAGCAGCGGGTCGACCAGGATGTAGGCGGCGCTCGCCGCGCTGAGCGCGATGCCGATCGGCACGCTCAGCACGAGCAGCACCAGGACGACGAGGCCGACGATGTACATGCGCGGGCGGCCCGCTCAGTCCGGCATGCGGTCGAGCACCGGCGCCTCTTCCGGCACCTGCCGGCCGCGCAGCTTCTGGATCTCGAACCAGATCTGGAACGCCATGGTGACCGCCATCAGGGCGAAGCCGGCCAGCAGCGTGGCGAGGAACGGCGCCAGCGGGAACGCCAGGCTCTCGGTACGGCTCGCGTACTTGATGCTGTCCTCGACCTCGGGGTAGCCCCACCAGACGACCGCGAGCATGAACAGGAACGAGATGACGAGCGCCACCAGCTTGATGACCTCGGCGGCCTTCTTCGCGCCCTCGCCCCCCGCCTGGAGCAGTTCCAGCAGCAGGACGACGTTGAGGTGCTCGTTGTGCCGCTGCGAGATGGCGAAGTACAGGAAGATCGCGCTGAGGATGAAGAAGGTGACCGCGTCCTGCTGCCATTCGAACGAGAAGCCGAACACGTAGCGCCGCACCACCTCCAGCAGCGCGAGCAGCGTGCAGCCGATCAGGATGAGCGCCGCGGCGCGCGCCAGGATCTTGTCCTGGAACGCGCGCCAGGCGGCGTAGGCCTTCTCCAACTTCCGGCCGCTACTTGATGATGATCGTGCCGACGTACTTCGAGCAGTCGACCTTCTCGATCCACGACGTGCCCGAGGGGTGCTGCTTCGACAGCTCGCGGCCCTCCTGGATGAAGGTGTCGACCCACGGGTTGGCGGCCGCCGGCGTCTTGCTCTTCACGTAGTCGGCCGGACGCGTGCCCATGGCGCTCACCATCGTCGACACCTCGGCCGCCGTCATCCAGTACACGCCGGGCTTGGACGGGTCCTTGGTGCCGTACTTGTCGTAGGTCATCTTGTCGACGCACCAGTTCAATTCCTTCTGCCGCTGGATCGTCTCCTCGGCGACCTTCTGCACGCCCGCCTGCTGCGCGGGGCTCAGGCGGTCCCACCAGCGCCGGCTCGCGCTGATCATGTAGTAGTCGCCGATGAACGCGCCCGCGCCGCCCATCGTGTAGTACGGCGCCTGCTCGCGCACGCCCAGCCAGCCGCCGATCGAGGTCATCAGGCCGTCGATCACGCCGGACTCGAGCGCGCTCGGCACCTCGCCGAAGGCCATCACCACCGGGTTCGCCTTCCACGACTCGAGCGAGGCGTTCTCCACCGGGCCCATGCTGCGCATCTTCTTGCCGGCGAAGTCGTCCGGCTTCACGTAGCGGCGCTTGCCGCCGATGCCCATGCCGAAGCTCATGTGGCCCGCGCCGAACACCCGGATGCCCTGGTTCTTCTGCAGGCGATCCACCAGCATCTGGTAGGTCTTGGTCTTCTCCAGGTTGTCCACCGCGCCGACGGTGGTCAGGATGCCCGGGCCGACCACGGTCATCATCCACGGATCGACCGGCGCGGTCTTGCCGATCTGCATCCACGTCATCTCCAGGTTGCCCTGGCGCATCGCCTCGAACGCTTCAGGCACGGTGTACAGCGCGCCGGCGAAGTACAGGCGCGCCTCGCTGCCGGGGATCACTTCGGGCAGGCGCTTGGCGAAATACTGCATCGCCAGGCCAGCCGGGTGCGGCGGCGGCGGGAAGTCCGCCGCGAAACGCAGGATCACGGGCTTTGCCTGCTGCGCGTGCGCGACCTGGGGCGCGGCCCAGGTGGCGGCGACGGCCGCGGCCACCACGGCAGCGGTCGTCAGGGTCTTCATCGGAAATCGCTTCATGACCACTCCTCCTTCGCTCTTCGATTTGAATGCGTGCAGCCCGGCGACCGTATCTCACTGTACAGCGCAAGGTCAAGCGCGCGGGTCAATTGGTGCGCCGCCGCAACGCGCTCAGCGCGGCACGTCCCCCATGAGCGTCACGCGATGCATGACGCGGCGATAGCCGTGATAGTCGTTGACCGGGTTGTGTTGCGTGCAACGGTTGTCCCAGAACGCGAGAGAACCCTGCGCCCAGCGGAAGCGGCAGGTGAATTCGGGCAGCACCTGGTGCGCGAACAGGTACTCGAGCAGCGGCCGGCTCTCCGCTTCGCTCCAGCCCTGGAAGCGCTCGGTGTGGCCGACGTTGACGAACAGCGCCTTGCGGCCCGTCTCCGGGTGCGTGCGCACCACCGGGTGCTCGCCGACGAGCACCTTGAGCTCCTCGCCGGCGGCACGCATGCGGTCCTCGCGCGTCTTCGAGGCGGCGGCCTTGGTCGAGGTGTTCACGCCGACCAGGCCGTCGAGCGTGCGCTTCAATCCCTCGGACAGCGTTTCGTAGGCGAGATACTGGTTGGCGAACAGCGTGTCGCCGCCGCAGGGCGGAATCTCGATGGCGTACAGCATGCTGCCCATCGGCGGACGCTCGAGGTACGTGGTGTCGGAGTGCCACACGCCGCCGAAGTTGACGCGCTCGTGCTCGAGCTTCACCACCGGCGTGATGAGCGGGCACTCGGGCAGGCCCTTCAGCTGCGGGTACTCCGCCGGCTCGCCGAACGCACGCGCGAATGCGAGCTGCTGCGGCGGCGTGAGCTTCTGGTCGCGAAAGAAGACGACGAGGTGCTCGAGCAGCGCGGCACGGATCGCTGCAACCGTGCCGGCGTCGAGCGGCCGGGCGAGGTCGATGCCGAGGATCTCGGCGCCGAGCGACCCGGCGACAGGACGGATGTCTGGGCGCGGCGTGCGCGCCGGGCTAGGCGCCGCCGTCATGCTTCAGCACCCGGCGGATGACGTCGGCGAGGATGTTCTTGGTGTAGGGCTTGATGACGTAGCCATCGGCGCCGAGCAGCAGGCCCTTGCCGATGTACTCGGGCTTGTTCTCCGACGTGAGCATGACGATCGGCAGCGAGCCGAGCACCGGGTGGCGCCGCAACTTGACCAGCAGGTCGAAGCCGTTGCCGTCCGGCAGGAACACGTCCAGCAGCAGCAGGTCGGGCGCGCCGTCGTCCAGCATGCTGTGCAGGAACGCGTTCACCGAGGTCGCGAGGCGCACCTTGTAGCCGGCCATGCTGACGCGCAGCTCGGCGAGCGCCAGCTGGTCCGGATCGTCTTCCACGATCAGCACGACGCACTCGGTCGGCCCCTTGCGATGCGTGGGGCGCGTGGCCAGCCTGTCCGCCGCGATGTAGGCACCCGTATGGGTGAGGTGCTCGCTGGCGGCCTGGCCGCTGCGCTTGAGGGCCGCCTGGTCCATGTTGCCGGTGCGATCTGCGGACCGTGCGGAAAACGCGCCCTTGTCTCCTCCCTCGGCCGCGGGCTCGATCAGGCCGAGCTGCTCCATTTCCACCACCCATTCGTCGAGCACCTTCGCCGGATAGCGGCGCAGGAGCTCGCCCACGACCGCCTCCTTGCCGTGGAAATCCATTAGCCACAGGATGCGCCGGTAGTCCTCGGGGACCGAAAGGTCCTGGCTCTCCCAGGCCTTGCGGCCGGCATCGGTCAGCAGATAGCTGCGCTCCTTGCTGCTCATTGCCCGGGACGATCTCGGTACGCCATGGCGCGATTATGCCCCGGCCGTCCGTGTTGCGCCGTCGGACTCGCCGCGGGAGCGGTTTTCAGTACCATCCTGCCTCCACCGCCGACGGAGCCCGTCCCATGATCCAGACCCGACACCTTTTCACGCTCACCGCCGATGTCCCCGCCATCGCGGAC
>JAOUIL010000051.1 GCA_029883975.1 Betaproteobacteria bacterium
CGTCGCCACGCGCGAGGCGATCCGCTCGATTCCGCAGGGCATCCGCGAGGGCGCGTATGCGCTGGGCGCCACGCAGTGGCAGGTGTGCAAGGATCACATCGTGCCGTACTCGTTTCCGGGCATCCTCACCGGCGTGATCATCGGCATGGCGCGCGCCATCGGCGAGACGGCGCCGATCATCACCATCGGCGCGCTCACCTTCATCGCCTTCCTGCCGCCCGCGCCGCTCAAGGCCGAGCCGCCGTTCATCTCCTTCGAGTGGCTGACCTCGCCGTTCACCGTGATGCCGATCCAGATGTTCAACTGGACGTCGCGGCCGGAGGCTGCGTTTCTCGTCAACGCCGCAGCGGCCGGCTTCGTGCTGGTGCTGATGACGCTCGCCATGAACGGACTGGCGATCTACATACGCTTCAGGTTGAGAAAGAAGATCAAATGGTAGCCGTCCCCGCGCAGGAAGCCGCCCCGGCGGCGCTCAAGGCCGAGGTCAAGGGCCTCAACTTCTTCTACGGCGACTTCCAGGCGCTCAAGCGCCTGGACATGCCGGTGTACGAGAAGCAGGTCACGGCGCTCATCGGGCCTTCCGGTTGCGGCAAGTCCACGTTCCTGCGCAGCTTCAACCGCATGCATGACCTCTACCCCGGCAACCGCTACGAGGGCGAGATCCGCCTGCACCCGGACAACGTCAACGTGCTCGCCGCCGGCGTGGACCCGATCGAGGTGCGCATGCGCATCTCCATGGTGTTCCAGAAGCCCAATCCGTTCCCGAAGTCGCTCTACGAGAATGTGGCCTATGGGCTGCGCGTAAGAGGTGAAAGTCGCAGGGTGACGGTGAACGAGAAGGTGGAGGAGGCGCTGAGGAACGCGGCACTATGGGACGAAGTGAAGGACCGGTTGCAGGAGCCCGCCTTCAACCTGTCGGGCGGCCAGCAGCAGCGCCTGTGCATCGCGCGCGCGCTCGCCACCGATCCGGAGATCCTGCTGTTCGACGAGCCGACCTCGGCGCTCGACCCGATCGCCACCGCTTCGATCGAGGAGCTGATCCACGACCTGAAGAAGAAGGTCACGATTCTCATCGTCACGCACAACATGCAGCAGGCGGCGCGCGTCTCCGACTACACCGCCTACATGTACCTCGGCGAGCTGATCGAGTTCGGGGTGACCGACGAGATCTTCATCAAGCCGAAGAAGAAGCAGACCGAGGATTACATCACCGGCCGCTTCGGCTGAAAATCGGGTTCTGACGCCGATTTGATCCGCGTCAAGCGCGCGGGCCCGCGACAGGGCAAGATGCGGGGCGAGTGGAAACGCATAGCGCGGACGTAGCGATCATCGGCGCCGGGGGGGCCGGCCTGCGTGCCGCGATCGCATTGGCGCAGTCCGCGCCCTCGTTGCGTATCGCCCTGATTTCCAAGGTTTACCCGATGCGCAGCCACACCTGCGCCGCGGAAGGCGGGGCAGCGGGCGTCATCAAGCCGGACGACAGCCTGGAGCACCATTTCAACGACACGGTCGGCGGCGGAGACTGGCTTTCCGACCAGGACGCGGTGGACTACTTCATTCGCGAGGCGCCCACGGAGCTGCTGCAGCTCGAGCACTGGGGCTGCCCGTGGAGCCGGGAGGCGGACGGTTCGGTGGCGGTGCGGCCCTTCGGCGGCATGAAGAAGCAGCGCACCTGGTTCGCCGCGGACAAGTCGGGTTTCCACATCCTGCACACGCTGTTCCAGACCTCGCTGCAGTTTCCCTCGATCCAGCGCTTCGACGAGTTCTACGCCACCGACCTGCTGGTGGAGGACGGCCGCTGCGTGGGCCTGACGGCGATCGAGATGCGCAGCGGGCAGATGCGCTGGTTCGACGCGCGCGCGGTGATCATCGCCGGCGGCGGCGCCGGGCGCATGTTCCCGTTCACGACCAACGGCGCGATCAAGACGGGCGACGGCATGGCGCTCGCCTACCGCGCTGGCGTGCCGCTGAAGGACATGGAGTTCGTGCAGTACCACCCGACCGGGCTGCCGAGCACCGGCACCTTGCTGACGGAAGCCTGCCGCGGCGAAGGCGGCGTGCTGCTCAACAAGAACGGACGCCGCTTCCTGCAGGACTACGGCATGGGCCCGGAAACGCCCTTGGGCAAGCCCGTGCTGAAGACGATGGAGCTCGGGCCCCGCGACCGCGTCAGCCAGGCGTTCTGGCACGAGCAGAGGAAAGGCAACGCGATCGCGACACGCTGGGGCGATGCCATGCTGCTCGACATGCGGCACCTGGGCGAGAAGACGATCAACGAGCGCCTGCCGCTCGTGCGCGACATGTCCATCAGCTACATGGGCGTGGACCCGGTGACCGATCCCGTGCCGGTGCGCCCGGTGGTGCACTACATGATGGGCGGCATCCATACCGACATCAATGCAGCGACGTCTCTGCCCGGGCTGTACGCTGCGGGCGAATGCGCCTGCGTGAGCATCAACGGGGCCAATCGCCTGGGCTCGAACTCGCTCACCGAGCTGCTGGTATTCGGGCGCCGGGCGGCCGTGAGCGCCCTCGAGTACCTGCAGCAGGGGGGCCGGCCCGCGGGCGGCGCCGCGCTCGCCGAAGCGGCGCAGGCGCGCGTGCGCGAACTGGTGCAGCGCACCGGCGGCACCGAGTCCGTCGCCGGCCTGCGCAAGGAGATGATGCAGGCGATGGAAGAGCACGCGGGCATCTACCGCAGCGGCGAGGGCCTGGCGGCGGCCTGCGCCAAGCTCGGCGAGCTGCGCCAGCGCTACCGCAGGATCGAGTTGCACGACAAGACCAACGTGTACAACACGGACCTCCTGCAGGCGCTCGAGCTCGGCTCGATGCTCGACTGCGCGGAAGCCGTCGTGCAGAGCGCGGCGGCGCGCAAGGAGTCGCGCGGCGCGCACCAGCGGCTCGATTTTCCCGGGCGCGACGACCGGCAGTTCCTGCGCCATTCGCTCGCGGCGTACGCGGGCGAGGGCCCGCCGCGCGTGTCCTACCGCGACGTGGTGATCACCCGGTCGCCGCCGGGCGTGCGCGACTATTCCGGGGGGCACGAGTGAGGCAGGTCGAGCTCGAGGTGCTGCGCTACAACCCGGAGACGGATCGCGAGCCGCATTTCCAGCGCTACGCCGTCGACTGCCAGGAAGAATGGGTCGTGCTCGACGCGCTCAACCACGTCAAGGAGACGCTCGACCCGACGCTCAGCTACCGCTGGTCCTGCCACATGGCGGTGTGCGGCAGCTGCGGCATGATGGTCAACGGCGAGCCGAAGCTCGCCTGCAAGGCCTTCCTGCGCGACTACCCCGGGGTGATCCGCGTGGAGCCGCTGCGCCACTTCCCTGTGGAGCGGGACCTGGTGACCGTGATCGACGACTTCGTCGCCAAGCTGGCGCGCGTCAAGCCGTACCTGATCCCGAAGGACAAGGCGCCAGAGGCTGCCGAGTTCCGCCAGACGCCCGCGCAGCTCAAGCGCTACAAGCAGTTCACGCTGTGCATCAACTGCATGCTGTGCTACGCCGCCTGCCCCGAGTACGGCCTGATCCCGAAGTACCTCGGGCCGGCAGCGATCGCGCTTGCGCATCGCTGGAATCGGGATTCGCGCGACGGCGGCCGCGACGCGCGCCAGGAAGAACTCGCCGCCACCGAAGGCGCCTGGGAGTGCTCCTTCGTAGGCGCGTGCTCCGAGGTATGCCCGGAGCACGTCGACCCGGCGGGTGCGATCCAGCAGGTCAAGATCGAGAGCACCGTGGACTGGTACCAGGCACACCTGATGCCGTGGACGAAGAAATGAGCCGCCGCCCCTACGCGCGCCCGATCACCTCGGAGTGGATCTTCCGCCACCCGCGCTACATCCGTTACATGGTGCGCGAGTTCTCGTGCCTGTTCATCGGCGGCTGGACGCTGCTCATGGTCTGGGGCTTCAAGGCGCTGTCGGAGGGCCCTGCCGCCTGGGCCGCGTTCCTCGAGCTGCTGCAGACCCCGGCGAGCATCGTCTTCCACCTGCTGACGCTCGCGTTCGCGGCCTACCACAGCGTCACTTGGTTCAACCTCACGCCCAAGGCGCTGCCGGTGCAGCTGGGCGAAGAGTTCCTGCCGGACCGGGTGATCTCCGGCGCGCACTTCGCCGCCTGGGCAGCGGTGTCCGCAGGGCTGCTCTACTTCGCGGGAGCGTTCTAGTCATGGCGCGCTCCAACAAGCCGATCGTCTGGGGACCCTTCGCCACGGGCGGCACGCTCACGGCCTTCGTCACCCCGGCGCTGGTCGTCGTCACGCTGCTCGCCGCGCTCGGCGCCGTCCCCGATCTGCTCGCCTACGAGCGGCTGCACGCGCTTGCTGCCCACGGGCTCGCCAAGGTCGCCATTGCGGGGGTCGTGTTCCTGTCCTTGTGGAGCGCCGCGCACCGCTTGCGCATCACCTGCTACGACCTCGGCATCCGTGCGGATACGCTGGTGGCGACGATCGTGTACGCCGCGGCTCTTGCCGGGACCGGGGCGTCGGTGTTTTACTTATTGCGGATCTGACGGAGGGAGGACCCGATGAATCCGCCGCCTGTCGCCACTCGCGAAATCGCCCGCGAGGAGCGCTTCAACAGCGTCTGGACGCAGGAGCTGAACGACGTGTTCGCCGACGTCGCGCCGTACTACGACCGGGCGAACTACATCGCCAGCCTGGGGCTGTGGGGCTGGTTTCTGCGCAAGTTCATGGCCACGGTGGACATCAAGCCCCACGAGCGCGTGCTCGACGTCTGCGCCGGCACCAACGCCATCGGCATCGCGCTGCTCGGGCGCGAGCCGACCCTCGACGTGCACGCCATCGACCGCAGCGCGGCGATGCAGGAGGTCGGCAGGCAGCGCGCCGAGGCGCTGGGCTTTCGCATCCGCAGCGTGATCGACGACGTGCACACGCTGCCCTACCCGGACAACACCTTCGACGTCGTGACCCTGCAGTTCGCCTCGCGCCACCTGCGCATCCGGCGCGTCGCGGAAGAGATCCGGCGCGTGCTCAAGCCGGGCGGGCGCTTCTACCACTCGGACATGCTCCGGCCCGGCAACCCGGTCGTCGAGAAGCTGTACTACGCCTACCTGCGCTTCTGCCTGTGGTTCACGGGTTTTCTGTTCCGCAGCGGGCCGGCGGCGCTTAACTGCAAGAAGTACTTCATCCAGGCGCTGCAGATGTTCTACTCGGCGCGCGAGCTGAGCGACATGCTGGAGGACGTCGGCTTCCGCGACGTGACGGCCACGACGGTGTTCAGCGGCATGCTCGGCTTTCACCGGGCCGTCAAGCCCGACGCCTGAACCGCGAGCGCGCACTCGCCGCGCTGCACGGCCGGCTGCTGCGGGAGTTCAGCCGGCGCACCACGAACGACTTGCGCGGCGCGCTGCCGCTGCGCCTGGCGCTGCCGGCTCTCGAGCCGTTGCTCGCCGAAAACGTGGCCAAGGAGATCCGCAAGGACGCGCTGGTGATCCACCGCGCGGCCACGGCACCGTCGCCCGGCGCGGCGCGCGAAGTGCTCGCCGCCGCGCGCGAGATCGACCGCGAATTCCTCGAGCGCATCGGCGGCTTGCCGCTGCGCATCCGGATTCCGTACGACAGGATCGAGCCGCTGCGGCTGCGGCGCATCGAGCTCGGGATGGATACCGCCGGCCGCATCCTCGACGCGTGGCGGCAGCGCCGCCGCCTGCGCCAGGCCTTCGCGCCGGGCGAGCTCGAGCAGCGGCTGCACGAAATGCTGCGCCTGTACGCCGAGGAAACGCTCGCGCTCAGCGACGCGGTGAGCCTGCCCGGCATCCTTGCGCCCCTGCGACAGCGCATGGCCGAGCGGCTGCGCGACGCCATGCGCGAGGCGGCGTCTTCGCTGCTGCGCGGCGCGCCTGCTGCAGAGCAAAAAGGGTAGAATCCGGGCTTTTCAGCGGGCGCTGACGTCATGCGCGAACGGCTCGTCGCCGGCAATTGGAAGATGCACGGCAGCCGCGAGTCCTGCCGGGCGCTGCTGGACGCGATCGTGGCAGCAGATGTCGCGTGCGCGGTGTGCGTGCCGTTTCCCTACCTCGCGCAGGCCGCCGAGCGGCTGCGGGGAACGCGGGTCGCCTGGGGGGCTCAGACCCTGAGCGAGCATGCGCAAGGGGCCTTCACGGGCGAAGTGTCGGCGGCCATGCTGGGGGAATTCGGCTGCCGCTACGTGCTGGTCGGCCACTCGGAGCGCCGGCACCTGTTCGGCGAGACCGATGCGCAGGTGGCGGCCAAGTTCGCGGCAGCACGCGCGGCCGGCATCACGCCCATCCTGTGCGTGGGCGAGACGCTGCAGGAGCGCGAAGCCGGGCGCACGCAGGAAGTGGTGGCGCGGCAGCTCGACGCGGCGCTGGCGCGGGGCGGGATCGGCGACGCGGTCGTGGCCTACGAGCCCGTCTGGGCGATCGGCACAGGGCGCACCGCCACGCCCGAGCAGGCGCAGGAGGTGCACGCCTTCCTGCGCGGGCGCCTGTCGGCGCAGACACGCCTCCTCTACGGGGGCAGCGTGAAGCCCGACAACGCGGCGGCGATCTTCGCCATGCCCGACGTGGACGGCGGGCTGATCGGCGGCGCGTCGCTGGTCGCGAACGATTTCATCGCCATTTGCAGGGCGGCGTAACGGAGAGAGAAGCAAGCTATGGGACAGTGGATCACCTTCATCATCGTGGCGCACGTGCTGATCGCGCTCGCCATCATCGGCCTGGTGCTGCTGCAGCACGGCAAGGGCGCGGACATGGGCTCGGGCTTCGGCGGCGGCGCGTCCTCGAGCCTGTTCGGCGCCACGGGCTCGGCGAACTTCCTGTCGCGCGCGACCGCGGTGCTCGCCACGGTCTTCTTCCTCACCAGCCTCGGACTCGCGTACCTGGCGTCCGAGCGCCCGCGGACGAGCGGCACGGTGATGGAAAGGGGCGCGGCGACGCAGCCCGCGAAGCCCGGCGCCGACATTCCCCAGCCGCAGGCGCTGCCGCCGGCCGGCGGCGACGGCGGCGCGAAGGCCGGCGACGTGCCGAAATGACTTTTAGAGGATAATTCGCGCAAAGGACCCGCGCCCACGTGGTGAAATTGGTAGACACGCTAGCTTGAGGGGCTAGTGGCCTAAAAAGCCGTAGCAGTTCGAGTCTGCTCGTGGGCACCAACTATGCTGGCTGAGTACTTTCCGATCCTGCTGTTCATCCTCGTCGGCCTGGCGATCGGCGTCGCGCCGATGCTGCTCGGCAGGCTGCTCGGGCCGAACCGTCCCGACCCGGAGAAACTCTCGCCCTACGAGTGCGGCTTCGAGGCCTTCGAGGACGCGCGCATGAAGTTCGACGTGCGCTACTACCTGGTGGCGATCCTGTTCATCCTGTTCGACCTGGAGATCGCCTTCCTCTTTCCGTGGGCAGTGGCCCTGAACGACATCGGCATGGCCGGCTTTCTCGCCATGATGCTGTTCCTCGGCATTCTGGTGGTGGGCTTCGCCTACGAGTGGGCGAAGGGCGCGCTCGAATGGGAGTAGACCATGGGCATTGAAGGCGCGCTGCCGCAGGGCTTCATCACCACGAAGCTCGACACGGTCATCAACTGGACGCGCACCGGGTCGCTGTGGCCGGTGACCTTCGGCCTCGCCTGCTGCGCGATCGAGATGATGCACGCGGGCGCCTCGCGCTACGACCTCGACCGCTTCGGCATCGTCTTCCGCCCGAGCCCGCGCCAGTCCGACGTCATGATCATCGCCGGCACCCTGTGCAACAAGATGGCGCCGGCGCTGCGCAAGGTCTACGACCAGATGGCCGAGCCGCGCTGGGTGATCTCCATGGGCTCCTGCGCCAACGGCGGCGGCTACTACCACTACTCCTACTCGGTGGTGCGCGGCGCCGACCGCATCGTGCCGGTGGACATCTACGTGCCGGGCTGCCCGCCGACCGCGGAGGCGCTGCTGTACGGCATCCTGCAGCTGCAGAACAAGATCCGCAGGACGAACACGATCGCGCGATGACGCCGAAGCTGCAAAGGCTGTTCGACACCCTGCAGCAGGCGGGCCTCGCGCCGGCCGAGCGGCTCGGCGAGATCACGGTCGAGGTGGCGCCTGGGGCGTACCTCGAAACCTGCCGCAAGCTGCGCGATGACGCTGCGCTGCGCTTCGAGCAGGTGATCGACCTGTGCGGCGTGGACTACTCGACCTACGGCGGCGCGCGCGCGCCACGCGGCGGTCGCTTCGCCGTGGTGCTGCACCTGCTGTCCATCACGAACAACTGGCGCCTGCGCGTGCGCTGCATGGCCGCCGGGGACGAGATCCCGATGCTGCCCACGCTGGTGGAGGTCTGGCCGAGCGTGAACTGGTTCGAACGCGAGGCTTTCGATCTCTTCGGCATCGTCTTCGAGGGCCATCCCGACCTGCGGCGCATCCTCACCGACTACGGCTTCACGGGGCACCCGTTCCGCAAGGACTTTCCGATCTCCGGACACGTCGAGATGCGCTACGACCCCGAGCAGCGGCGCGTGGTGTATCAGCCGGTCACCATCGAGCCGCGCGAGGTCACGCCGCGCGTCGTGCGCGAGCCGAAGTACGGCGAGGAATAGCGCGCATGCCGGAGATCAGGAACTACACGGTCAACTTCGGTCCCCAGCACCCGGCGGCGCACGGCGTGCTGCGGCTGGTGCTCGAGATGGACGGCGAAGTGGTGCAGCGCGCCGACCCGCACATCGGCCTGCTGCACCGCGCGACCGAGAAGCTCGCCGAGTCGCGCACCTACCTGCAGTCACTGCCCTACATGGACCGGCTCGACTACATCTCGATGATGTGCAGCGAGCATGCGTACTGCATGGCGGTGGAGAAGCTCGCCGGCATCGAGGTGCCGATCCGCGCGCAGTACATCCGGGTGATGTTCGACGAGATCACCCGCATCCTCAACCACCTGTTCGGCGTCGCCACCCTGGGGCTGGACCTCGGCGCGATGACGGTGTTCCTCTACTGTTTCCGCGAGCGCGAGGATCTGCTCGACTGCTACGAGGCGGTGTCCGGCGCGCGCATGCATGCGGCCTACTACCGGCCGGGCGGCGTGTACCGCGACCTGCCGGAGCGCATGCCGCAGTACGAGGCGCAGGTTTCGCGCAACGCGAAGCAGCTTGGCGAGATGAACGCCAACCGGCAGGGGTCGCTGCTCGACTTCATCGAGGATTTCACGCAGCGCTTTCCCAAGTGCGTGGACGAGTACGAGACGCTGCTCACCGAGAACCGCATCTGGAAGCAGCGCACGGTAGGCATCGGCGTGGTGTCGCCGGAGCGGGCGCTGGCACGCGGCTTCACCGGGCCGATGCTGCGCGGCTCGGGCATCGCCTGGGACCTGCGCAAGAAACAGCCCTACGAGGTCTACGACAAGCTCGATTTCGACGTCGTCGTCGGCGTCAACGGCGACACCTACGACCGCTACCTGGTGCGCGTGGAGGAGATGCGGCAGTCCAATCGCATCATCAAGCAGTGCGTGGACTGGCTGCGCAAGAACCCGGGGCCCGTCATCAGCGACAGCCACAAGGTGGCGCCGCCCTCGCGCGAGCAGATGAAGTCGAGCATGGAGGAGCTGATCCATCACTTCAAGCTGTTCACCGAGGGCATGCACGTGCCCGAGGGCGAGGCCTACGCGGGCGTCGAGGGCCCGAAGGGAGAGTTCGGGGTCTACTTCATCTCCGACGGCGCCAACAAGCCCTACCGCATGAAGCTGCGCTCGCCGGCCTTCACGCACCTTTCGGCGATCGACGAGATGGCGCGCGGCCACATGCTGGCCGACGCCGTCGCCGTGATCAGCACGCTGGACATCGTGTTCGGCGAGATCGACCGCTAGCGCGCATGCTCTCCGCCGAATCGCTCAGGAAGATCGACCGCGAGATCGCCAAGTACCCGGCCGAGCGCCGTCAGTCGGCGGTCATGGCGGCGCTGGTCATCGCCCAGGACGAGAAGGGGTGGCTGTCCACCGAGACCATGGACTTCGTCGCGCAGTACCTGGGCATCGCGCCGGTCGCGGTGTACGAGGTGGCGAGCTTCTACACGATGTACAACCGGGAGCCGCTCGGCACGCACAAGCTGACGATCTGCACCTGCCTGCCCTGCGGGCTGCAGGGCTCGCTCGCCGCGGCCGACCACCTGAAGAAGCGCCTGGGCATCGACTTCAACGAGACCACGCCCGACGGCTGGTTCACGCTGAGGGAGGGCGAGTGCATGGGCGCCTGCGCCATGGCGCCGGTGGTGCTGGTGGACAACAAGCGCATGTGCGATTACATGACCAACGACAAGCTCGACGCACTGGTCGACGAGCTTTCGAGGAAGTCCTGAGATGCTCGACTACGGACCGGACGCGATCCTGATGGCGGGCCTGGACGGGCGCAACTGGCGCCTGAAGGACTACGAGCAGCGCGAGGGCTATGCCGCGCTGCGCAGGATCCTCGAGGAGAAGAGGGCGCCCGACGCCGTGATCGCCGAGGTGAAGAAGTCGGCACTGCGCGGGCGCGGCGGGGCGGGCTTTCCGACGGGGCTCAAGTGGAGCTTCATGCCCAAGCAGTTCGCGGGGCCCAAGTACGTGGTGTGCAACTCGGACGAGGGCGAGCCAGGCACCTGCAAGGACCGCGACCTGCTGCGCTACAACCCGCACTCGGTGATCGAGGGCATGATCATCGCGGGCTACGCGATGGGCGCGACCGCGGGCTACAACTACATCCACGGCGAGATCTGGGCGGTGTACGAGCAGTTCGAGGAGGCGCTGAAGGAAGCCTACGCCGCGGGCTACCTCGGCAGGAACATCCTCGGCTCGGGATTCGACTTCGAGCTGTACGCGCACGCCGGCTACGGCGCCTATATCTGCGGCGAGGAGACCGCGCTGCTCGAGTCGCTGGAAGGCAAGAAGGGGCAGCCGCGCTTCAAGCCGCCGTTCCCCGCGAGCTACGGGCTGTTCGGCAAGCCGACCACCATCAACAACACCGAGACCTTCGCGGCGGTGCCGTGGATCATGCGCAAGGGCGGCGACGCCTTCCTCGCGCTCGGCCGGCCGAACAACGGCGGCACCAAGCTCTTCTCGGTGACCGGCCACGTCGAGAAGCCCGGCAACTACGAGGTGAAGCTCGGCACGCCGTTCGCCAGGTTGCTCGAGATGGCGGGTGGGGTGCGGGCGGGGCGCAGGCTCAAGGCCGTGATCCCGGGCGGGTCGTCCATGCCCGTGCTGCCTGCCGACATCATGATGCAGACCGACATGGACTACGACTCCATCGCCAAGGCGGGCTCGATGCTCGGTTCGGGCGCGGTCATCGTGATGGACGAGACCACCTGCATGGTGCGCGCGCTGGAGCGCTTGTCGTACTTCTACTTCGAGGAATCCTGCGGGCAGTGCACGCCCTGCCGCGAAGGCACGGGCTGGCTCTACCGGGTCGTGCACCGCATCGAGAACGGGCTGGGCCGCACGGAGGACCTCGCGCTGCTCGACGACGTGTCGGACAACATCGCCGGGCGCACCATCTGCGCGCTCGGCGACGCGGCGGCGCTGCCGGTGAAAAGCTTCCTCAAGCACTTCCGTGAGGAGTTCGTGCACCACATCGAGCACCGGCGCTGCCTCGTGACGCACGACATCGAGCCCAAGTGGGGCCGGCCGTCCGCGCACGCGCCGCTGGCCGTCAAGGAAGCCGCCTGATGCCGACCCTCGAGATCGACGGCAAGGCCATCGAGGTGGCCGCTGGCACCTCGGTGATCGAGGCGGCCAAGCGCCTGGGCATCTTCATCCCGCACTTCTGCTACCACCCCAAGCTGTCGGTCGCCGCCAACTGCCGCATGTGCCTGGTCGAGGTGGAGAAGGCCCCGAAGCCGATGCCCGCCTGCGCGACGCCCGTGGCCGACGGCATGAAGATCTGGACCCAGTCGCCGGCGGCCAGGAAGGCACAGAACGGCGTCATGGAGTTCCTGCTCATCAATCACCCGCTCGACTGCCCGATCTGTGACCAGGGCGGGGAGTGCCAGCTGCAGGACCTGTCGGTGGGCTATGGCGGCTCCGCCTCGCGTTACCAGGAAGAAAAGCGCGTCGTGCTGCATAAGGACCTCGGACCCCTGGTGGCCGCCGAGGAGATGAGCCGCTGCATCCAGTGCACGCGCTGCGTGCGCTTCGGCGAGGAGATCGGCGGCGTCATGGAGCTCGGCATGATCAACCGCGGCGAACATGCGGAGATCGTGTCCTTCATCGGGCGCTCGGTGGACTCGGAGCTCTCGGGCAACATGATCGACCTGTGCCCGGTGGGCGCGCTCACCTCCAAGCCCTTCCGCTACAGCGCGCGCACCTGGGAACTCTCCCGCCGCCGCAGCGTCGCGCCGCACGACGGCCTGGGCTCGAACCTCGTCGTGCAGGTGAAGCAGAACCGGGTCATGCGCGTGCTGCCGCTGGAGAACGGGGCGGTGAACGAATGCTGGCTGTCGGACAAGGATCGCTTCTCCTACGAGGGCCTCAATGCGCCGGACCGGCTGTTGCGGCCGATGGTCCGCCGCGGCGGACGGCTGGAGGAGGCGGAGTGGGAGGAGGCGCTGGAGCGCGCCGCCGAGGGACTGCGCGACGCCGGCGTGCTCGCTTCGCCGCACGCTACGCTCGAGGAGTTGTATCTCGCGGGCAAGCTCGGGCCCGCCGACTTCCGCCTGCGGCACAGCGACTTTTCCGCCGACGGCCGTCGCGCGGGCATTCCCTGGCTCGGCATGCCGGTGGCCGAGCTCGGCACGCTCGATCGCGTGCTGGTCGTGGGCTCGTTCCTGCGCAAGGACCATCCGCTGCTCGCGCACCGCATGCGCCAGGCGGCGAAGCGCGGCGCCCAGGTCCACGTCCTGCACTCGGTGGACGACGACTGGCTGATGCCGCTCGCCTCGAAGACCATCGTGGCGCCCAACGCGCTCGCCGGCGCGATCGCCGCCTTCAAGGAGAGGCTCGCGGGCGCGAAGAACGCCGCGGTGCTGCTCGGCAACTTCGCGCAGCAGCACCCGCAGGCCGCGGCCCTCCACGCTGCCGCGCAGGCGCTCGGCGTGCAGCTCGGCTTCCTCGGCGAGGCGGCGAATTCGGTAGGCGGCTATGTGGCCGGGCTGCCGGCCGGCGGCGGCATGCCGGAAGTCCTGAAGAAGGACGCACTGCTGCTGCTCAACGTGGAGCCGCGCCTCGATTGCGCGGATCCGCGCGCCGCCGAGCGCGCGCGCTTCATCGTCAACCTGAGCGCGTGGCGCTCGGACGTCGGCGACGTGCTGCTGCCGATCGTGCCGTTCACCGAGACCGCCGGCACCTTCGTCAGCACGGAAGGGCGCGTACAGACTTTCAACGCCTGCGTGCTGCCGGCAGGCGAGGCACGCCCGGCCTGGAAGGTGCTGCGCGTGCTCGGCACCATGCTCGACCGGCCCGGTACCGCCTTCGACACGATCGAGGAGGTGCGCAGCGCCTGCCTCGCCGGCCGGGACGTGGCGGCGCTGCTCTCCAACCGCATCGAGGCGGGCGCGGCGGCGCCCGTTGTGGCGTCTGCGGGGCTGCAGCGCATCGCTGAAGTGCCGATCTACGCCGCCGATCCGCTCGTGCGGCGCTCGCCGTCGCTGCAGAAGACGCGCGACGCGCGCCCGCCCAGGGCGTGGATGAACGCGCGGCTCCTGCAGAAGCTCGGCCTGGCGGAGGGGCAGCCGGTGCTCGCGCGCATGCAGGCGGGGCAGGCGCGCCTGACCGCGGCGCTCGACGACAAGTTGCCGGAGGACTGCGTGCGCATCGCTGCCGCGCATGCCGCGACGGCGGATCTCGGGCCGATGTTCGGCACGGTCAGCGTGGAGAAGGCGTCCGTGGAGAAAGTGGCCTAGATGGACTTGCGCCTCGCGCTCATCGACACCGCCTGGACGCTGGCGGGCATCGTCGCCATCGTCGTGCCGCTGTTCGTGGCGGTGGCCTACCTGACCCTGTGGGAGCGCAAGCTCATCGGCTGGATCCAGATCCGCATCGGCCCGAACCGCGTGGGGCCCCTGGGACTGCTGCAGCCGATCGCCGACGGCGTGAAGCTGTTGTTCAAGGAGATCATCCTGCCGACGAACGCCAGCAAGGGGCTGTTCGTGCTGGCGCCGATCATGATGCTGATGCCCGCGCTCGCCGCCTGGGCGGTGATTCCGTTCGCGCCCGAGCTGGTGCTCGCCGACATCAACGCCGGGCTGCTGTACGTGCTCGCGCTCACCTCGTTCGGCGTGTACGGCGTGATCATCGCCGGCTGGGCGTCCAACTCCAAGTATGCGTTCCTCGGCGCCATGCGCTCGGCGGCGCAGATGGTGTCCTACGAGCTCGCCATGGGCTTCGCGCTCGTGGTGGTGCTGATGGTCTCGGGCAGCCTCAACCTGTCGGACATCGTCGCGCAGCAGGGCAGGGGGCGGTTCGCCGACATGGGTCTCACGTTCCTGTCCTGGAACTGGCTGCCGCTGCTGCCGATGCTGGTGGTGTACTTCGTGTCCGGCGTCGCCGAGACCAACCGCGCGCCGTTCGACGTGGTGGAGGGCGAGTCGGAGATCGTGGCCGGGCACATGATCGAGTATTCGGGCATGAGCTTCGCCCTGTTCTTCCTCGCCGAGTACATGAACATGATCCTGATCAGCGCGCTGACCGCGATCCTGTTCTTCGGCGGCTGGCAGGCGCCGGTGTCCAGCGCGCTGTTCGACGCGGTGCCGCCGTTCCTCTGGCTGCTGGCCAAGATGTTCGTCATCGTCTCCATGTTCCTGTGGATCCGCGCCACCTTCCCGCGCTACCGCTACGACCAGATCATGCGCCTGGGCTGGAAGGTGTTCATTCCGCTGACGCTGGTGTGGATCGCGGTCATCGGCCTGTGGATGCAGACGCCGTGGAGCCTGTGGCAATGATGCAGCGCCTCGCCGACCTGTTCCGCGCCTTCCTGCTGGTCGAGCTGGTGCGCGGCATGGCGCTCACCGGCCGCTACCTGTTCGCGCGCAAGATCACGGTGCAGTTTCCGGAGGAGAAGACGCCGCAGAGCCCGCGCTTCCGCGGCCTGCACGCGCTGCGCCGCTACCCGAACGGCGAGGAGCGCTGCATCGCCTGCAAGCTGTGCGAGGCGGTCTGCCCGGCGCTCGCCATCCACATCGAGTCGGAGGTGCGCGCCGACGGCACGCGCCGCACGACGCGCTACGACATCGACCTGGTGAAGTGCATCTACTGCGGCTTCTGCGAGGAGGCCTGCCCGGTGGACGCCATCGTCGAGACGCGCATCTTCGAGTTCCACGGCGAGAAGCGCGGCGACCTGTACTACACCAAGCCCATGCTGCTCGCGGTGGGGGACCGCTACGAGGAAACGATCGCCCGGGACCGGGCGGCGGACGCCCGCTACCGGTAACAAGAAGCAAGAACGAGAACGCATGCTCGAGACCATCGTCTTCTACGCCTTCGCCGCCATCCTGCTCGGCGCCGCGCTGCGCGTGATCACCGCGCGCAACCCGGTGCACGCGGCGCTCGCGCTGGTGCTCGCCTTCTTCACGGCGGCCGGCATCTGGCTGCTGTTGCGCGCGGAGTTCCTCGCCATCACGCTGCTGCTGGTGTACGTCGGCGCGGTGATGGTGCTGTTCCTGTTCGTGGTGATGATGCTCGACGTCAACCTCGAGCGCCTGCGCGAGGGGTTCTGGAAGAACCTGCCGATGGCCGTCGTGGTCGGCGGGATCATGGCCTTCGAGCTGGTGGCCATGCTGGCCAGCCGCCACTTTGGCTCGGCGACCAGCACGCGCGTGGTGCCGGCCGGCTACAGCAACACGCGCGAGCTGGGCCGCGTGCTGTACACGCAGTACGTGTACGCCTTCGAGATCGCGGCGGTCATCCTGCTGGTGGCGATCATCGCCGCCATCGCGCTCACGCTGCGGCGGCGCAAGGACACGAAGGCGCTCGACCCCGCGCTGCAGCTCGCGGCGCGGCGCGAGGAGCGCGTGCGCCTGGTCTCCATGCCGGCGGAGACCGAGCGATGAGCGGCGCGCTGACGCTCAACCACTTCCTGGTGCTCGGCGCGCTGCTGTTCGCCATCAGCGTGGTCGGCATCTTCCTCAACCGCCGCAACCTGATCGTGCTGCTGATGGCGATCGAGCTGATGCTGCTCGCGGTGAACCTCAACTTCGTCGCCTTCTCGCACTTCCTCGGCGACCTGGCGGGGCAGGTGTTCGTGTTCTTCATCCTGACGGTGGCGGCCGCCGAATCGGCCATCGGCCTGGCGATCCTCGTGGTGCTGTTCCGCAACCTCTCGACCATCAACGTCGAGGACCTCGACTCGCTCAAGGGATGAAGACCCTCTATCTGCTGGTGCCGCTGGCACCGCTCGCCGGCGCGATCCTCGCGGGCCTGTTCGGTCGCGCCCTCGGCCGCGCGGGCGCGCACACGGTGACCATCCTCGGCGTGCTGGTGTCGTTCCTCGCCTCCTGCTGGATCTTCGCCGACGTGCTCGAAGGCAATACGTTCAACGGTACCGTCTACACCTGGCTGACGAGCGGTGGCGTGACGCTCGAGATCGGCTTCCTCATCGACCGGCTCAGCGCGCTGATGATGGTGGTGGTGACCTTCGTGTCGCTGATGGTGCACGTCTACACCATCGGCTACATGGCCGAGGATCCGGGCTACCAGCGCTTCTTCTCGTACATCTCGCTGTTCACCTTCTCCATGCTGATGCTGGTGATGGCGAACAACTTCCTGCAGCTGTTCTTCGGCTGGGAGGCGGTGGGGCTGGTGTCGTACCTGCTGATCGGCTTCTGGTACACGCGGCCTACGGCGATCCACGCCAACCTCAAGGCGTTCCTCGTCAACCGCGTCGGGGACTTCGGCTTCATCCTCGGCATCGCGCTGGTGCTCGCCTACTTCGGCAGCCTGGACTACGCGCAGGTGTTCGCCGAGGCACCGGCGCTCGCTGCGCCGGTGACGCTCATCTGCCTCGCGCTGTTCGTAGGGGCGATGGGCAAGAGCGCGCAGTTCCCGCTGCACGTGTGGTTGCCGGACTCGATGGAGGGCCCGACGCCGATCTCCGCACTGATCCACGCCGCGACCATGGTGACGGCGGGAATCTTCATGGTGGCGCGCATGGCGCCGCTGTACGAGCTCTCGGCCACCGCGCGCTCGGTGGTGCTGGTGATCGGCGGCATCACGGCGCTCTTCATGGGACTGGTGGCGCTCACGCAGTACGACATCAAGCGCGTGGTCGCCTACTCGACGCTGTCGCAGCTCGGCTACATGACGGTGGCGCTCGGCGCCTCGGCCTACTCGGCGGCCATCTTCCACCTGATGACGCACGCCTTCTTCAAGGCGGTGCTGTTCCTCGGCGCGGGCTCGGTGATCATCGCGCTGCACCACGAGCAGGACATGCGCCGCATGGGTGGCCTGAAGGCCGCGATGCCGGTGACCTACTGGACTTTCCTGCTTGGCGCCATCTCCTCGGCGGGCATCCCGGGCTTCGCCGGCTTCTTCTCCAAGGACGCGATCATCGAGGCGGCGCGGCACGCGACCATCCCGGGCGCCGGCTTTGCCTACCTGTGCGTGCTCGCCTGCGTGTTCGTCACCGCCGCCTATACGTTCCGCATGGTGTTCATGGCGTTCCACGGCGCGCCGCGCTACGACGCGCACCGCCCGCCGCACGAGTCGCCCGCCGTGGTCACCGTGCCGCTGGTGCTGCTGGCGATCCCGTCCGTGCTCGCCGGCTGGCTGGTCGGCCGCTTCCTGCCGGTGGACAGCGCCTGGGACTTCGTCGTGCACGGCCTGGTCTCGCTGCCGTTCTGGCTGGCGCTCGCCGGCATCGCCGCGGCCGCGATCCTGTATCGCAGGCCTTCCAGCCTGCCCAAGCGCATCGCCATGCGCCTCGGCCCGCTGTATGCCGTGGTCGAGCGCAAGTACGGCTTCGACGAGCTGTATGCCTGGCTGTTCGGCGCGGGCGCGCGCGTGCTCGGCACGGGGCTGTGGAAGGCCGGCGACCAGACCTTCATCGACGGACTGATGGTGAACGGTTCGGCGCGGGTCGTGGGCTGGTTCTCGGGCATCGTGCGCCTCGCGCAGACGGGCATCCTCAATACCTACGCCTTCCTGATGCTGTTCGGCATCCTCGCCGGCGTGACCTGGGTGATCTGGCGGTTCTGGTCGTAGACGATGACCCACGCCCCCCTCCTGTCGCTCGCCATCTGGGTGCCCATCGTGGCCGGGCTGCTCGTGCTGGCCGCCGGCGGCGACCGCAACGCGCCGCTGCAGCGCGCGCTGGCGCTCGCCGGCGCGCTGCTCGGCTTCCTCGTCACGCTGCCGCTGTACGCCGGCTTCGACCTGGCCCAGCCGGGCATGCAGTTCGTCGAGCTCGCCCCCTGGATCCCGCAGTTCAACGTGCACTACCACCTGGGCGTGGACGGCATCTCGGTGCTGTTCGTGCTGCTCAATTCGTTCATCACCGTGCTGGTGGTGATCGCCGGCTGGAGCGTGATTGGCAGCCGGGTGGGGCAGTACTACGCCTCCTTCCTCATGCTCTCGGGCGTGATGAACGGCGTGTTCGCGGCGCTCGACGGCGTGCTGTTCTACGTGTTCTTCGAGGCGACGCTGATCCCGATGTTCATCATCATCGGCGTGTGGGGCGGGGCGAACCGGGTGTACGCGGCGCTCAAGTTCTTCCTCTACACGCTCGCCGGCTCGCTGCTCATGCTGGTGGCGCTGCTGTACCTGTACGGCAAGTCGGGCAGCAGCTTCGCCATCCTCGACTGGCACGCGCTGCCGCTGTCGCTCACCGCGCAGACCTGGCTGTTCTTCGGCTTCCTGCTCGCGTTCGCCGTCAAGGTGCCGATGTGGCCGGTGCACACCTGGCTGCCCGACGCGCACGTCGAGGCGCCCACCGGGGGCTCGGTGGTGCTGGCGGCGATCATGCTCAAGCTCGGCGCCTACGGCTTCGTGCGCTTCACGCTGCCCATCCTGCCGGATGCCTCACGCGAGCTCGCCTGGCTGATGATCGCGCTGTCGCTGGTGGCCGTGGTCTACATCGGCCTGGTGGCGCTGGTGCAGACCGACCTGAAGAAGCTGATCGCCTATTCCTCGATCTCGCACATGGGCTTCGTCACGCTGGGCTTCTTCGTCTTCAACGCCTGGGGCGTAGAGGGCGGCCTGGTGCAGATGATCTCGCACGGCTTCGTCTCCGCGGCGCTGTTCCTGTGCGTGGGCGTGCTCTATGACCGCATGCACACGCGCGCCATCGCCGACTACGGCGGGGTGGCGAACACCATGCCGCGCTTCGCCTCGCTCATGATGCTGTTCGCCATGGCCAACTGCGGCCTGCCGGCGACCAGCGGCTTCGTCGGCGAGTTCATGGTGATCATGGGCGCGATGCAGAAGAATTTCTGGCTGGCCTTCGCCGCCGCCACGACGCTGGTGTTCGGCGCGGCCTACACGCTGTGGATGTACAAGCGCGTGGTTTTCGGCGCAGTGGCGAACGCGCAGGTGGCGGCGCTCAAGGACCTGAATCCGCGCGAGGCGCTGGTGCTCGGGCTGCTGGCCGCCGCGGTGCTCGCCATGGGCGTGTACCCGCTGCCCTTCACCGAGGTCATGCACGCCTCGGTCAACGAGCTGCTGCGCCACGTGGCGCAATCCAAGCTATGAGCCTCGCCCAGCTCCTCAGCCACCTGCGCGCGCTGCCGGAAATGGTGCTGCTCGCCGGCGCCTGCGCGCTGATGCTGGTGGACCTCGCCTCGAAGAGCGAGACGCGGCGACTGAGCTACCTGTTCGCACAGGGCGTGCTGCTGATCGCGTTCTGCGCCACCCTGTTCGTGCTGTCCGAGTCGGAAGGCAAGCGCTACTACATCTTCTACGGGTTGTTCGTGTCGGACCTGCTTTCGCACGTGCTGAAGCTGTTCGCCTTCATCACCGTGTCGGCGGTGCTGGTGTACGCGCGCCCCTACCTGCACGAGCGCGGCCTGCTCAAGGGCGAGTTCCTCACGCTGCTGCTGTTCGCGCTGCTCGGCATCCTGGTGATGATCAGCGCCAACAGCTTCCTCAGCCTGTACCTCGGGCTGGAGCTGCTGACGCTGTGCCTGTACGCGCTGGTGGCGCTCAACCGCGACAGCGCGGCCTCGACCGAGGCGGCGATGAAGTACTTCGTGCTCGGCGCGCTCGCCTCGGGGCTGCTGCTGTACGGCATGTCCATGATCTACGGCGCCACCGGCTCGCTGCTGTTCACCGACATCGGCCCGCAGACTGCCGCGCTCGCCGCCAGTTCGAGCAGCATGCGCACGCTGCTGGTGTTCGGCCTGGTGTTCGTGGTCGCGGGCATCGCCTTCAAGCTGGGCGCCGTGCCGTTCCACATGTGGATCCCGGACGTCTACCACGGCGCCAGCACCGCGGTCACGCTGGTGATCGGCACCGCGCCCAAGCTCGCGGCCTTCGCCATGGCGCTGCGGCTGCTGGTCAACGGACTGCCGGCGCTGGCGGTCGACTGGCAGCAGATGCTCGTCGTGCTCGCGGTGCTGTCGATGGCGCTCGGCAACCTGGCCGCCATCGCGCAGAGCAATCTCAAGCGCATGCTGGCCTATTCCACGATCTCGCACATGGGCTTCATGCTGCTCGGGCTGCTGTCGGGCGTGGTGGGCGGCAACCGGCTGAACGCCGTGGACGCCTACGGCGCCGCCATGTTCTACACGGCGGTGTACGTGCTGATGTCGCTCGGCGCGTTCGGCGTGCTGCTGCTCGCCTCGCGCCAGGGCGCGGAATGCGAGCGGCTGGAGGACATGAAGGGCATGAACCGGCGCGACCCGTGGCTCGCGTTCCTCATGCTGCTGATGATGTTCTCGCTCGCCGGCATCCCGCCGATGGCCGGCTTCTATGCCAAGTTCGCCGTCATCTCGGCGGTCGTGCAGGCGGGGCAACTGTGGCTGGCGGTGGCGGCGGTCGCGTTCTCGCTGGTCGGCGCGTTCTACTACCTGCGCGTGGTGAAGCTGATGTACTTCGATGATCCCGCCGGCGTGGCCGTTCCGGCCGGCGGTGGCAGCGCACGCTGGCTGCTGTCGGTCAACGGCCTCGCGCTGCTCGCGCTCGGCCTGCTGCCGCAGGGCCTGATGGCGCTCTGCCAGGCGGCCATCCGCTCCCTCTAGTGCCGAAGGATCTCGCCGAGACGTTGCTCGCGGGCGAGGAAGTGTTCTCCGGGCGCCTGCTCAAGGTATACCGCGACCGCGTGCGCCTGCCCGACGGCAGCGAGTCGGTGCGCGAGTACATCCGCCATCCCGGCGCGGTGGCGATCGTCGCGCTGCTCGACGACGACCGCGTGGTGCTCGAGCGGCAGTTCCGCTACCCCCTGGGCCGGGTGTTGGTCGAGATCCCCGCCGGCAAGCTCGAGCAGGGGGAGGACCACCTGGAGACGGGCAAGCGCGAGCTCCTGGAGGAGACGGGCTACGTGGCGCGCGAGTGGCGCCGGCTCGGCGAGATACACAACGCCATCGGCTACAGCGACGAGGTGATCGAGATCTGGCTCGCGCGCGGCCTCGAGCAGCGTCAGCAGCAGCTCGCCGAAGGGGAGTTCCTCGAAGTGTTCTCGCTGCCGCTCGCCGAGGCGCAGGCGATGGCGCGCGACGGGCGGCTCACCGACGTGAAGACGATCGTGGGGCTGCTCTGGGCGGCCGGGCCGGCGGGGTAATAGGTCATTCACGCACATGCGTCACTGACATAGTATGGCCGCGTGCTCTTCATCGAGACGTCGGCCCTAGCTGCCTGCATGCACCAGGATGAACATCTGAACACGCAGCGGCTGCCGCTCGAAACTAATTGGCTACTCGATCGCCACGAACGCCTTCTCCACGTCCTTGCGGCTCGCGCCTGCCGCGAGCAGCGCCCGCACGATGAGGTCGAGCGAAACACTGGCATCGCCCGCCTCGATCTTGGCGACACGGGACTGGCTGGAGCGCAGACGCTGCGCGAGATCGGTCTGCGACAGCCCGCGCTTCTGACGCGTCGCACGCACCGCGGCGACCAGAGCGAGCTTGAGCTCGACCAGCGCCGCCTCGGCCTCGCTCAGGCCGAGGAACTCGGCCGTGCTGCCCGTTTTCCAGCCGGCGGCACGCAGGCGCTTCATTTTGGTAGGCTTCATCGCTTCGACTCCTTTCCTCGTGCGGCCGATTCGTAGGCCGCCAGGCGACGGCGACAGTGCCGCAGGACCTGGGCGGGCGTCGTGCGCGTGGTCTTCGAGAACACCTCGAGGATCACGATTGCATCGGACCGGACCGCGTACATAATTCGCCATGCTCGCGCCTCGTCCACGATCCGCAGCTCGTGGCACCCCTTGCCGACATCCGGCATCGGCCGGTTGTGGGGCAAACCCAGCTTCTCGCCGCGCTGCAGCCGGCGCAGCAGCACGCCGGCTTCGATGCGCGCGGAGGCCGAGAAGGGCGGCGACTTCACCTCGCCATGCAACCAGAGCAAGGGCTTATCGGCAGGGCGCACGACCTGAGTATATGTCGGATGTGACATACGTGGCAAGCCCGTCTAGGCACCGGCCACTCGGCGGTCAGTCTCGTCCGGATGAGGCGAAGTATCTGAACACACCACGGCTCGTTGCCGACGCTGCCGGTACGACGGTGTGGCGGTGGGACCAGGCAGAGCCCTTCGGCAACAACCCGGCGGATGAGGATCCGGACGCAAACTCGGTCGCCTTCGACCTACCTCTACGACTACCCGGGCAAAGGTACGACAAGGAGACCGGGCTTCACTACAACTACTTCCGGGACTACGACCCAAGTATCGGAAGATACGGAGAAAGTGATCCTATCGGTCTTCGTGGCGGGCTGAATACCTACGCCTACGTCGGGGGAAGCCCACTCCGTTTGAGCGATCTGCTAGGCCTGGATTCCTTTACCGACAAAGCGATAGAGGAACTGGTGCGCCAGACTGGAGGGAACGTATCCATCAATGTAATCGAGCAGATCTTGGCTGAGGCTTGCATAGCGCGAAATTGTTTGAGAGGAGGACGCCCGCTATCTTGGATTCAGGCCTTCACTGAATGTACTAGCGAAATGGACAAAGTAGATAAGAAGTTTCCTGGATTACAGGCACTTATCGTCGCCAAGACTAAAAGTA
>JAOUIL010000052.1 GCA_029883975.1 Betaproteobacteria bacterium
CACCGGGCCCATCAGATTGAGGTCGACGAGCTTCTTCCAGAACTCGGGCGTGTTCTTGACGAACGGCTCGGTGCGGCCCCAGCCGGCGACGTTGGCGACGATGTGCACCTCCTTGCGGCGCGCGAGCGCCTCGCGCCGGAACGACTCCACCGACGACAGGTCGGTGACGTCGAGGCGCAGGAAGTCCGCGCCCCGGCCTTGCGCGCGGATGGCGGCGGCCGCGGCCTCGCCGGCCTCCAGGTTCACGTCGCCGAGGATCACGTGCGCGCCCGCGGCGGCGAGCGCCTCCGCCGTCGCGCGCCCGATGCCGGAGGCGGCACCGGTGACCACGGCGGTCTTTGCGTCGAGCTTCATGGCATTCCCCTTTCAGGTCACTCCGCGCGCGCGCAACTGCTCGGCGAACGGTCGGTCGTCCTCGTCGATGTGCCCGAGCAGCCACTCGTGCAGGAAGCGCGCGCTCTCGGCGAGGCCGCGCTCGTCCAGCTTCAGGTCGAAGCGCCGGATTTCCTCCAGCAGCCGCTCGTGCTCCGCGGCATGGTGCGCGGGCGACAAGCCGTGCTCCTGCATCAGGCGCTCCTCGGTGGCGACGTTGTGCTCGGCGGCGCGCACCAGCGCGCGCAGCGTCTCCACCAGGTCGTCGCGCGCGGCGCCCGCGCGCAGTCCGGCGAGCAGGCGGTTGGCGATGTCCACCATCTCGCGGTGCTGGCCGTCGATGACGGCGATGCCGACCTCGTAGCGCGCGTCCCAGGGAATCATGTCAGCCGCTTGACGAACGCGAGGCGCTGCGACGGCGCGAAGCCGATGCCGAGGAAGAAGTGCAGCAGCCCCTGCGCCTGCACCGCGACCACGGTCTCGACGCGCTCGATGTGCAGCGCGTTGAGGTTGAGGAACAGCTGCTGCAGCAGCGCGTGGCCGATGCCGTGGTGCTCGTACTCGGGCGCCACGCCGAGCGTGTCGATCACCGCCACGGGCTCGGTGCGGCCGAAGTCGCCGAGGTCGGCGCGCGCCATGACGTAGCCGGCCATGATGCCGTCCTTGCGCGCGGCGAGCGAGATGCGCACGCCCGTCTCGCGCAGCGCCTCGTCGAGCGCGTGCTGGACGAAGGCGCGGCGGTCGCGCCCGGTGACGTGGTGGTCGATGCGCACCACGTCGTCCAGGTCCTTCGCCGCCAGCAGGCGCACGTCCGCGGTATCGCGGGCGAGCTGCTCGTAGTCGTTCGCCTGCGGCGCGCTCCAGTCGTTCGGGTCGCCGGGCTTGTCGCGCGAGGGCGAGGCGACGGACTCCGGCCGCGTGAGCAGCGGGTTGTCCTGCAGCGCGCTCTCCAGGACCAGCGCGCCGGACAGCGCGTAGCCGGTCGCGGCGAGAAAGCGCAGCATGGCCGTGTCGCGCCAGGGCGCGGCGGTGCGCAGCTCGGCGAGGCCACGCTTTCTCGCCGCCGCCTCCAGCGCGGCATGCAGCGCCCAGCCGACGCCGCGGCCCTGCGCGCCGCGCGCCACGCTGATCACCTCCAGCCGCAGCCCGGGCTGCGCGCGGCCGAACTCGCCCTCGAGCACGCGCCCGAGCGCGTGGCCTGCCAGCCTGCCGTCCACCTCGGCGGCGAACTGCAGGTGGAGCTTGGGCTGGCGCAGCGCGGCGTTGAGCCGCCGCTCGAAGTAGGCGCGGCGCGTGCGGCCCATGAGCTCGGCGTCGATGGCGACCACCGCGTCGAGGTCGGCGGGCGCGAGCGGCCGCGTCTTCGCCGCCGGGGTGAGCAGGCGTGACTTCGTTGCCGCTGGCGCGGAGGGGCGTTTCTTCTTTGCGTTCATACGTAGCTCCCGGCGAGTGCCTGGTCGGTTTCCTCGTCGAGCAGGTCCTCGAGCGAGGGCAGCAGCGACATCTCTTCCTTCTGCACGTGGCTCACCAGCCGCTCGGCGAGCTCCAGCGCCAGCGCGCGCGCCTCGGGCCAGCGCGCCTGCAGGTCGGCGGACGGTTGCGCGAGCTCGCCGAAGCGCCGCGCGGCCTCGCGGATCGTCGCGTGCTCCTCGGCGAGCAGCCCGGCGATGTCGCCTTCGCCGGAAGCCGCGAGCAGCGGAAACAGGTCCTTCTCCTCGAAGGCGAAGTGGCGCGTCACCTCGTCGGCGATCTGGGCCGTGCAGTCGCGCACCAGGCGCAAGTCTTCCTCGGTGGGCGGCTTCGCGCCGCGCATGGCGAGCGTCTGCTCCAGGCGCCCCCAGAGCGCGAGCGTCGCCTCGTGCTCCTCGTGCAGGCGGCGGCTGATGTGGCGGTTGAAGTCCATGGGGCGGTCCTCAGGCGTGCGCGGGCACGCGCGCGCTCTTCAGGCGGCCGAGCACGCCGGCGAAAAAGGCGGCGAAAGCAAGCGCGCCGGCAAGGCCGGCGGCGGCTGCCACCTGCACCAGCCACAGCGCATCGAGCGCCACCCCGGCGAGCAGCCCGGCGAGAGCGGCGAAATGCAGCACGCGGTGCGCGGCGAGCGGCCCCTGCGGGCTGAGCGCGGAAGCGAGCGGCGGCGCGCGGGCGCCCGCGTGCACCGAGGCAAGAAAGGGCACGATGCGCTGCAGCACGCCGAGCAGGAACGTCAGCAGCCAGCCGGGCACGAGCAGCACGATGAACAGCACGCCCGCGCGCGGCGGCGCCCAGCCGAGCGCCATGGCGAGCGCGAGCGCGAGGCTGGCGAGGAGCAGCGCCCAGCTCGCGCGCACCAGCTGGAACGCGGGCCCGAGCGCCGGGCGCAGGCGCGCGCGCAACGAGCGCTCGAGCGACACGACGTGGATCGCCGCCGCCACGAGCCCGGCGAGCGCGGCGGCGCCCAGGAAGCCGCCGAGCGCAAGCAGGATGGCGGCGAGCGCCGTGCCGAGGGCGGCGTAGGCGCTGCGCGGCGCGGGCGGACGCGCGACGGCCAGCATCGGCAGCAGGAACTGCGACAGGCCGAGCGCCAGCAGGCCCATGAAGCCGTAGGCGGCGAGCACGAGGTGCGCGACGCGGAACGCCGAGTGATCGAGCGCCAGGCCGTGCTCGTAGCGCGCCACGAGCGCAAGTCCCGTGAAGGCGAGCCCGGCGAGCGCGGCGAGCGCCGCCCAGCCGTGCGCCACCACCACCGGCATGCCGCGCGCGCTCCACAGGTTGCGCGCGAGCAGCCAGCCGTACAGGGAGAGCGCCGCCAACGCAAGCACGGCGCCCGGCGCCATGGCGCGCGGCGCGTAGGCCGCCGCGCCGCCCCCGAACAGCAGCACGCCCGGGACGAACAGCCACCAGACGAGCTTGGCCGCGCCCACCGAGCGCACCGGCTGGCGCGTCGCCACCGGCAGCAGCTGCAGCGTCGCGCCGATCGCCGCCATCGCCAGCACGCCGAGCGTCGCGAGGTGCAGCGCCGCGAACGGCCAGCCGAGGCCGCCGGGAAAGGCGGCCACGTCTCGCGCCCCCGCGAGCAGCGCCGCCCAGGCGGCGATGTGCAATGCCACTGCCGCGCCGAAGTAGCGGAACGGCACCGACATCGGCAGCAGGCGGCTGCGGGCGACGTTGGCGAACATCAGGCCTTCTTCGGACGCAGGTCGCGCACGCGCACCGCCTTGCCCTGCGAGCGCGGCACTTCACCCGGCTTCTTCGCCACCACGCGCGTGGTGACGCCGATCATGGACTTGATCTGGTGCCGCACGCGCTCCTGCAGCTCCTCGAGCGCGTGCTCGAGCGTGGCCGCCTCGACCTCGACGGTCAGCTCGTCGAGGCTGCCGCTCCTCTCGACGACCAGCTGGTAGTGCGGCGCGACGCCGGGCAGCCCCACGAGCACCGCCTCGATCTGCGACGGATACACGTTCACGCCGCGGATGATCAGCATGTCGTCGTTGCGGCCCGTGATGCGCTGCAGCCGCACGTGGCGCCTGCCGCAGGCGCAGCGCGCGGTGGTCACGCGCGTGATGTCGCGCGTGCGGTAGCGCAGCATCGGCAGCGCCTCCTTGGTGAGCGTGGTGATGACCAGCTCGCCCGCCTCGCCCTCGGGCAACGGCGCCCCGGTGTCCGGGTCGATGATCTCGATGAGGAAGTGATCCTCCCAGGCGTGCAGGCCGTCCTGCGCTTCGCACTCCACGGCGACGCCCGGCCCCATGATCTCCGAGAGCCCGTAGACGTCCACGGCCTTCAGGCCCATGCGCGCCTCGATCTCGCGGCGCATCGCCTCGCTCCACGGCTCGGCGCCGAACAGGCCGACCTCGAGCTTCGAGGCGCGCAGGTCCACGCCCTCGCGCTCGGCGACCTCGGCGATGGCGAGCGCATAGGAGGGCGTCGCGCACAACACGCGCGCACCGAAGTCCTGGATCAGCAGCACCTGGCGCTCGGTCGAGCCGCCCGACATCGGCACCACGGTGGCGCCGAGGCGCTCGGCCCCGTAGTGCGCGCCCAGTCCGCCGGTGAACAGGCCGTAGCCGTAGGCGTTGTGCACCACGTCGCCGGGGCGCGCCCCCGCGCAGGCCATCGAGCGCGCCATCAGGTCCGCCCAGGTATCGAGGTCGCGCGCGGTGTAGCCGACCACGGTCGGCTTGCCGGTGGTGCCGGAGGAGGCATGCAGGCGCGCGAGCTGCTCGCGCGGCCGCGCGAACATGCCGAACGGATAGTGCTCTCGCAGGTCACCCTTCAGCGTGAAGGGGAGCCTGCGCACGTCCTCAAGAGACTTGATGTCCTGCGGGCGCACGCCGAGCGTCTTCATGCGCTCGCGGTGCAGCGGCACCTTGTCGTAGGCGTTCTTCAGCGTCTCGCGCAGGCGCTTCAACTGCAGCTTCGCGAGCGCGTCGCGCGACAGCGTCTCCGCCCCGCGGTCGTGGAAGAAGCGGCTCTTCGCGGCGCGCGGATGCACTTTTGCCGCGTACTGGGGCTGGAGCATGGCGGTCATCGTTGGTTCCTCCGATCAGCGCGCGCCGCGCACGGGCAGGTGCGGCAGGTGGAAGCCCTGGTTGAGCGAGGCGCGCGTCACGAGCGCGAACTTGAGCCACAGGCCGGTGACGAGCGCGGCGGCACCGGCAAGCAGCGCCAGGTCCGGCATCCAGAAGGCCATGAGGGTGAGCAGCAGCACGCCGACCGTGCCGATCTGCACGAGCATCTTGGCCGGTGCGACCAGTGCCGGGCTCTGGACCGCGGACGCGTAGCGTGACCAGGCGAAAGCCCTGAGGATCACCGCGAGGCCGAACCAGGCGACGAGCAGCGGCGCAGTGGTGAAGTAGAGCGCGATGCCCGCGCCCTCGGCGAGGCCGGTGCTCACGATGAGCAGCGTCACCTGCGGCGCGCGCCAGGCGGGGATGCCCTTCGAGGCACGCAGGATGCGCCCCTGGCAGAAGACGAAGGCGAGCGCCGCGGCGGCGGCGAGCGGCAGGAACGGCCGCGGCTGCCACAGCGCGGCGGCGCCGAGCGCGAAGACCAGCAGCGCGGCGAAGGACTCGCGCGTCATCCAGGACGTGAACGGGTTGAAGAAGACGTTGACGGCGCGCAGCTTCCTGCCGATCTCGAGCCACACGGCGGCGAGGCCCGCGGCGATCATGCCGAGCGCGAGCAGCACCGGCGCGCGGCTGTCGGGATAGGCGAGGGCGGCCGCGATCATCAGCCCCGCGCCCGCGCCGCCGAGCATGAAGTTCGCCGCCGCGCGCGCGTCCCAGTGCTGCTGGACCCAGGCCCTGGGGCCGAAGCTCATGGCGCCTTGTCCCAGAGGTAGTAGAAGCGCGGGCCGGTGCCGAGCTCCTCGTGCATGCGGAAGTGCTGGTTCTCGGCGAGCAGCGCGGAGACGTTACTGGTTGTATCGGCCACGTCGCCGAAATGCAGCGCCTGGGCGATGCACGAGTTGACGCACGCCGGCGTCGCCTCCGGGTCCACGCCGGCCGTCAGGCCCTTCGCCAGCCCGGCGTCGATGCGCTCGACGCAGAACGTGCACTTGGTGGCGACGTCGGGGCGCTTCGCGTCCTCGCTCGACTTGTAGCGCGCCTGGTAGGGGCAGGCGACCGCGCAGTAGGCGCAGCCGATGCACAGGTCGTAGTCGATGGTGACGATGCCGTCGGCGCGCTTGCGCGTCGCGGTGCTCGGGCACACGTGCATGCAGGGCGGGTCGTCGCAGTGCATGCAGCCCACCGGCACGAACGCGCGGCGCACGTCCGGGTACTCGCCGACTTCCATGTCGAGCACGCGCCGCCATTGCACGCCCACGGGCGTGTCGTTCGTCTGCTTGCAGGCCGCGGTGCACGTCTGGCAGCCGACGCAGCGCCGCAGGTCCGCGACCATCGCCCACGTCGTCATGCCGCCTTCCTCAGGGACACACGCGCGATGTCGGCGGCGGAGCCGGTGGCGTCCGTCAGCTCGAGCGACATCGGCACGAGGCTGTTCATCGAGGGCATGCCGAAGTCCTTCGCCACCGGCGTTTCCCAGTGGCCGAACTGGCCGAGCAGCAAGAGCGTGTCTGGGCGGATTCCCTGGCGCAACACGGCGCGCGCGCGTACCGAGCGCTTGGGCGTGGCGATCTCGAGCCAGTCGCCTTCCTCGATGCGCAGCTCCTTCGCGCGGCCGGCGTTGAGGATGACCCCGCTGTGGCCCGCGACGTTGTCGGCGACCTCCTTGATGAACTGCATCCCTACGTTACCGCCCCAGGCGTACTGCATCGAGCGCGAGGTGAGCAGCCAGAACGGGTAGTCCTGCAGCGCGCCGCCCATGGCGACGAGCGCCTGCTCCCATTCGCCGGGGAAATCCTTGTAGGCCGGCAGCGCCTGGTACTCGGCGAGCTGCTTGTCCCACCAGGTCATGCCGTGCTCGTGCAGTCGCCGGCCGAGCTCGGTGCCAACCCGCAGCAGCCGCTCCTGGTAGGGCATCTCGAAGCGCAGCCCCTTCACGGCGAGCGTCGGGAAGAGGTACCACGCGGTGCGCGGGAAGGGCCTGGTCGCGAGGCCGTGCTCTTTCCACCAGGCAAGGCCGTTCGCTTCCTTGCCTTCCGAAAGCTCGAAGCTCGCCGCCTTGCACGCCGCGTCCCAGATCTCTTCGGCCGGGTGCGCGCGCGCAGTGTCGAGCGCGAAGTCGCCGAGCCGCACGCCGAGCGTGCCGCGGTTGATCGCGGCGTTGTACGGCTCGAGCAGCCCGGTGCGCTGGGCAAGTGCGGTGGCGATGTCGGTGAAGTCGCGCGCCTCGCCGCGCGGCGCGATCGCCGGCTGGCGCAGCGCGAAGCCTTCGCGGTCCCAGAACTGCTCGATGAACTTCGAGCCGCCGATGCGGATGAGCTGCAGGCTCTCCAGGTCGGTGGCGTCCGGCAGCAGGAGATCGGCGAAGTGGTTGGTCTCGTCGCGCGTGAAGGCGAAGGCCACCACGAACGGAAAGCGCGCCATGCGCTCCTCGATCGCCTGCGTGTCCCAGAAGGAGATCGCGGGGTTGGTGCGATAGAGGAACCAGACATCCGGCAGCGTCACGCGCGGCAGGCCGGGCGGCGTCTGGTCGAGGAACATCCACGAGAAGTGCGTGGGCCCGAGCGCCTGGCTCCAGGCGTTGTCGCCCACCAGCGGCACCATCGAGCGGTAGGCGTTGCGGATGTTGGGCTGCGCGCTCCAGTGCGCCTTGTCCGTGGGATTGAAGGGGTGGCCCATCAGGCCATCAGGCCCCGAGCGCACGCTGCGCTGGCGCTGCGAGAGCGGGCTATTCAGGCGCACCGTCGTGCCGAGGATGCCGCCGGGGGTCTCCAATGCACCTACGAGCGCGGCCAAGAGCGTCCGCGCCCAGCAGCATTCGTAGCCGCCCCAGCCGTTGGTGACCGTCTTGCCGAGGCTCACCGCGACCGGGCGGTAGGGCAGGGTCTTGCCCTCGATCTCGATCGTCTGCCCGACGCACGCCGCGTCGAGGTACTCGTTGGCGATGCGCCGGACGCGCGCGGCGGGCACGTCGCAGATGCGCTCGGCCCACTCGGGCGAGTAGGGCTTCATGTGCGCGACCAGTTTCGCGAACGCCGTCTCGCCCTCGAGCGAGCCTTCGGCGAGCAGCTCGCCGTCCGCGCCGGTTTCGAGGCTGACGTGCGTTTCCTTCGCTTCGAGCGCTGCGGCGACGATCGGCTGGCCGGTCGCGGGCTCGCGCAGGTAGAAGCCGTTGGCGCCCACCAGGTAGGGCGAGGACGTATGGCGATAGAGGAATTCGAGGTCGAGCTTCTCGCGCGGCGCCTCGTGCAGCATCACGTGGAGGAGCGCGTAGAGGAATGCGGCGTCGGTCTTCGGCTTGATCGGCACCCACTCGGCCGAGCAAGCCCCGGTGACCGACAGGTGCGGCTCGACCTGCACGCGCTTCATGCCGCGCTCGCGCGCGTTGGCGTGGCGCCAGACGCCCGCGACGCCGCCGGAAGCCTCGACGTTCGCGCCGCACGAGATGAGGTAGTTGGTGAGCGGCGTGTCGGGCGACACGGTGAACCCGCGATGCCAGAGCTCGCCGTAGAGGTGCTCGGAGTGGTAGCACTTCACGCCCTGGCCCGAGCCGAAGCCCATGTCCACCGGGCCCCAGGCCGAGAGGAACGCGGGGAAGCTCCCCATGTAGGACTGCGGCGTGCCGCCGCCGCCGAAGCTCGCCGCGACGCGCGGGTAGCCCGACTCGTCCACGAGGCCGCGCGCGCGCACGTCGGCGAGCTTCGCGGCGACGGTGTCGAGCGCCTCGTCCCAGGAGATGGGCACGAAGCGCGGGTCCTCGCCGTGGCCTTTCTTCGGATTGGTGCGCTTCATCGGCCGCAGCACGCGGTCCGGGTGGTAGGTCTTCTGCACCAAGCCGTAGGCCTTGACGCAGACCTTGCCGCCGCCCGGATGCACGTCCGCGGCGGAGAAGTTGGGCTCGACCTCCGTCGCCACGCCGTCGGCCACCTTGACCGTCAGCAGATCGGGCCCGGCGACGCACTGGTAGCAGTAGGTGGCGACTTTCTTCATGCGCTCATCGGGCTGCGGCCTTCGCCTTCTTCTGCTGCAGGCGCTGCTTGACCTGGTCCACGTTGGCGACGAAGCGCATGTGGCGCCCGCGGCAGATCTGGTCGAGGCCGTCGGTCGCCGTCACGTCGAACGTGACCGCGCGGCCCTTCACCTCGGCGATCGTGGCGCTGATCGTGGCCTGCATGCCCATCAGGGTGGCGGCGAGGTGGTCGATCTCGACGCGCGTGCCCACCGAGTCCTCGCCGGCATCGAGGTGCGGCAGCAGCATTTCGCGGCACGTGACCTCGATGTCGCGCACCAGCATCGGGGTGGCGTACACGCGCGCGTCCTCGCCCATGAAGTCGATGGTGCGTTCCCGGTCGACGAGGAATTCCCGGGTGCCGGCGACGCCGGCGGTCAGGGTGGGTTTCATCGGGCTATCCGACCACGACCCGCCGGGGCGGGACTTGATCCAGGTTAAAGGCCGAGATAGGCGCTGCGCACGGCCTGGTCGGCGAGCAGCTCGGCCCCGGTGCCGGCCAGCACTATGCTGCCGGTCTCCAGCACGTAGCCGCGGTCGGCGATGGCGAGAGCCGCGCGCGCGTTCTGGTCCACGAGGAAGATCGCGGTGTCGTCGCCGCGCAGCTTCGTGATGCAGGCGAAGATCCCGGCCACCAGGCGCGGCGCGAGGCCCATGCTCGGCTCATCGAGCAGCAGCAGCCGCGGCCTCGCCATGAGCGCACGGCCCATGGCGAGCATCTGCTGCTGGCCGCCCGAGAGATTGCCGGCGGGCTGCGCGCGCCGCTCCACGAGGTCGGGGAACAGGCCGTAGACGTACGCCAGCGACGCCTCGATCTGGGCGCGGCCGCGCCGGTAGGCGCCGAGGCGCAGGTTGTCCTCGACCGAAAGCGGCCCGAATACCTGGCGGCCTTCCGGCACCTGCACGATGCCGAGGCGCACGCGCGCTTCGGGCGTCGCGGCGGTGACGTTCTCGCCGCAGAACGCGACGCTGCCGCCGGACACCGGCTGCACGCCGGAGAGCGCGCGCAGCAGCGTCGACTTGCCGGCGCCGTTCGCGCCGACGAGCGCGACCAGCTCGCCCGCCTCGACGCGCAGGCTGATGCCCTTCAGCGCCGGGATGCGCCCGTAGCGGCTCTCGAGCTTCTCCACGCGCAGCATGTCAGTGCTCCGCGCCGCCGAGGTAGGCCTCGATGACGCGCGGGTCGCCGCGCACGGCCTCCGGGGCGCCTTCGGCGAGCTTGCGCCCGTAGTCGAGCACGAGCACGTGGTCGGACACGCCCATCACCAGCTTCATGTTGTGCTCTACGAGCACCACGGTGATGCCGCGCTTCGCAAGGCCCTGGATCAGGCCGTCGATGCCGCGGATCTCGGACGGGTTGAGGCCCGCCGCGGGCTCGTCGAGCAGCAGGAGCCGCGGCTCGGCGGCGAGCGCGCGCGCGATCTCCAGGCGCTTGAGCGCGCCATAGGGCAGGCTGTCCGCGGGCGCGTCGGCATAGGCGGCGAGGCCGACGAACTCGAGGAGCTCGCGCGCGAGGCGCCGGCAGTCGCGCTCGGCGCGCGCGAGGCGCGGCGTGCGCGCAAGCGCGGCGAGCAGGCCGCAGCGCTCGTGCAGGTGGCGCCCGGCCATCACGTTCTCGAGCGCGCTCATGTTGAAGAAGATCTGCAGGTTCTGGAACGTGCGCCCGATGCCCGCGGCGGCGAACTGGTGCGGCGCGCGCGCGGCGAGCGCACGGCCCGCGAGCCACAGCCGCCCCGCGCTCGGCCGGTAGATGCCGGTGAGGAGGTTGAGCAGCGTCGTCTTGCCCGCGCCGTTCGGGCCGATCACCGAGAACACCTGGCCCTCGCGGATCTCGAAGTCGAGCCCTTCCACCGCGCGCACGCCGCCGAACTCCTTGGCGAGGCCTTCGGCGCGCAGCAGGCTCACCGGCGCCTCCGGGCCAGCATCGCGAGCGTGGGCACGAGGCCCGTCGGCATGAAGATCATGGTGAGCATCATCACGCCGCCGAATACCACCATCTCGTATTCCTTGAACACGGTGAGCAGCTGCGGCAGCGCGGTGAGCACCGCAGCGCCGACCACCGCGCCGAAGGTGGAGGCCATGCCGCCGAACACCACCATCACCACGAGCTCGATGGAATGGAGGAACGTGGCCTTGCCCGGCGTGATGAAGCCGGCGTAGTGCGCGGTGAGCGCGCCGGCGAGGCCGGCGATCGCCGCCGAGAGCACGAAGGCGAGGAGCTTGTGCCGCGCGCTGTCGATGCCGGCGACCTCGGCGGCCACCTCCGAGCCGTGCAGCGCGCGCAGCGCGCGCCCGACCGGCGAGTCGATGAGGTTGAGCGACAGCCACACCGTAGCGACGAGCAGCGCGCCGACCAGCCAGTACCAGGCGCGCTCGCCCGAGAGCGCGAATCCGGCGAGCGCGAGCGGCGGCACGCTCATGCCGTCCGGGCCGCCGGTGTAGCGGTCTTCCGTCGTGATGACGATCGAGATGATGATGCCCAGGCCCAGCGTCGCCATCGCGAGGTAGTGGCCGCGCAGCCGCAGGATCGGCCGGCCCACGACCCAGGCGAGGAGCGCCGCGGCCGCGGTCGCCGCCGCGAGCGAGGCGAGCGGCGGCCAGCCGTAGCGCGCGGCGAGGATCGCCGAGCCGTAGGCGCCGATGCCGAAGAAGCCCGCGTGCCCGAGGCTCACCTGGCCCGCGTAGCCGATGAGCAGGTTCAGCCCGACGCAGACGATCGCGTTCAGGCCGACGAGGATCGCGATTTCGTAGTGGTAGTTGTTGGCGAGCGCGAGCGGCGCGAGGAGCACCACCGCGGCGAGGGCGAGCAGGCCGCGCATGGCATACGCCGTCAGACGCGCTCGGCGGCGCGCGCGCCGAGCAGCCCGCCGGGCATCAGCATGAGTACGGCGAGCATGACGATGAAGGCGATGGCGTCCTTGTAGGCCGAGGAGAGGTAGCCCGCGCCGAGCGATTCGAGCAGGCCGAGCACGAGTCCGCCGAGCACCGCGCCGGGGCCGCTGCCCATGCCGCCGAGGATCGCGGCGGCGAAGCCCTTGAGGCCCAGCATCACGCCGACGTCCCAGGAGGTGAAGGTGATCGGCGCGACCAGGATGCCGGCGAGCGCGCCGAGCGCCGCCGAGAGCGCGAACGACACGAGCAGCACGCGGCGCACGCTGATGCCCATCAGCTGCGCCGCCAGGCGGTTGTGCGACACCGCGAGGATCGCCTTGCCGTTGAGCGTGCGGTTGAAGAAGGCCCACAGCGCGCACACGATGAGCGCGGTGACGCCGATGACCCACAGGCTTTGCGGCGCGAGCGTCGCGCCCGCCACCGCGATCGGCGCATCGCCCGAGAAGGCGGGCAGCGCGTGGATGCGCTTGTCCCAGACCAGCGCCGCGAGCCCGCGCAGCAGGATCGCCGCGCCGATGGTGATGATGATCAGCGTCACCACCGAGGCGCCGCGCGCGGGCTGCACCGCGAAGCGCGCGAGCGCGAGGCCGATCAGCGCGGCGAGCGCCACGGCGAGCGCCGCGGCAAGCGCGAGCGGCAGGCCGGCGCCGAGCAGCGACACCGTGGCCATGCCGCCGATCATCACGAACTCGCCCTGGGCGAAGTTGATGACGTGGCTCGCGTTGTAGATGATCGCGAAGCCGAGCGCCACCAGCGCGTAGATCGACCCGACCGTGAGGCCGGAGAGCAGGAACTGGGCGAGCTCGCCGCTCACCGTCTACTGCACCAGAGCCCAGTCGCCCTTGCGCACCTCGAGCATGCGGAACGCGGTCAGGTCGAGGCCCATGTGGTCCTGCGCGGACATGTTGACCACGCCCGCCGTGCCCATGTAGCCGCGGATCTGCTCGAGCGCGTCGCGCACCCTGGCCTTGTCGGCGCTGCCCGCTTTCTTCATCGCTTCGACGGCGAGCATCAGGCCGTCGTAGGCGTGGCCGCCGAAGGTGGAGACGTCCTGCTTGAAGCGCGCCTCGTAGGCGCGCTTGTAGTCCACCACCACTTTCTTCTGCGGGTCGCTGTCGGGCAGCGTCTCGGCCACCAGCAGCGCAGCCGCGGGCAGGCGCACGCCTTCGGCCGCGTCGCCGGCGAGCTGGATGAACTGCTTGGAGGCCACCCCGTGCGACTGGTACAGCGGCTGCGCGATGCCGAGCTGCTTGTAGTTCTTGGTGACGATCGCCGGTCCCTGCCCGAAGCCCGCGTTCAGCACCGCCTGCACGCCGGGCGCGTTGCGGATCTTGGTGAGCTGCGCGGTCATGTCGGTGTCGCCCGCGCCGTAGGTCTCGTCGGCGTCGATGGCGATGCCGTGGTTCTTCGCCACGCCCAGGCACTGCGCGCGCATCGACTTGTCGAAGCCGCCGCTGCCGGAGATGAGCGCGGCCTTGGAGAAGCCGCGCGCCTTCATGTCGACGAAGATCTTGTCGCAGGCCATGCGGTCGGTGTGCGGGGTCTTGAACACCCACTTCTTCACCGGCTCGACGATGACCACCGCGCCGGCGAGCGAGATGAACGGCATGCCCGCGGCCTCGACGAGCGGCACCACTGCCATGGTTTCGCCGGTGGTCGAGCCGCCGACGATCACGTCCACGCGGTCCTGCTCGATCAGGCGCTTGGCGAAGGTGCGCGCCTTCTCGGCGTCGCCGCCCGAGTCGTAGGCGATGAGCTCGAGCTTCCTGCCGAGCACGCCGCCGGCTGCGTTGATTCTCTCCACGTAGAGCTCGAGCGTCTTCTGCTCGGGGTCGCCGAGGAAGGCCGCCGGCCCGGTGACCGACAGGAACGAGCCGATGCGGATCGGCGCCTGGGCTTGCACTGCCGCCGTGGCGGCGAGCAGCGCCGCCGCGAACCACGTACGCAGATTCATGACCTTGCTCCTTTTGTCGAAACCGACATTCCGGTACCGTGAAGCCTATTTAGGCGCGCGAGGAGCGACTTGATGTGCATCAAGAGATGGCCATGCTGAGGCGCCCCGGCGCCGCGCTGCGCGTGCGCCGCGCCGCGCCGGCCGACCTGCCGCAGGTGGTCGCCATCGACGCGAGCGCCACCGGGCTCGCCAAGCCGGCGTACTGGCAGGGCATCCTGCGCCGCTACGGACGCGGCGGCGCGCGCCGGCGCTTCCTCGTGGCCGAGGCCGCCGGGCGCATCACCGGCTTCATCGTCGGCGAGGTGCGCGACTGGGAGTTCGGCTCGCCGCCCTGCGGCTGGGTGTTCGGCATCGGCGTGCCGGCCGGCGAACGCGAGGCCGGGGTCGCCACACGGCTGCTCGAGGCCATCACCGCGGACTTCCGCCGCCAGGGCGTGACCACCGTGCGCACCCTGATCGCGCGCGACAACCGCCTGGTGCTGTCGTTCTTCCGCAGCCAGGGCATGATGGCCGCGCCGGTGATCCCGCTCGAGAAGGCGATCGGGTGAGGCTGCAGAAGAACACGCTGCTCGGCATCCACAGCATGCTCGAGTTCGCCGCGCAGCCCGCGCGCCAGCTGTCGGTGGCCGATCTCGCCGCGAGCCTGCGCGCTTCGCCGCACCACCTCGCCAAGGTGCTGCGCACGCTCGGGCGCGCCGGACTGGTGGAGTCGGTGCGCGGCGCGCGCGGCGGCTACCGCTTCGTCGCCAACGCCAGGCGCGTCACGCTGATGGACGTCATCGCACGCTTCGAGGACATCTCCGCGCCGGCGCCGCGCGCGCGCCGCGCGCGCCGTCCCGCCGAGCGCGCGCTGGACGAGGTGCTCGCCGAGATCGACCAGACCGCGCGCGCCACCTTCGGCTCGGTGACGCTCGACACGATGCTGAAGCTGATCGCGCGGCATGGCGGCAGCTGAGGCGTATCTCTGCGTCAGGACGCTGCACACCGCGTGCGCGGTGGTGAGCATCGCCGGCTTCGCGGCGCGCGGTGCGCTGATGCTTGCCGGCTCGCCGCTGCTGCAGCACCGCCTGGTGCGCATCGCGCCTCACGTCATCGACACGCTGCTGCTGGCGAGCGCCGTGTGGCTGGCGTGGTTCCTCGGGCAGGTGCCGTTCGTGCACGGCTGGATCACGGCCAAGGTGCTGGCGCTGCTCGCCTATATCGTCCTCGGGACGATCGCGCTCAAGCGCGGGCGCACGAAGCGCGTGCGCGGCGCAGCGTTCGCCGCGGCGCTCGCGACGGCAGCCTACATCGTCGCGGTCGCGCTGACGCGCGACGCGACGCCGTGGTCCTGAGTCAGCCGGGCTTGCCGTCCAGGCGCGGGCGCGTGAGGATCGGCACGTAGGCGACCGTGAAGGTGGTGAACGCCGCGCACCAGAGCAGCGCCGAGGCGAGCGTCGCCCACAGGTAGGCGGACGGCAGCGCGAGCGGCACCAGCACGCGCGTCACCGCCGCGGCGTGCACCAGCAGGTAGGCGGCGACCTCCGCGCGCCCCGCCTCGAGCGGCCGCGCCGTGTGCCCGCGCGCGGTGCGCGTCATCATGCCGAGCGTCATGCCGCCGATCGCGCCGACGGTGAGCGCGTGCGTGGCGAGCGCGTAGGGCACGAGGTCGAAGCCGGCGAGGCCGCGCAGCGCGAGGTGCACCACGATCCAGGCGTACGAGGCGTGCAGGATCCAGACGATCGGCTTGCCGAGCGTCTTCAACGGCGACCAGAGCGCGAGCCGCGCGGCGTGCAGCGCTGCGGCGAGCAGCGCGACCATGGCCGCGAGCTCGACGCGCTCGAGCGCGTCGGCGGCGATCAGCGCGAGCAGCGCGCCGAGCGCGGCGCGCTCCAGCCAGGCGTCGCGCCGCGCGCGCGCGCCGGGCAGCGCGTTGATGGTGAACGCCGGCACCACGCGCCCGGCGACCACCGCGACGACAAACAGCACCAGGTCGAGGCCGAGCGCGAAGGCGCGCTGCGGCCAGCCGAGCAGCAGGAGGCCGGCGGCGCCGATGGCGAGCACCAGCAGGATGAAGAACCAGTTGCGCCGATTGCCGCTCGCCACCAGCGGCCGGCCGATGGCCCAGGCGAGCGCCAGCGCGAACAGCATGCCCAGCGCGGCGGCGGCCGACAGCGAAACGAGGGCCGCGGCGCGCGCCGCCAGCCACAGGGCGACGAGCGCGCCGAGCGCGGCGCCGGTGGGCGTGGCCCGGTTCGTCCAAGCGCGCACGGCGGTGAGCAGGAAGCCCGCGATCACGGCGAACGCATAGCCGAACACCATCTCGTGCGCATGCCAGAGGATGTTCTCGCCCGGCAGCCAGCCCGCGTACTGCAGGGCCCAGACCGGCACGGCGAGCGCGGCGAGGGTGCCGGCGAGCAGGTAGAAGGGCCGGAAGCCCAAGTTGAGCAAGGCAGTCATGCGCAAGCCGATGCTAGGCGCGGGCGCCGTGCCCTTGCTTGATGGAGGTCAAGGCAGGACTGCATGACGCTATCATGTGGCGATGGCAATTTGCTCTGCACTCGCGACCGCATGAAGCCCTCTCTCGCGCCGGGCGCCGCGGGGCGCAAGGTCCTGACCGTGGACCACGGGCGCTGCATCGCGTTCATGGGCCCGGAGAACGCCGTCTACGCGACGCCGCACATGGTGAGCGACGTCGAGTACGCGATCCGCGACTTCCTGCTCCGGCACCTCGATCCCGGCGAGGACTCGGTCGGCACGCGCGTGGTCATCGACCATCTGGCGGCCACGCCCGTGGGAATGAAGGTGACGCTCGAGTTCCGGGTGGCCGCGGTGGAGGGGCGCAACGTGCGCTGCGCGTTCACGGTGCGCGACGAAGTGGAGGAGTGCGGCCGCGGCGAGCACGTGCGCTTCGTGGTGGACGTGGCGAAGACCGCCGAAAGGCTCGCCAGGAAGAGGGCGCGGATCGCGTAGAATCAGGCGCTTACCATGCGCCTGGCCCTCGCTCTCCTGATCGCCTGCGCGCCGGCCTGGGCGAACGCGCAGCCAAAGGCACCGCCCGCCATGCCGGTGCGCGCTGTGGTCGCCAAGCTCGCGCCGGCGGTGGACGAGGCGACCGCCGTCGGCACGCTGCGCGCCGACGAGGCGGTCACGGTGCGCCCCGAGATCGCCGGGCGCATCGCCGAGATCCGCTTCAAGGAAGGCCAGCGCGTCGAGCGCGGCTCGGTGCTCGTGCGGCTCGACCAGGCCGAGCTCGGCGCCGTGCTCGCCTCGAGCCAGGCCCAGGCAGGGCTGGAAGCGCAGCGTCTCGAGCGCGCCGAGGACATGTTCAAGAAGGGCTTCATCGCGCAGCAGGCGCTCGACGAGCAGCGCGCCAACCACGTGCGCGGGCTCGCCAAGGTGCGCGAGGACGAGGCGCGCCTCGCCAAGACGGTGATGCGCGCGCCGTTTCCGGGCGTGATGGGTCTGCGCCAGGTGAGCGAGGGTGCCTACGTCGCCGCCGGCACCGACATCGCGCGGCTGGAGAAGATCGACGAGCTGAAGCTCGACTTCCGCGTGCCCGAGCTGCTCGTCGGGCGCCTGCGGCCCGGGCAGGCGGTGCGCGTGCAGCTCGACGCGTACGGCGAGCAGCTCTTTCCGGGCAAGGTCTACGCCATCGAGCCGGCCGTGGATGAGGCGACGCGCACGGTGCTGGTGCGTGCGCGCGTCGCCAACCCGGAGGGCAAGCTGCGGCCCGGGATGTTCGCGCGCGTGCGGGCGCAGCTCGCGGTGCGCCAGAATGCCGTGTGGGTACCCGAGCAGGCGATCGTGCCGCGCGGCCAGGACGCCTTCGTGTACCGCGTCGTGGACGGCAAGGCCGAGCAGGTGAAAGTGCAGACCGGCGTGCGCAAGGTCGGCGAGGTCGAGATCGTGCAGGGCATCGCGGCGGGCGACCAGGTGGTAACCGAGGGCACGCAGCGCCTCGGGCCGGGCTCGGCGGTGACGGTGATGCAGGCGCCGCCCAAGCCGGCGGCGGCGGCGCCGGATAAGAAAGGCTGAGTCGCTTGGCCTTTCGCCTTTCCACGATCTCGCCTCTTTCGGCCGCTTTTTGCCGAAAGAGGCGAGACATGACGACGCCGGCGCCGGGCGCAATCCTCGTCTCGTCGCCAGCTCAGCAATGTCTCGCCTTTTCCGACAAAGAAGGAAACGTCGGAAAAGGCGAGATCGGATAAGGGCAAAGGCAAAGTCAAATGCAACTCCCCGAGCTCTGCATCAAGCGCCCCGTCTTCGCCACGGTCATGAGCCTGATGATCGTGCTGCTCGGGGTGATCTCATTCGACCGCCTCACGGTGCGCGAGTATCCGCGCATCGACACGCCGGTCGTCTCGGTGCGCACGGTCTACAAGGGCGCGAGCGCGCAGGTGATCGAGTCGCAGGTCACGCAGCCGCTCGAGGACTCGCTGTCCGGCATCGAGGGCGTGCGAACGCTGAAATCCGTGTCGCGCGAGGAGGTGAGCCAGATCACGATCGAGTTCGTCACCGAGCGCGACGTGGACGCGGCCGCCAACGACGTGCGCGACCGCGTCGCGCGGGTGCGCGCCAAGCTGCCCGACGCCGCAGACGAGTCGGTGGTGTCGAAGATCGAGGCCGACGCGCAGGCGATCATGTGGCTCGCGTTCTTCTCGGACCGCCACGACGCGCTGGAGCTCTCGGACTACGTGGACCGCTACGTCGCCGACCGGCTGAAGACGCTGCCCGGGGTGGCCTCGGTGATGGTCGGCGGCGAGCGCAAGTACGCGATGCGCCTGTGGATCGACCGCGAGCGCCTGGCGGCCTACGCGCTCACGGTGCAGGACGTGGAGAGTGCGCTGCGGCGCCAGAACGTGGAGCTGCCCGCCGGGCGCATCGAGTCGACGCAGCGCGAGTTCACGGTGCTGGCCGAGTCCGACCTGCGCACGGTCGAGCAGTTCAACCGCATGATCCTCACGGAGAGCCGCGGCTACCCGGTGCGGCTGCGTGACGTCGGCCACGCGCAGCTCGGCGCGCTCGACGAGCGCAAGGTGGTGCGCGTCAACGGCAATCCCGCGGTCGGGCTCGGGGTGGTGAAGCAGTCGACCGCCAACACGCTCGAGGTGGCGCGCGCGGTGAAGCGCGAGATCGAGCGCGTGCGCGAGGCGCTGCCCGAGGGCATGTCGCTGCGCGTCGCCTTCGACTCGTCGATCTTCATCGAGCGCTCGATCGACTCGGTCTACAAGGTGCTCGGCGAGGCGGTGCTGCTGGTGGTGCTGGTGATCTTCGTGTTCCTGCGCTCGGTGCGCTCGACGCTGATCCCGTTCGTCACCATCCCGGTGTCGCTGGTCGGCGCGTTCTTCTTCCTGTACCTGCTCGGCTTCTCGATCAACGTGCTGACGCTGCTCGGGGTCGTGCTGGCGGTGGGCCTGGTGGTCGACGACGCGATCGTGGTGCTGGAGAACTGCCACCGGCACATCGAGCTGGGCAAGACGCCGCGCGCCGGCTCGATCGACGGCTCGCGCGAGATCGCGTTCGCGGTGATGGCGATGTCGATCACGCTGGTCGCCGTGTTCGCGCCACTCGGCTTCCAGCAGGGCCGCACCGGGCGCCTGTTCACGGAGTTCGCCCTGACGGTGGCCGGCGCGGTGGCGGTCTCGGGCTTCGTCGCGCTGACGCTCACGCCGATGATGTGCTCGCGCATCCTCAAGGGGCACGAGCGGCACGGCCGCGTCTACCAGGCCATGGAGCGCTTCTTCGCGGGGATGACGGCAGCCTACCGGGGTGCGCTCGGCGCGGTACTCGGGCAGCGCTGGATCGTCGGCGTCGTGTTCGTCGCCATCCTGGGCGGCGCGGCGGCGACCTTCCTCGCGCTGAAGAAGGAGCTCTCGCCGCTCGAGGACCGCGGGTTCTTCCTGTCCTGGATCCTCGCGCCCGAAGGCGCGTCGATGGAGTACACGGACCGCAACGTGCGCGCGGTCGAGCGCCTTTACGCCGACATCCCGGAGATCGTCAACACCTTCGCGGTCGTCGCGCCCGGGCTCGAGCCGCCGAATCCCGTGAACCTCGGCGTGACCTTCAGCCAGCTGAAGCCCTGGGAGGAGCGCATGCGCAGGACGCAGGACATCACCGCCGAGCTGCGCCCGAAGCTGTTCGGCTCGCTGCCGGGCGTGCTCGCGTTCCCGATCGATCCGCCGTCGCTCGGCCAGAGCTTCCGCGACCCCCCGGTGCAGTTCGTGGTGCAGGCGCCCACCTACGAGGACCTGGGGAAGGCGGGCGACGCGCTGCTCGCCGAAGTGCGCAAGAGCGGGTCGATCGTCAACGCCGACACCGACCTGAAGCTCGACAAGCCGCAGCTGGCAGTCGACATCGACCGCGAGAAGGCGGCCGCCATCGGCGTGGACATCGACACGATCGGCCGCACGCTGGAGACGCTGCTTGGGGGGCGGCAGGTGACGCGCTTCAAGCGCGAGGGCAAGCAGTACGACGTGATGGTCCAGCTCGAGGCGCACAACCGCAACACGCCGGCCGACCTGACCGCGATCTACGTGCGCTCGCGCGACGGGCGCCTCGTGCAGCTGTCCAACCTCGTCACGGTGCGCGAGACGGTCGCCGCCAAGGAGCTCAACCACTTCGATCGCGCGCGCGCGCTGCGCCTGTCGGCCAACGTGGCGCCGGGCCGATCGCTCGGCGAGGCGCTGGACTCTCTCGAGCAGGCGGCGGACCGGGTGCTGCCGAAGAGCGCGCGCACCGCGCTCGACGGCCAGTCGCGCGAGTTCCGCGAATCGGGCGCGACGCTGCTGCTCACCTTCGCGCTCGCGCTGGCGTTCATCTACCTGGTGCTCGCCGCGCAGTTCGAGAGCTTCGTCTCGCCCTTCATCATCATGCTGACCGTGCCGCTCGCCGCGCTCGGCGCGCTGGCGGCGCTGTGGGCCACCGGCAACTCGTTGAACGTCTATTCGCAGATCGGACTGGTAATGCTGATCGGCCTGATCACCAAGAACGGCATCCTGATCGTCGAGTTCGCCAACCAGTTGCGCGAGCAGGGCCTGGGGCGGATCGAGGCGGTGATCGAGTCCTCGACCCTGCGCCTGCGGCCGATCCTGATGACCTCGCTCGCGACGGTGCTCGGCGCGCTGCCCCTCGCGCTCGCCGCGGGCGCGGGCTCGGAAGCGCGCCAGGCGATCGGCTGGGTGGTGGTTGGTGGCCTTTCGGTGGGCACGCTGTTCACGCTGTTCGTGATCCCCACGGCCTACACGGTGCTGGTGCGCGATGCGCGCGCTTCACCGGCAAGAGCGCCTGCGCCGATCAAGGCCCGGGAAGCATGAGCGGGTTGCTGTTCGAGAACGACACTGCGCTCGTCACGGGCTCGGGGAACGGGATCGGGCGCGCCATCGCCGAGGCGCTTCGTGGCGAGGGCGTGCGCGTGCTCGGCGCGGACCTGAAGGGCTCGGATCTCGACGTGGATCTCTCGAAGCCGGGCGAGGCGCGGCGGCTCGCCGCCGAGGCGATCGCGAAGCTCGGCCGTGTGTCGATCTTCGTGCACAGCGCGAGTCCGCGGCGGCGCGAGGAGGACACCGCGCTCGAGGTGAGCGAGGAGACCTGGCGCGCGATGCAGGAAGTCAACCTCAATGCAGGGTTTCTCCTCGGCCAGGCGCTCGGGCGCCACATGCGCGAGCAGAAGATCCGCGGACGCATGCTGTACGTCACGTCGCTGCATGCGGAGTCGCCGCGCAACCTGCCGCACTACAGCGCGGCTAAGGCCGGGCAGACGATGCTGGTGAAGGAGCTGGCGCGCGCGCTCGGCAAGGACGGCATTCGCGTGAACGCCATCGCGCCGGGCGCGATCCCGGGCGGGGGATTCGATGCGTCGAAGAACCCCGGCCTGCTCGCCACCATCCCGATGGGGCGGTTCGGCACGCCGGGCGACGTGGCGAGCACGGCGCTCGCCGTGCTTTCCGAGTGCTTCGCTGCCTATGTCACGGGAACGACCATCGTTGTCGACGGCGGCATTGCGCTGCACAACTGGATCGAGCGCCGCTGATGGCGCGCTCCCGCTACCGTGTCCGGCTGCAGGACGTGGCGCCTTACACGCCCGCCAACCACACCGGCACGCGCAACTTCCGCCTGATCGGCCGCGAGACGGTGGGCGCGAAGCAGGTGGAGATGCTGATCGGCGAGATCGAGCGCGGCCGCGGCGCGCTGCCGCACGCGCACCCGGGCATCGAGCAGGTGTGCTACCTGCTGGAGGGCGCGGCGCGCGTCGAGGTGGGCGGCGAGTCCTTCGACCTCGCGCCCGGTGAAGCCTGCTTCTTCCCCGCCGATGTGCCGCACGTCTTCACTGCCACGAGCGAGCGGGCGAAGGTCATGGTGATCTACGCGCCGCCCTACGAGGAAAATCCCGAAAGGCGCTGTAACTGATGAACTTCGCCTTCACCGAGGAGCAGGAATCGATCCGCGACGCGATCTCCAAGGTCTGCGCGCGCTTTCCGGACGAGTACTGGCTGAAGAAAGACAAGGAGGGCGGGTTTCCGACGGAGCTGCACCAGGCGCTGGCGCGCGACGGCTGGCTCGGCGTCGCCATGCCCGAGGCCTACGGCGGCTCGGGCCTGGGGATCACCGAGGCGGCGGTCATGATGCAGGCCATCGCCGAGTCGGGCGCGGGGTTCTCGGGAGCTTCCGCCGTGCACATGAATATCTTCGGCCTGAACCCCGTGGTGGTATTCGGCAGCGACGCGCAGAAGAAGCGCATGCTCCCTGGGCTGATCGCAGGCAAGGAGCGCGCCTGCTTCGCCGTCACGGAGCCCAACACCGGGCTCAATACCCGCAAGATCAAGACGATGGCGCGCAAGGACGGCAAGCGCTACGTGGTCTCCGGACAGAAGGTCTGGATCTCGACCGCGCAGGTGGCGGAGAAGGTCCTGCTGCTCACGCAGGCCGAAGGCGGGCTGACGCTCTTCTACACGGACTTCGACCGCAAGTACATCGAGGTGCGCGAGATCGAGAAGATGGGCCGGAAGGCCGTCGACTCGAACCAGGTGTTCTTCGACGGCCTGCCCGTGCCGGAAGCCGATCGCATCGGTGAGGAGGGCAAGGGCTTCCAGTACATCCTGCACGGCATGAACCCGGAGCGCATCCTGATCGCGTCCGAGTGCGTGGGGCTCGGGCGCTGCGCGGTGCAGCGCGCGGCGAAGTATGCCAACGAGAGGATCGTC
>JAOUIL010000125.1 GCA_029883975.1 Betaproteobacteria bacterium
CCGTGCTCTCGGTGGACCGGGCGAGCTTTCGCCGCGCCTCGGGCAACGATCCCCGGCTCGAGGTGGAAATCGTCATGACGCTGCACTTCCTCGATCCATGAGGGCGCCGCTCATCCGCGACGTGCCTCCGCGCGCGGCCGCCGTGGTGGTCGCGCTGACCCTGGCCGCAAGCCTGGTGACGGGAGCGCCGTGGACCACTGCGCCGGATCCCACCGCAGCACCCGCGGCGGCTCCGAAGACCGTGCAAGCACCCATGCCTTCTGGCGAACCGCTGGACCTGGAGGCCCTGGAGCGCCGCAAGACGTCGGGCACCGTTCCGGATCTCTTCGTCAGTCCCGCTCCAGTGGTCGCTCCGCCGCCGCCGGTGCGGGTCGCGGCCATCGCGGCGCCGCCTCCGCCCCCGGTCGCCCCGCCGCTGCCGTTTCGGTATCTCGGCCGGTTCGACGATGGCGAGCGCCAGGTCGTGTTTCTCGAGGAGGGGCAGGTCGCGCACAGCGTCGGCGCGGGAGAGACCATCGGCCAGCGCTACCGCGTGGAGCGGATTTCGGACACGACCGTGACGTTCAGGCACCTCCTGTTCGGGACCGAGCAGACCCTGGTGATTCCGAAGACACCCTAGGAGCAGCCCATGGCAAGGAGAATTCCCGGCGCGCTGGTCATCGCTCTCCTCCTCGCGGCCTGCGCCGCGCAACGGACGTTCGACGAGGGACGTGCACAGATCGCCGCCGGTGACTTCGCCGGCGGCATCGCGAAGGTGGAGGAGGCCGCCAGGCTCGAGCCGGACAACCAGCGATACCGCCAGTACCTCGTGCGCCAGAAGGAGCTCGCGCTTCAGCGCGAGCTCGCCGCCGCCGACGCGGCGCGGCTGCGTGAGGACTGGGCCGGCGCGCAGGCCGCGTACCGGCGCATGCTGGTCGTCGATCCGCGCAACACGCGCGCACTGAACGGGGTGGAGGCGCTCAAAGCGGAGCAGCGCCACCGCGAATGGCTGCGCGAAGCTGAGGAAGCCGCATCCAAGGGCGACATCGCGCTCGCCACTAGGCGGGTGCGCAGCGTCCTTGCGGAGAACCCCGCGCACCGGGACGCGCAGCGCCAGCTGCGGCGGATCGAGGAGCGCTCGCTGCTTGCGGTCGCCGCGCGGCCGCAGCTCTCGGCTGCCCTGCGCAAGCCGGTCACGATCGAGTTCCGCGACGCGAGCGTCAGGCAGGTGTTCGAGCTGCTGTCGCGCAATACGGGCCTCAACTTCATCTTCGACCGCGAGGTGCGCGCCGACCTGCGCACCACGGTCTTCGTGCGCAATACGCCGCTCGACGAGGTGATGCGCTTCGTCCTGGTCACCAACCAGCTCGAGCGCAAGGTGCTCAACGACAACACCATCCTCGTCTACCCCAACACGCAGGCCAAGCAGCGCGACTACCAGGAGCTGGTGGTGAAGTCCTTCTACCTCACCAACGCGGACGTGAAGCAGGTGGCGAACACCATCAAGACGCTGGTGAAGACCAAGGACCTGATCGTCGACGAGAAGCTCAATCTCATCGTCATGCGCGACACGCACGACGCGGTGCGCATGGCCGAGCGGCTGGTGGGCAACCAGGACCTGGCGGAAGCGGAGGTGATGCTCGAAGTGGAGGTGCTGGAAGTCGGCACGAACGTCCTGCAGGAGCTCGGTATCCGCTATCCGGACAAGGTCAGCTACTCGATCGTCGGCGCGGCCGGCACGCCCGGCACGGTGACCCTGCCCGAATGGCAGAGCCGCGATTCGAACCTCGTGCGCATGACGGTCACCGACCCCTTCCTCGTCCTGAACTTGCGGAACGAAACCGGCCTTTCGAATCTCCTGGCCAATCCGCGCATCCGGGTGAAAAGCAAGGAGAAGGCCAAGATCCACATCGGCGACAAGGTGCCCGTGATCACCAACACGACGACCTCGACCGGGTTCGTGGCCGAGTCGGTGAGCTACCTCGACGTGGGGTTGAAGCTCGACGTCGAGCCCGCAGTGACGCTCGACGACGAAGTGGGGATCAAGGTGGGCCTGGAGGTAAGCGCCATCGTGCGCGAGATCAAGACGACGCAAGGGGCGCTCACCTACCAGCTGGGGACGCGCACCGCGAGCACGTCGCTCAGGCTGCGGGATGGCGAGACCCAGGTGCTCGCCGGCCTCATCAGCGACGAGGACCGCAAGACCGCGAACCAGATCCCGGGCCTTGGCGACCTGCCCGTGCTGGGGCGGCTGTTCGGCAGCCACCTGGACACGTCGAACAAGACCGAGATCGTGCTCCTCATCACGCCGCGCATCGTGAGGAACATCGCGCGGCCGGACATCCGGATGGAGGAGTTCGCCTCCGGGACGGACGGGGCGATCGGCGCGCCGCCGCTCGCGCTTCAGCCGTCCGCGACCCGCTAGCGATGCCGCGCGGCTTCACGCTCATCGAGCTGCTCATCACGGTCGCAATCATTGCGACCCTCGCTTCGATCGCCATGCCGCTCTCGGAGCTGGCCGTTCAGCGTGCCAAGGAGGCGGAGCTGCGCAAGGCGCTGCGCGACATCCGCGATGCGCTGGACACCTACAAGCGGGCGTCGGACGAGGGGCGCATCGTGCGGGCAGCCGACCAGTCGGGGTTCCCGCCGGCGCTGCAGGTGCTGGTGGAAGGCGTCACCGATGCGCGCAGCCCTTCCGGGGCGAAGATCTACTTCCTGCGGCGCATCCCGCGCGATCCGATGACGGAGAGTCCGGAGACCCCTCCTGCGAGCACGTGGCGCCTGCGCAGCTACGCAAGCCCGCCGGACAAGCCGGTGCCGGGCAAGGACGTGTTCGACGTCTACTCGGCGAGCACCCGCATGGGGCTGAACGGCATCCCGTACCGAGAATGGTAGCCGGACGCCGCGGATTCACGCTGATCGAGCTGCTGGTGGCGCTCGCCATCATCGCCCTGCTGCTGTCGATCGCGGTACCGCGCTACCTCGGGAGCCTGACGCGCTCGGAGGAAGCCGTGCTGAAGGAGAACCTCACGCTGATGCGCGACGCCCTCGACAAACACTATGCGGACACCGGCAGGTATCCCGCCGCGCTCGAGGAGCTGGCCTCGAAAAAGTACCTGCGCGCGGTGCCGTTGGACCCCATCACGCAGAGCGCGGCGACCTGGGTCCAGGTACCTCCCGCCGATGCGCGGCTCGGCGGCGTGTTCGACGTGCGAAGCGGGGCACAGGGTAACGGTGCGGACGGACGCCCGTATGCCCAGTGGTAGGCCGCATTCCTCCCGTCAGCGCGGGTTCACCTACCTCGCCGCACTTGTGATCGTGGCGTTGCTGGGCAGCGGCCTGGCTGCCTACGGCGAGCTCGCCTCCCATGCTCAGCAGCGCGAGCGTGAAGCCGAGCTCAAGTGGATCGGCGGCCAGTTCCGCGAGGCCATCGGGCTCTACTACCAAAGGACGCCCGGCTCCGTGAAGCGCTACCCGCAGCGCCTCGAAGACCTGCTACAAGACCGGAGATTCCTGAACGCGCAGCGTTACCTGCGCAGGGTCTACCGCGATCCAATGACCGGAACTACCGAGTGGGGTCTCGTGCAAGCCCCGGAAGGCGGGATCGCCGGCGTGTACAGCCTTTCCGAAGCCCGGTCGATCAGTCAGGCTGTACTAGGCCAGCGCCAATACGTTGTACAAGCGGGTGCGCTGTACCAGGACTGGAAGTTCACGTACGAGCCCCCGTCTGCGAGCGCCCTGAGGTAACGGGATGGACACAGGCGTTGGGATCGGCAGTGGGTTACGTTGTGGGCGTACATCAACATCTTGTACCCCGCCCGAGCATGGGATTTCACAGCGCAGGAGGGGGACGGCATTGGTGGCCGAGGCCCCCGTGGGTTTCTGGCTAGCCCGGCTACCGCCGTGAAAGAGCTACGAAACTTTCGCCCTACCCCGTCCCCGTCCCCGCCCTCGTCGCCGCCAGGATGAGATCGGCGCGCGATGACACCTTGAACGCCGCGTACACCGCCATCGCGTGGTGCTTGGCCGTGGCCTCGGCGATACCCAGCTCCTTCGCGGCCTGCGCCACCGTGCGCCCCCTGAGCAAATGGCCGAGCAGCTCGCGCTGGCGCTCGGTGAGCTGCGACTCCGGCGCGGCCGTCGCGGCGTCCTGCGCCTCCGGCTCCTCGCCCAGCACTTCCGGCGGGATGTAGCGGCCGCCCTCGGCGATCAGGCGCAGCGCGTTCACCATGACCTGCGGGCCCGCCGTCTTGGGAATGAAGCCCGCGGCGCCCGCGGCGAGCGCGCCGCGGATGACGTTGCTCGCATCCTCGGAAGTGATCACCACGACGCGCGTCTCCGGATGCGCCTTGCGGAAACGCAGCAGCGACTCGATGCCGCCGCAGCCCGGCAAGCCGAGGTCGAGCAACACGAGCTGCGCGGGATCTTCGCGCATGCGATCGAGCGCGTCCTCCAGCTTGTTGGTGGTGCGCACGACGGCGTCAGGCACCGCGCGCCCCGCCGCCGCGCGCAGGTACTCGGCCACGATCGGGTGATCATCGACGATGAGGACGTTCATGCCGGACCTCGCTGGAGAGCGACGTGGAATTGTTCTTCACCGATTAACGCGCGGCAAGCACTTTTCGATGACGCCAATGCCGGGAGCCGGCGCGGCGCTCGATTTGCGTGCGCGTGCGCCGTTACTTCTGGAAACGAGATATCTCAGGTAACACGTGAAGATGCGCGGCGAGATTCCGGTACATGCGGACCCAACGCGCGAGCCTGGCCACGAAGATAGAAGTTGTTCGCCACCAGCGCACCGATCACGGTCGCCGCGCCGGCGAGCTCGATCGGCGCGTAGCTCCTGCCCAGCCACGCCTCGATGGCGAACACGATCACCGGGATCAAGTTGAGCATGAGCATGGTGTTCAGCGCGCCGAGGTGCTTCACGCCGTTGTTGAAGCCCAGCACGCCGAGCACCACGGTGAAGACGATGAAATAGCCGATCTGCCACTTGACCGACCACACGGCCGCGAACGAGGGAAGCTCGGCGAAGCCCAGGCCGATCGCGGCCGCGTTCGCGAGCAGCAGCCCGGCCGTGCCGGGAATGGCCGTCAGCACCGTCATGCGCAGCGGCGACCAGCCGGAGAAGTGCCAGCCCGCCATCGTATAGACCACCCAGCTCACCGCGCCGAGGAACACCAGCAGGTCGCCGAGCAGCGACCCGCCGGCGAACACCCCGGCGAGGCTGCCCTTGGTCACCACTAGCAGCACGCCGCCGATGGCGACCGCCACGCATCCGATCGTGAAGGGCGCGGGGCGCTTGCCCTGCGTGAGCCACACGGCGATAGCCGTCATCGGCGTCTGCAGCGCCATGATGATGGCGGCGTGCTCCGGGCGCGTGAAGGCGAGCCCCCACCAGACAAGCAGGTTGAAGCCGCAGAAGCCGAACAGGCCGAAGAGCGTGGCCGGCAGGAGCCGCCCGCCATAGCGCAGCGCCTGCCGCCCCTCGACCGCCCAGAGGATGGCGATGAAGATTAGCGCGCCGAAGACGTAGCGCACCGAGCCGAGGAAGAAGGCGTCGAGCACCGGCAGCGTGCGCTTGGCCACCGAG
>JAOUIL010000053.1 GCA_029883975.1 Betaproteobacteria bacterium
CGATCGCAGTACAAAACGGTCTCGCCTTTTTCCGGCCGGGTGAATCTTCCGGCCGGAAAAAGGCGAGATTCTTTGAAAAGCAAAAGCCGCGACGACGCCAGCCGGGTCGACTGCCCCAAGCCTAATGAATCTTCGTCACCTGCGGCAGGTCGCACTCGAGTATCGCCTGGCGCAACGCCTCGATCGCCTGCGGCCGCGGAAAGCTCTTGCGCCAGGCCATCACCACGCGCCGGTCGGGCACCGGCCGCGCGAACGGGCGGATGCGGATCAGGTCGCTGCCTTCGCCGGACTGCACCGAGGTGGCCGGCAGCACCGTGAGGCCGACGCCGCTCGCCACCATCTGGCGGATGGTTTCCAGCGACCCGCCCTCCAGCGTGCGCGCCAGGGTGCCGCGCGAGCCGCGCTGCACGTTCGCGCACAGGTCGAGCACCTGGTCGCGGAAGCAGTGGCCGGTGCCGAGCAGCAGCAGGCTCTCGCGCGCCAGCTCGTCGGCGCTGATGTGCTTCTTCTTCTCCAGCGGATGGCCTTGCGGCAGCGCGACGAAGAACGGCTCGTCGTACAGCGGGCGCGTCATCACGCCGGCCTCGGCGAACGGCAGAGCGACCAGGATCACGTCCACCTCGCCCTGCTTGAGCATCTCCGCCAGGCGATGCGTGTAGTTCTCCTCGATCAGCAGCTGCATGGTCGGCGCCTTGCGGCGCAGGACCGGGATGAGCTTGGGCAGCAGGTACGGGCCGATGGTGTAGATCGCGCCGAGGCGCAGCGGCCCGGCGAGCGGATCGTGCGCGGCCTGCGCGATCTCCTTCACGCGCGCCGCCTCCTCCAGCACGCGCTGCGCCTGCTCGACGACACGCTGGCCGATCGGCGTCACCGCGACTTCGCCCGGGCCGCGCTCGAACAGCTGCACGCCGAGCTCCTCCTCGAGCTTCTTGATGGCCACCGACAGTGTCGGCTGCGAGACGTGGCAGGACTGCGCGGCGCGGCCGAAGTGGCGCTCGCGCGCCACGGCGACGATGTAGCGCAGCTCGGTGAGCGTCATCGGCGCCGGGCGAGGAAATAGAGCGGAATGCCGATCGCCATGACCGCGATGCCGGCGAGCACCGCGTTGCCGAAGCTCACCGCGAAGCGCACGTAGTTGACGCTCGAGTAGAGCATGTAGGCGCAGGTGGCGCAGAACACGAGCGGCACCAGCGGAAACAGCGGCACGCGGAAGGCCTCCGGGCGTCCGGCACGCGCGCGGAACACGAACAGCGCGATGCCGCACAGCAAGAAGAACGTCCAGAACACCGGCGTCGTGTACGCGACCATCGAGGAGAAGCCGTCCGGCGTGAAGGAGCCAGCGAACACCAGCACCAGCGTCAGCGCGCCCTGCAGGAGCAGCGCGTTGGCCGGCGTGCTGCCGGCCGCGCGCCAGCTGCCGAGAAAGCCGAGCATCGGCACGTCGCGGCCGAAGGCGTAGTTGGTACGCGCGCCGGTGATGATGGCGGCGTTCATGGTGGTCAGCGAGGACACGCACACCAGCAGCGCGATCAGCACCGCGCCGCCGCCGCCGGCGACCTGGCGCACCACGTCCGCCGCCACTGCCTTGGAGTCGCGCATGCCCTGCAGCCCGAGCGCGCTGTAATAGCCCAGGTTCACCACGAGATACAGTGCGGTAACCGCGAGGATGCCGCCCACCAGAATGCGCACCATGTTGCGCCGCGGCTCGTGCACCTCGCCCGCGATGTAGGCGGCCTCGTTCCAGCCGCCGTAGGTAAGCAGCACGAAGATCATCGCCAGCCCGAGATCGGCGCCGGCCGGCCTGGCCGAGGCCGCCGCCGCGGGCGCGCCCGGCCCGAGGATGCCGGCCAGCGCGACTGCGGCAAGCGCGATGAACAGCGTCGCGCTCAGCACCTTCTGCAGGCCCTTGCTGTGCGGCGTGCCGACCAGGTTCACCGCGGTGAGCGCCGCCACCGCGAGCGCCGCGTAGATCGCGCCGCCGCGCGCGCCGAGCGGCAGGATCTGCTGCGCGTAGTCGCCGAAGACGAACGACACCGCCGCGATGGCGCCGGTCTGCACCACGGTCATGCGCGCCCAGGCGAAAACGAACGACGCCCCGCCGCCGTAGGCGCGCTCGAGGAACCGGTACTCGCCGCCCGTCTCGGGAAAACGGCCCGAGAGCTCCGCGTACACCAGCGCGCCGCACAGCGATGCGATGCCGCCCGCGATCCACAGCAGCGCGAACTCCCATCCGCTACCGACGTTGCCCGCGACGATCGAGGGCGCCTTGAAGATGCCGGCGCCGACCACCATTCCGACGATCAGCAGCACGCCGTCGGGCACGGTCAGCAGCGGCTGCGGCGCGGGGACTACGGAGCTCTTGTTGCCGTCCACGGATAGGTCCTCGTCTTGTTGCCGTCGGAAACGCGCAGGTGGCCGACGATGCGGCCCTCCTCGATCTGCCCTTCGAACAGGTGGTTCCAGGCGCGCGTGCCGACGATGCCGGTCACGGCGAGCTTGATCTCGCTGCCGCGCAGCCGCGACGCGTGCACCAGCAGGTCGCGGCCCTCGGCGCGCACCTCGGTCTCGAGCTCCTGGAAGCGCTGCGCGATGCGGAACGTCCAGCGCCCGCCGTGCTGCGGAACCTCGGCCAGCCACTGGCCCTCGGCACGCGCCGGCACGATCCACAGCTCGACGCGCGACAGGCCGCCGACGCCGACTGCCTTCTCCGGCACGCGCATCTCCAGGCGCTCGTCCGGAGGCCAGTCGCCGATGCCGCCGTCATGCGAGACGATGCGCGTGCCGGGCTTGAGCGCGAGCAGGCGCGGCAGCAGCTTGGCGTTGAACTCGGGCAGCAGGTAGAAGGCGACCACGCTCGCCTTGGACAGGTCGGTGTCGAACAGGTCGCGCACCTCGAAGCGCGCGTTCGCCGCCACACCCGCCTGCCGCGCGTTCTCCGTGGCGAGCTTGACGAGCTCCGGATCGAGGTCGACGCCCAGGCCCTGTGCGCCGCGCTTGGCGGCCGCGATGACGATGCGCCCGTCGCCCGCGCCGAGGTCGACGAGCGTGTCGCCCGGCTTCACCTCGGCCATGCGCATCATGCGCTCGACGATCTCGTCCGGCGTGACGACGAACGGCACGCTGCCGTCGTCCCAGGCCCAGGCCTGGGCGCGCGCGGCGCAGGCGCACAGCAACAGCGCGGCGGTGAGCAGGTTTCTCAAGAGGGTAAAATCGCGTCGCGCGCCCCGGTAGCTCAGTGGATAGAGCAGCCCCCTCCTAAGGGGCAGGTCGCACGTTCGATTCGTGTCTGGGGCGCCAAGTATAGCTTTTGCCAATCAGAAATCCGCATCCCCATCGGCACGCTGGGCCAGGCGCCGCTGCTGGCGCCGGTGCTGCCACAGCGCGAACACCACCGAGGCGACCGAGGCGGCGATCAGCAGCCCCGAGATCGGCCGCGTGAGGAACAGCCAGGGATCCGCGTCGGTCATGATGGCCCGGATCAGGTTGATCTCGATCTGGTCGCCGAGGATCACGCCGAGGATGAAGGGCGCCAGCGGGAAGCCGGTCTTGACCATGGCGTAGCCCAGCAGCCCGAAGGTCAGCAGGATGTAGACGTTGGCCATGGTGTTGTTGAGCGCGTAGGCGCCGACCGTGCACAGCACCAGCACCGCCGGGAACAGGGCGGCCTTCGGCACGGTCACGACGCGCAGCATCCAGCGCGCGCCTACCGCGAGGATCACCACCATCAGCAGGTGCGCGATCAGGTAGGCGGCGAAGATGCCGTAGGCGAGCTGCGCGTTCTGCAGGATGAACAGCGGCCCCGACTGGATGCCGTGGATGGTGAGCGCCCCCAGCATCACCGCGGTGACCGCGTCCCCCGGGATGCCGAAGGCCATGATGGTCACGAGCGACCCGCCGACATTGGCGTTGTTGGCCGCCTCGGAGGCGATCACGCCCTCGGGGATGCCGGTGCCGAACTTTTCCGGGCGCCGGGAAAATTTCTTCGCCTGGTCGTAGGCCATCATGTTGGCGGCGCTGCCGCCGATCGCCGGCAGCACGCCGATCAGCACGCCGATGAAGGACGCCCACAGCACGAGGAACGGCCGCGAGACGATCTCCCACAGCACCTTCACGTGCGACGCCGCGAGGCTGAGCGCGCGCTGCGCGCCCTGCGCCGCGCGCTCGACGCCGCCCGCGCGCTCCACTTCCGACATGATCTGCGCGAAAGCGAACACGCCGATCAGCACCGGCAGGAAAGGCACGCCCCCCTCGAGAAAGGGCACGCCGAGCGTGAGGCGCTCGCGCCCCATCACCGGGTCGCTGCCCAGGATCGTGACCACCAGCCCGAGCGCGCCGGACAGCAGGCCTTTCAGCACCGAGCTCTCCACCAGGCCGGCGACCATGGACAGCGCGAGCACGAACAGCGAGAAGAACTCCCAGGGCCCGAACTGCAGCGCGAACGCGGCAAGCGGCCCGGTGGCGCCGATGAGGAACACCCCGCCCAGCATCCCGCCGAACACCGAGGCCCAGATGCCGAGCCAGACCGCGCGCCCCGGCTCGCCGTTGCGCGCCATCGGGTGGCCGTCGAAGGTCGTGGCGATCGCCGACGGCGTGCCGGGTATGCCGAGCAGCACCGCGGTCACCAGGCCGCCTGCGGAGCCGCCGACATAGACGCCGGTCATCGCGGCGAGGCCCTGCAGCGGATCGAGGCCGAAGGTGAAGGGCAGCACCACGATGATGGTCATGGTGATGGTGACGCCCGGCAGCGCGCCGCCCACGATGCCGGCGAGCGTGCCCAGCGCGAGCGGCACCAGATACTTCACCTGCATCAGGTTGGCGAGCCCCGCGCCCAGCAGCTCGAACATGGCCTAGAAACCGGTCCAGCGCCCGCGCGGCAGCAGCACGAGCAGGTAGCGCTCGAAGGCCAGGTACACGACCACGGTGGTGAGCAGCGCCACCAGCGCGACACGCGCCCAGCCCCTGGCGCTGCGCGGCGGCGCGAGCAGCGCGTTGGCCGCCGCGACGTAGAGCAGCGTGGACAGGCGGAAGCCGAGGAACGAGAGCGCGCCGGCATACAGGCCGAACAGCGCGAACATCGACGCCACCAGCCCGTAGTCGGACGCTCCCCGCGGCGGCGCCCGCCGCTTGCTGGCCAGCGAGTCGGCGATGACCAGCGCGGCCGCGAGCACTGCGGTCACGCCGAGCACGATGCGCGGATAGAACCCGGGCCCGATCGGCACCATCGGGTTGCCCTCGAGTCCCAGCGTAAGCCCGAAAAGAACGAGGCTCGCGGTGAGTACCGCGAGCCCCGCCCAGCCGTCGCGACCCAGCACGCTACGCGTGTGCCATCAGGGTCTAGCGCTTCGAGAGCCCCAGCTCCTTCGCCAGGTTCCTGTTCAGATCGTCGTTCTGCTTGAGCCAGGCCGCGTACTGCTTGCGGTCCATGTAGCGCACGTCGGTAGCCTGCTTCTTCATGGACTCGGCGAACGCGGGCTCCTTCACCGTCGCCGCGCACGCCGCTGCCAGCTTGGCCAGCACGGCTTCGGGCGTGCCCTTGGGCGCCATGAGCCCGCGGTTCACGTCGTACACCACGTCGACGCCGAGCTCCTTCAGCGTCGGCACGTTCGGCATTTCCGCATTGCGCTTTTCGGTGGCGATGCCGAAGAACTTCAGCTGCCCGGCCTCCACCTTGCCCTTTTGCGTCAGGTTGGCGTCGGTGAGGTCGATGTGGCCGCCGAGGATCGCGTTCATGCGCGGCGCGAGGCCCTCATAGGACACGTACTTGAACTTGATGCCGGCCGCCTTCTCGATCAGCGCCGGGAAGAAATGGCTGGTCGAGCCGAGCGTCGCGCCCACCGAGATCTGCCCCGGGCGCGCCTTGGCGTCCGCGAGCAGCGACTTCCAGTCGTTCCAGGGCGTCTTCGGGCTGCCGGTGAGCACCGACGGGGTCGAGGACACCAGGCACACCGTTTCGAAGTCGGTGTAGTTCACGTCCGACACGCCGGTGTAGTAGGTGGAGTGGATGTAGTCGTGCATGCCGTAGATGGTGTAGCCGTCGGGCGGCGAGTCCTTTGCCTCCTTCGCGCCCTTGGTGCCGGAGGCGCCGCCGACGTTGGCGATCACCACGGGCTGGCCGATGTGCTTCTGCATCAGCGGCGCGAACGGGCGGAAAATGTTGTCCGTGTCCCCGCCCGCGGCCCAGGGCACGATCAGCTTGATCGGGCGGTCCGGAAACTGGGCGAGCGCGGCGACGGGCAGTAGAGCGACGGCGAATCCTGCGACGAGCTTTTTCATCGGGTGTCCTCCTCCAGGGAGAAGGGATAATAAGACATGTTCCAGGGAAAGTGGTACGAAGAGGTCGCGGTGGGCGAGCGCTTCGCGACCGGCGTCACGGTGACCGAGGCGCACCTCGTGCTCGGCTCGGGGATGTTCGGCGACTTCAACCCCTTGCACGTGAACGAGGAATTCTCGAAAAAGTCGATGTTCGGCACGCGCATCCTGCACGGGCCGTTCACCAGCGCGCTGGTGGCGGCGCCGGTCGGGATGTATTTCAGCGGCACGGCCATCGCCTACGTCGAGCACGCCTGCCGCTTCAAGGCGCCGGTGCGCCCGGGAGACACGCTGACCAGCACGTGGACGGTGACCGGCAAGCTCGACAAACCGAAGCACAAGGGCGGCATCGTCGTGCTCGCCTGCGCCTGCACCAACCAGAAGGGCGAGCTGGTCGTGGAGGCCGACGGCAAGATCCTGGTGGCGAGCCGGCCTACGGCCTGAAGCTCTCCACCCAGCGGCGGTCGATGCGGTCCTTCCAGCGCCAGACCCAGGCGCCTTCCCAGCTCAGTCCGCCCCAGTCCGCAATCGCGTAGCGCGCGCCGCACGAGAGCAGCGCGAGGGCGCGCCGCTGCGGCGCGTAGCGGCGCGCTTCGCCGCGCAGGTTCGCCGCGAGCACCGGCGCATGGCGCACTGCGTAGACGCCCGACTTTGGGTGCGGCGCGCTGCGCAGCGTGGCGCAATCGCCCGCGGCGAGCACCTCGGGATGCGACACGCTGCGCAAGCGGTCATCCACCAGCACGAAGCCGCGCTCGTCCACCGCCAGACCACTCGCGCGCAGCCACGGCAGCGCATGGGCGCCCGCAGTCCAGACGACGAGGTCGGCGGACTCTCCCGCGTAGGCTGCATTGCGCAGCTCCACGCCGTTGCGCCCGAGCTGGCGCGCGATGCGCGTCGCCAGCCCGGCACGGAACATCGGCCGGTCCGAGTAGAGCACTACCCGCGCGCGCGTGCGATGCGCGATGGCCATCGCCATCTCCACGCCCGCCGCGCCGCTGCCGACGACCGCGACGCACCGCAGGCCTTCGCGCACCTCCTCCCAGCGCGCCATGAACGGCTCGAACGGCTTGGCCGGCAGCGCGCCGTCCGGCGCGTTGGACGTGGCACCGACGTCGAGCGAAGCCGTGTCGTACGCGATCTCCGCGCCGCTCTCCAGCCGCGCGATGCGCTTGTCCGCATCCAGCACGGCGACGCGCCCCAGCACCAGCTCGACGCCCGCGCGCGCGCAAAGCGCCGCGACGTCGATGCGGATCTCCGCGGCCGCGTAGTGCCCGGCGACGTAGCCGGGCAGCATGCCGGAGTACGTATGGTGCGGGTACGGCGTGACGAGCGTGACCTCGCCCGCGACGCCTTCGCGGATCACCCAGGCGTGCGCGTGGCCGCCGCCGACCAGCAGGACGCGCCTCACGCCTTGGCTTCTTCGCGCTTGCGCAGCTCCTTCCTCTGCACCTTGCCGGTGGTGGTCATCGGCAGCGCGTCGATGAACTCGATCTCCTTCGGATACTCGTAGGGCGCGAGCCGCCCGCGCACGTGCTGCTGGATGTCCTCCTCCAGCGCCCTGGAGGGCTGCTCGCCCGGCTGCAGCACGATGAACGCCTTGACGATCGCGCCGCGCGCCGCGTCGGGCTTGCCGATCACCGCCGCGTTGGCCACCGCCGGGTGCTTGACGAGGCAGTTCTCGATCTCCGCGGGCCCGATGCGGTAGCCCGAGCTCTTGATGACGTCGTCCGACCTGCCTTGGTACCAGAGGTAGCCGTCCTCGTCCATGCGCGCCTGGTCGCCGGTGCAGCCCCAGTCGCCGACGTACTTTTCCTTAGTCGCCTGCGGGTTCTTCCAGTACTCGAGGAAGTGCACCGGGTCCTTCTGTCCCTGGAAGAAGCGGTTCACCGCCACCTCGCCGAGCTCGCCGCGCGGCATCTCGTTGCCTTCGCCGTCGATCACTTTCACGACGTGGCCGGGATACGGCCGGCCGATCGAGCCCGGCTTCACCGGCCAGGCAGCCTGGCAGTTGCCGACCACGTAGTTGATCTCGGTCTGGCCGAACATCTCGTTGATGGTGACGCCGAGCTGCTCGCGCGCCCACTCGATCACCGTGACGCCCACCGCCTCGCCCGCGCTCATGATCGAACGCAGGTTGAGCTCGTACTTGACTTTCGGCTCGGGCACCGCCTTCATCATGAGCTTGAGCGCCGTGGGAAAGAGGAACGAGTTGCGCACGCCGTAGCGCTCCAGCAGATCGTAGGCACGCTCGGCGTCGAAGCGGCCGCGGTAGCCGAGGATCGGCACGCCGAACAGCCAAGCGGGCAGCAGCGCGTCCATCAGGCCGCCGGTCCACGCCCAGTCGGCGGGCGACCAGAACATGTCCCCCGGCTGCGGGAAGAAGTCGTGCGAGTGCGTGAAGCCCGGCACGTTGCCGATCATGATGCGGTGCGGCTTCAAAGCGCCCTTGGGCGGGCCGGTGGTGCCGCTCGTATAGATGATGAGCGACGGGTCCTCGCCGCGCGTGTCTGCGGGCGAGAAACGCGCGCTCGCTTTCGCGAGCAGCGCTTCCCAGGGGTGCACGCCGGCTTCGCGCGCGCCGCCCACACCGATGACGTGGCGCAGATGCGTGAGCCTGGGCTTCACTGCCCACAGGTTGGCGATCGTGGCCGGCTCTGCGATGGCCACGCTCACCTCGGCGTGCTCCATGCGGTATTCGAGCGCGTCGGGGCCGAACAGGTGCGACAGCGGCACCGCGATCGCTCCCATCTGGAAGATCGCGATGTAGGCGATCGCCGTCTCGGGGCGCTGCGGCAGCAGGATCGCCACGCGGTCGCCGCGCTGCACGCCGAGTCCGGCCAGCGCGTTCGACAGGCGGTTCGCCTCGCGCTGGATGTCCCAGAACGTGTAGGCGGCCTTCGCGCCCGACTCGTCCTCCCAGTACAGGGCGAAGCGGTTGCGGTCCGCGGCCCACTGCCCGCAGCACGCGCGGGCGATGTTGTAGCGCTCCGGGACCTGCCAGCGGTAGGCCGCGTAGAGCTCGTCGTACCGTTCGGGCATCGCGCGCATTCTATACTTCGCCCATGAGCCCCCAGGCCCTCGTCTTCGACGCCTACGGCACGCTGTACGACGTGCACTCGGTCATCCAGCGCTGCGACCAGTTCTGGCCGGGCCGGGGCACGGCCCTGTCGCAACTCTGGCGCACGAAGCAGCTCGAGTACACCTGGCAGCGCAGCCTGATGCGCCGCTACGCGCCCTTCTCGCAGGTGACGCGCGAAGCGCTCGCCTACGCGTGCCAGGCGCTCAAGCTGCCGCTCGCGTCGCAGCAGGAGGACGCGCTGATGCAGCAGTACCTCGCGCTCGCGGCCTATGCGGACGTGCCGGACGCGCTCGCTTCGCTGCGGGGCCGCAAGGCGATCCTCTCCAACGGCTCGCCGGACATGCTCGATCCGCTCGTCAAGCATTCGGGCCTTGCGTTCGACGCCGTGCTGAGCGTCGATGCGGTCAAGGTGTTCAAGCCGGCGCCCGAGGTCTACCAGTTGGCCGTGGACCGGCTCGGCGTGCCGAAGGACGCGATCGGCTTCGTGTCGTCGAACTGCTGGGACGCGCTCGGCGCGAAGTCCTTCGGCTTCCGCGTGTACTGGATCAACCGCACAGGCGCGCCCGTGGACCGGCTGGGCTTCCAGCCGGACGGCCGGCTCGCTTCGCTGGGGGATCTCCCTGAAGTTCTGCACTAACTGCGCGGCGCCGCTCGCGCACCGCGTGCCGCCGGGCGACGGCCTGCCGCGCTACGTGTGCGATGCCTGCGGCGAGATCCACTACCAGAATCCCAAGCTGGTGGTGGGCGCGGTGGCCGAGCATTCAGGCAAGGTGCTGCTCTGCCGGCGCGCGATCGAGCCGCGCTACGGCTACTGGACGCTGCCGGCGGGCTTCATGGAGAACGACGAGACCGCCGGTCAGGCGGCGCTGCGCGAAACGCTCGAGGAAGCGGGGGCGCGCATCGCTCTCGATGCGCCCTTCAGCATGATCTCGGTGCCGCGCGTCAACCAGGTGCACCTGTTCTACCGCGCGCGCGTGCTCGACCTCGAGTTCAAGCCCGGCGAGGAGAGCCTGGAGGTGGCGCTGGTGGACGAGGACAAGGTGCCGTGGAAGGAGATCGCCTTCCGCACCGTGGGCCTGACGCTGCGCCACTGGTTCGCCGACCGCGCGCGCGGCAGCTTCGGCTTCCACGCCGAGGACATCGCGCCCCAATAAAAGGTATGCTTGTTCGCGGTGCGCATGCGCACCAACCTTGGGAGGGGTTCGTATGAAGATCCGCACGCTCAGCGTCTTGGCCGCTGCACTGTCCCTGCTCGTCCCGCCCCTTGCCGGTGCCGCCGAGCCGCCGAAGCTCGATCCCGCCAACACGGCCTGGATGATCACCGCCACCGTGCTGGTGCTGTTCATGACGCTGCCGGGCCTCGCCCTGTTCTACGCCGGGCTGGTGCGCGCGAAGAACGTGCTGTCGGTGCTGATGCAGTGCTTCTCCATCGCCTGCGCGGTCACCCTCGCCTGGGTCGCCGTAGGCTACAGCCTCGCCTTCGGCGACGGCGGCGGCGCGAACGCCATCTACGGCGGCTTCGGCAAGGCCTTCCTCGCCGGCGTGGACGCGAAGGCGATCTCCGGGTCCATTCCCGAGACCGTGTTCGCGATGTTCCAGCTCACCTTCGCCATCATCACCCCCGCGCTGGTCATCGGCGCGTATGCCGAGCGCGTGCGCTTCGGCGGCATGCTGCTCTTCAGCCTGCTGTGGCTGCTCGTCGTCTACTGCCCGATCGCGCACTGGGTCTGGGGCGGCGGCTGGCTGCAGAAGATGGGCGTCATGGACTTCGCGGGCGGGCTGGTCGTGCACCTGAACGCGGGCCTCGCGGCGCTCGTCTGCGCGCTGGTGCTCGGCCGGCGCCGCGGCTTTCCCGACACCGCCATGCCGCCGCACAACATGACGATGGTGGTCACGGGCGCCTGCATGCTGTGGGTGGGATGGTTCGGCTTCAACGCGGGCAGCGCCCTCGCGGCGGACGGCGTCGCCGGCATGGCGATGCTGGTGACGCACATCGGCGCCGCGACCGGCTCGCTCGCCTGGCTGGTCTGCGAGTGGCTGCGCTACGGCAAGCCGTCGGTGCTCGGCATCGCCACCGGCATGGTGGCGGGCCTCGGCACCATCACGCCCGCTTCGGGCTTCGTCGGCCCGATGGGCGCCCTTGCCATCGGCGCAGCGGCGGGGGTGGTGTGCTTCTTCGCCACCAATTACATCAAGCGCTCGCTGAAGATCGACGACTCGCTCGACGTCTTCCCGGTACACGGCGTGGGCGGCATCCTCGGCACGATGCTCACCGGCGTGTTCGTTTCCGCGGCGTTCGGTGGGGCGGGCTACCCGGAGGGCACGAGCGCCGGCGGCCAGGTCGGCGCGCAACTCGTGGGCGTGCTCGCCACCGGCGCGTGGTGCGGCATCCTCACCTGGGTGCTGCTCAAGGTCACCGACGCGGTCGTCGGGCTGCGCGTCAGCGCCGACGAGGAGACCGAGGGCCTGGACACGGTGCTGCACAACGAGAAGGGCTACAACCTCTAGCGTTAGAATCGGGGCGCATGCAGCGCCGCGATTTCATCAAGTGGTGCGCGCTGGCCGGCGCCGCGGCCGGCGCGGGCGCGGTCTCCGCCGACGCCCGCCCGCACTTCTATGCGCGCGCCAAGCTGGTCGCCGCCGACGGCCGGCCGTTGCGCGCCAGCCGCGTGCCGGTGAACCAGAATCTCATCTTCCAGCACCCGTACGCGGCGACGCCCTGTTTTCTGCTCAACCTCGGCCGTCCGGCGGCGGCCGCGGCGCAGCTGAAGACCGTAGACGACCGCGCCTACGAGTGGCGCGGCGGCGTGGGCGCGCAGCGCTCGATCGTCGCCTACTCGGCCATCTGCGCGCACAAGCTCACCTATCCGACGCGCGACATCAGCTTCATCAGCTTCCGCGCCGAGACCAGCGCGCGCAACAAGCTCGGCAACGTCATCCATTGCTGCTCCGAGCACAGCCAGTACGACCCGGCGCAGGGGGGCCGCGTGCTCGCCGGGCCGGCGCCGCAGCCGCTCGCGGCCATCCTGCTCGAGCACGACGCGGCCAGCGACGAGCTGACCGCCGTCGGCACGCTTGGCGGCGAGATGTTCGAGGCGTTCTTCGACAAGTACGCGTTCCGCCTTGCGCTGGAGAACGGCGGCGCGGCGCGCCGCGCGGTCGCCGGCGCGGTGCAGGTCACCGCGCTGGAGCAGTACTGCAAGCAGCAAGTGAAGTGCTGACCTGGCTCGGTCCGGCCGACCCGTTTCCGCCCGTCGAGCGCGCCCTGAGGAACCCGAACGGCCTGCTCGCGGCCGGCGGCGACCTGTCGAGCGCGCGCCTGCTGGCCGCGTACCGCCGCGGCATCTTTCCCTGGTACTCGGGCGACGAGCCGATCCTGTGGTGGTCGCCCGACCCGCGCATGGTGCTGTACGTGGCCGAGCTGAAGGTGAGCCGGTCCCTGGCGAAAAGCGTGCGCAACAAAGGCTACGAGGTGCGCGTCGATACCGCGTTCGGCGCGGTGCTCGACGGCTGCGCCGGGCCGCGCGCGGACGGCGCCGGCACCTGGCTCGGCGAGGAAATGCGCGCCGCCTACGCGCGGCTGCACCGCGACGGGCATGCGCATTCCTTCGAGACCTGGCGGGATGGCGAGCTGGTGGGCGGCCTGTACGGCGTGGCCGTGGGGCGCATGTTCTTCGGCGAGTCCATGTTCTCGCGCGCCGCCGATGCCTCCAAGGTGGCGCTGGTCGCGCTCGCCCGCGAGCTCGAGCGGCGCGGCTGCCCGCTGATCGACTGCCAGGTGAGAACGCCGCTGCTCGCCGGGCTCGGCGCGCGCGAAATCCCGCGGCGGTCGTTTTTGCGCGAATTGGGGGCGTTGGTACACTACGACGCGCCTTCAGGGAAATGGGCGCGCGCAACGGAGACAAATGTCCCGGCTGAATGACCTGCCGCATGCGGTCCTGCAGTTCTACGTGACCGCGCCGTACCCGTGCAGCTACCTGCCCGACCGCATGGCGCGCTCGCAGGTCGCTACGCCTTCGCACCTCATCAACACCGACTTGTACGGCGACCTGGTCAAGTCCGGATTCCGCCGCAGCGGCATCTTCACCTACCGGCCGCATTGCGACAGCTGCCGCGCCTGCGTGCCGGTGCGCATCCCGGTGGCCGAGTTCGTCGCCAGCCGCTCGCAGCGGCGCGCCTGGAAGGAGCACGCGGGGCTCGCCGCGCAGACGCAGCCGCTCAAGTTCCGGCTCGAGCATTACGCGCTCTACCTGCGCTACCAGTCCAGGCGCCACTCCGGCGGCGGCATGGACAACGACAGCCGCGACCAGTACTCGCACTTCCTGCTGCAGAGCCGCGTCGATACGCGGCTGGTCGAGTTCCGCGACCAGGGGCAGCTGGTGATGGTCTCGATCGTCGACTACCTGCCCGACGGGCTGTCCTCGGTCTACACGTTCTTCGAGCCCGAGCGGCGCGGCAGCTTCGGCACCTACAACGTGCTGTGGCAGATCGAGGCCTGCCGCGCGCTCGGCCTGCCCTACCTCTACCTCGGCTACTGGATCCGCGAGAGCCCGAAGATGGCCTACAAGTCGCGCTTCCTGCCGATCGAGGGATTCGGCGGCGGCGGCTGGCGGCGCCTGAGCGACGCCGAGCTCTCGCGCATGCGCTTCTAGAGCATGCTCTATGCGCTGGCGCGCCCCCTGCTCTTCGCCCTCGACCCGGAGCGCGCCCACGAGCTGACGCTGGGCCTGGCCGATGCGCCGCTGCGCCTCGGCCTGCTGCGCGTGCCGCGCGTTCCCGGCGCGCCGGTGCGGGCCATGGGGCTGGAGTTCCCCAATGCCGTCGGTCTGGCGGCGGGCCTGGACAAGAACGCCGAGCACGTGGACGCGCTCGCGCGCCTGGGCTTCGGCTTTCTCGAGGTCGGCACGGTCACGCCGCGCCCGCAGCCGGGCAACCCGCGCCCGCGGCTGTTCCGCCTGCCGGCCGCGCAGGCACTCATCAACCGCATGGGCTTCAACAGCGCGGGGCTCGACGCCTTCATGGACAACCTCGGGCGCTCGCACTGGCGCGGGGTGCTCGGCATCAATATCGGCAAGAACGCCGACACGCCGATCGAGCGCGCCGCGGACGACTACGCGGCCTGCCTCGAGCGCGTGTACGCGCGCGCCAGCTACGTGACCGTGAACGTGTCCTCGCCCAACACCCGCAACCTGCGCGACCTGCAGTCGGCCGACAGCCTGGACGCGCTGCTCGGGCGCCTGGCCGCGCAGCGCGAGCGCCTGGCCGAGCGCCACGGGCGCCGCGTGCCGCTCGCGCTCAAGGTGGCGCCCGAGCTCGACGCCGCGCAGGTGCAGGCCGTTGCCAACGCCGTGCGCCGCCACCGCATCGAGGGCGTGATCGCCACCAATACCTCGACCGCGCGCGAAGGCGTGCAGGGCCTGCCGCACGCCGAGGAGGCGGGCGGGCTCTCGGGGGCGCCGATCCGCGCGCGCGCCACTGCGACGCTCGCCGCCTTCGCCGCCGCGCTGCGCGGCGAGGCCGACCTGATCGGCGTGGGCGGCATCCTGCGCGGCGCCGACGCGGCGCACAAGCTCGACGCGGGCGCGTCGCTCGTGCAGTTGTACACTGGACTCGTTTACCGGGGCCCCGCCCTCGTCGCCGAATGCATATTGGCCTGCCGAAAGAGATCAAGGACGGCGAGTTCCGCGTCGGCCTGACGCCCGAAAGCGTGGGCACGCTCGTGCGCGCCGGGCACTCGGTCACCTTGCAGCCCGGCGCCGGCGCGGAAAGCGGCTTCGCGGACGAGGCGTACGTGCGCGCGGGCGCGCGCCCGGGCGATCCGTGGGCCGCCGAGACGATCGTGAAAGTGAAGGAGCTGCAGCCGGCGGAGTACGCGCGCCCGCGCCCCGGGCAGATCGTCTTCTGCTTCCAGCATTTCGCGCCGGACGCGCGGCTGCTCGACGCGGCCCTCGCCTCGGGCGCCACTTTCGTCGCCTTCGAGACCGTGGGCGAGGCCGACGGCAGCCTGCCGATCCTCAAGCCCATGTCGAAGATCGCCGGGCGCCTCGCTGTGCAGGTCGGCGCTTGGTGCCTGCAGAAGCACCAGGGCGGCAGCGGCGTGCTGCTGCCGGGCGTGGACGGCGTCCCGCCCGGCAAGGTCGTGATCATCGGCGCGGGCACGGTGGGCTCGAATGCGCTCGCCGTCGCTCATGGGATGGGCGCCGCAGTGACCGTATACGAGCGCAGCGGCGCGCGCCTGCCGGCGCTGCAGCAGCGCTACCCCGGCGCGCGCTTTTCGACCGCGGCGCCGGAGATCGCCGACGCCGACCTGGTGATCGGCGCGGTGCTCGTGCCGGGGAGCCTCTCGCCCAAGCTCGTCTCGCGCGCCATGCTGCGCGGCATGCGCCGCGGCTCGGCGCTCGTCGACGTGGGCATCGACCAGGGCGGCATCGCCGAGACGTCGCACCCGACCAAGCACAGCGCACCGACGTTCGTCGAGGAGGGCGTGGTGCACTACTGCGTGCCGAACATGCCCGCGGCCTGCGCGCGCACCGCGACCCTCGCGCTCGAGCAGGCGTCGCTGCCCTGGCTGCTCGAGCTGGCGAGCGGCAAGGAGTCGCCGGCGCTCGCCACTGGATACCAGGTCCAGGACGGCAAGGTCGTGCACGCGCAGCTCGCGCGCGACACCGGACGTCCTTTCCATCCCCGGTGAAGCGCGCGACCGTGGCCCTCATCGACGAGGCGCGCTGCATCGGCTGCGCGCGCTGCCTCGACGCCTGCCCGGTGGACGCCATCGTCGGCGCGCGCGGCCTGATGCACACCGTGGTCGCGCCGCTGTGCATCGGCTGCGACCTGTGCCTGCCGCCCTGCCCCGTGGACTGCATCGAGGTCGTGCCGGCGCCCGCCGCGTGGTCCGCGGCCGACGCGCGCGACGCCAAGCAGCGCGCCGCGGCGCGCAAGCGCCGCCTGGCGCGGCGCGCGGCCGTGCGCTCGAGCGACCCGGCGCGCCGGCGCGCGGTGCTCGCGGCCGCGCTGGCGCGGCGCCGATGAGCCCCGCAAAGCGCGTTGAGCTGTTCCGGCGCCTCCGCGCGGCGAATCCCGAGCCGCAGAGCGAGCTGCAGTACGGCACGCCCTACCAGCTGCTCGTCGCCGTGGTGCTGTCCGCGCAGGCCACCGACAAGTCGGTCAACCTGGCGACCGCGAAGCTCTTCCCGATGGCCGGCACGCCGCAGGCGATGCTCGCGCTCGGCGAGGCGCAGCTTGCCGAGCTCATCCGCACGATCGGCCTGTATCGCACCAAGGCGAAGAACGTGATGGCGCTCACGCGCCTGCTCGTGGAGCGCCACGGCGGCGAGGTGCCGCGCGAGCGGGAGGCGCTCGAGGCGCTGCCGGGCGTGGGCCGCAAGACCGCCAACGTCGTGCTCAACGTGGCCTTCGGCGAGCCGACCATCGCCGTGGACACGCATATCTTTCGCGTCGCGAACCGCACCGGTCTCGCGCCGGGCAAGGACCCGCTCGCCGTGGAGCGCAAGCTCCTGCAGGTCACGCCGCCGGAGTTCCGCCGCCATGCGCACCACTGGCTGATCCTGCACGGGCGCTACGTGTGCGTGGCGCGCAAGCCGCGCTGCGCGCAGTGCGTGATCCGCGACCTGTGCGGCTTCAAGGGCAAGGAGCGCCGTGTCTGAGGCCGCCGCCGCGCACCGCCGCTTCGGCGAGGCGCTGGCAGCGCTCGCCATGGCGCTCGCGCTTCTCTACGCGCCGTGGATCGGAGGTGTATCCCCGGTGGCGCCGCACCACACCCTGAGCGAGCGTTTCGATCTGCCCGCTTTCCCCTCGGTGGCGTGGCTGGAGAGCCTGGCGAGCGTATGCCAGGTGGCGGCGCTCGCCCTCGCGGTCATGCCGGCCTGGCCGGCGAAGCAGCGCTGGGCGGTGCTCGGCGCGGGGGTGGCGCTCGCCGCGGTCTACCAGATCGCCATCGGCCGGCCATCGTGGTGGCTGTACGCCTACTCGTTCCTCTCCGGCGCGGGTCTGCTTGCCGTGCTGTTCTTCACCGCAGCGGCCTTCCTCGGACCGCACCGGAGGCTCGCCGGCCACCTGCTGGGCGGGCTGGGCGTGTTCATCGCGTTCGGCGTGGTCACGCGCACCTTCCTCGACTTCTCCTCGGCGCAGGCCGAGCCGGCGCTCGACTGGACGGCGCTGCTGCTGGACCGCGCCGCCGTGGGCTTCTCGCCGAGCGTCTGGGCGTACCAGGCGGCGCCGCCCGGATCGGCGCTGCGCGTGCTGCTCGCCATCGCCTACGAGACCCTGCCGGTCGCCATGTTCGCGGTGTTCGCGCTCGAAACACGCGCGCCGCAGCGGCTGCCGTTCGGCCTGTTCCGCGGACTGATCGCCTGCGGCTTCGCCGCCGCCCTGCTGTACGCCATTACGCCGGTCACCGGTCCCGCCTATGCGCTCGCCAAGGCGTTTCCGCACCAGGTCGATGCGCTCCTTGCCCAGGCGCCGACGTGGCTGGCCACCGCACCCGGCCAGTTCGCGCCGCGCAACGCCTTTCCGTCCTTTCACCTCGCGTGGGCGCTGATGGCGGCGCTGCTCTGCTGGCGGCAGTCGCTGCCGGTGCGCGCTGCTTTCGGCGTCTATGCCGGGCTGATCGCGGCGGCCACCCTCGCGCTCGGCGAGCACTATCTGGTGGACTTGGTGGCCGCGCTTCCCGTGCTGGCCGCGATCTTCGCCCTGTGCATCGAGGGCGTGAACTGGCGCGCGCCCGCGCGGCGCCACGCGCTCGCGGGCGGCATCGTGCTGTATGTGGTGTGGGCGGTGCTGCTGCGCCCCGGGCCGGCACTCGCGGCCGCCGGCGTGCCGCTGCTGCTGCCGGCCTGGTGCGCGCTGAACGTCGCCGCGGGCAGCTACTGGCTGTGGCGGCTGCTGCGCGCGTGGGAATCCGGTGACGCCGCCGCTCGCTGAACGCAGCAGCGCACGCGAGATGCAGCTGTACTGCATCTTCTTCCTGTCGGGCTTCGCCGCGCTGTTCTACCAGCTGATCTGGCAGCGCGCGCTGTTCACGCTGTACGGCACGAGCGCCGAGTCCGTGACGGTGGTGGTCACCGTGTTCATGCTGGGCCTGGGGCTGGGCAGCCTGGCGGGCGGCGCCCTGTCGCGCTCGCCGCGCGTGTCGCCGACGCTCGCCTTCGCGCTCGCCGAGCTGCTGATCGGCGCCTGCGGGCTCGCTTCGCTGCCCGTGTTCCGCTGGGTGGCGTCGCTCACCCCGGCCGCCGCGGGCATGGAGGTCGGGCTGCCCGCCTTCGCGCTGCTCCTCCTGCCGACGCTGTGCATGGGCGCGACGCTGCCGCTGCTCTCGTCGTTCGCCATCGCGCGCTCGGGCAGCGTCGGGCGCTCCCTCGGCATGCTGTACTTCGTCAATACGCTGGGCTCGGCGGCAGCTTGCGCCGCCGCGGCGCTTGCCGCCTTCGGCGCGCTCGGCCAGGGCGGCGCGCTGCAGCTGGCCGCCACGGTCAACTTCGCCGCGGCCGCCTGGGTGCTGGCCGCGTTCCGCGGGCGGGGGGCCAGCGCGTGATCCTCGCCTGGCTGCTCGCCTTCGCCTCGGGCTTCATCGCGCTGTCGCACGAGATCCTCTGGTATCGCGTCTATTCCTACGCCTCGCAGGGCGCGGCCGACGCCTTCGCGCTTCTGCTGGCGGCCTACCTGATGGGCATCGCGCTGGGCTCGTACGCCGCGCGCGCGCTGTGCCGTGACGCCGACTTGCCGCTGCGCGCGGTCGCGTGGCTGCTGGCGGCGAGCGCCCTCGCCTTCCTCGTGCCGCCCGCGGTCGCCTGGCAGGTGACGCTGCTGGACGCCTGGGCGCTCACGCTGCCGTTCGTCGTCCTCGCCGCGGGGCTGCTCGGCGCCGTGTTCCCGCTGGTGAGCCACGCCACCATTGCGCCGGACGCGCGCTCCGGCAGCCGCATCTCCTACGTGTACCTGGCCAACATCCTCGGCGCGGTCGCCGGCAGCCTCGGCACCGGCTTCGTGATGCTGGATCGCTGGCCGCTCGGCACCGTCGCCTGGGCGCTCGCCTGCGTGAGCCTCGGCGCCGCGGCGGCGCTGGTTGCGTCGCGCACGGTGCCGCGCGCAAAGCTCGCGGCGGCGCTCGCCGCCTGTGCGGCCGGCGCCGGCACCCTGTACGCCCTGCAGCCCTTGCTGTACGGATCCCTGTACGAGAAGCTGCAGTACGGCAGCGATTATCGCGGCCAGCGCTTCGCGCAGCTGGTCGAGAACAAGAGCGGCGTCATCGCCGTGACCGCCACCGGCACGGTGTTCGGCGGCGGCGTGTACGACGGCAGCTTCAATACGTCGCTCGCGCGCGACACGAACGGCGTTTCGCGTGCCTATGCGCTGGCCGGCCTACACCCGGCGCCGCGCGAGGTGCTGATGATCGGTCTCGCCTCGGGCTCCTGGGCGGTGGCGGTCGCCGCGCTGCCGCAGTTGGAGCGGCTCACCGTGGTGGAGATCAATCCGGGGTACCTCGAGCTGCTGCCGCGCCACCCGGAGGTCGCCGGGCTGCTGCGCGACCCGCGCGTGCGCATCGTGATCGACGACGGCCGGCGCTGGCTGGTGCGCCATCCGGAGCGGCGCTTCGACGCCATCGTCGTCAACGGCACGATGCACTGGCGCGCGCATGCCAGCAACCTGCTGTCGGCGCAGTTCGCGGACCTGGCGCGCTCGCGCCTGCGCGCCGGCGGCGTGTACTACTTCAACGCCACGGGCTCGAAACGCGCCGCGCGCACCGCGGCCGACGCGTTCGCCCACGTGCTGCGCGTGAACAACTGCATCGCGGCAAGCGATGCGCCGCTCGCCTTCGATGCGACGGCCTGGCTGCGCGCGCTGCGCCAGGCCCGCGTCGACGGGCGGCCGGTGCTCGAGGGCGGCGTCCAAGGCGAGCGTGCGTTGCTCACGCGCACGCTGCAGCAGATCGAGCCGGAAGCGAGCCTGCGCGCGGGCATCGCGCGCGCCGCGCCCATCACCGACGACAACATGGGCGACGAGTGGCGCGCGGCGGACCGCTAGCGCTGCGCGTGCAGGCCCGAGGGCTGGCTGGCGAACCAGGCCGCGAGATCGTCGATGTCCTGCCTGGACAGCGTCGCGGCGAAGCCCTTCATGACCGGATTGGCGCGCTTGCCGGACTTGTAGTCTTGCAGCGCCCGCGCCAGGTAATCGGCGTGCTGTCCGGCGAGGATCGGGTTCTCGGGCGCGGTCGGCTTGTCGCCCGCCGGGCCGTGGCAGGCCGCGCAGACCTGCGCGGCCTTCTGCTTGCCGGCCTGCGCGTTGCCCGCGGCCTGGGCCGCGCCGCAGAGCGCGAGCGCGGCGGCTGCCAGAACGAGGCGCTTCATTTTCCGCCTCCGTAGTAGGCGGCGATCTGCTCGATCTGCGCGTCGCTCAGGCTGGCGGCGATGCCGCGCATGGACGGATGCTGGCGGTCGCCGCTGCGATACGCCTTCAGCGCGTTGGCGATGTAGGTGGGGCTCTGCCCGCCGATCTTGGGCACGTGGTACACGACCGGATAGGCCGTCTTGTAGCCGGGAATGCCGTGGCAGCCTGCGCACAGCGAAAGCTGGCCCCGGATCGAAGCGTCGCCGGCCTTGGCGCCCTGCGCCAGGGCCGCGGGCGACGCGCAGGCCAGGAGGGCGCAGGCGGCAGCGGCAAAGTAACGGGAACGAAGGAACATGCGGCAGGGACTCGCGCGAGCAGTTGGGCAGCGGCGGATTCTAGCGGAAGCGCGCGAGCGCCTCAATACGCGCGCGCGGCAAGGCGGCCGCCGGCGCGTCCTCCCGGCGATAGATGCCGCAGGCGACGACGAAGTCGCCCGCGCGCTCGACGTAGCTCGATTTCGGCTCGACGACGCCCCGCTTCGGGTTGAGAAAGCGGTAGTCGACCCAGCCCTGTCCGCGCGTGCGCGCAACGTTCAGGAACTCGGCGGAGAAGCGCTTGCCGTCCGCATCGGCGAGCGCGGAATCGTCGTTGCCGACGATCGCCGGGTTGCCGCCGTGCGCCCGCACGATGCAGTTCATGTCGAGCACGACCAGATAGAGCTCGCCCTGCACGAAGCCGCCGGCAGGGTCGCAGAACTCGGCAAAGGCGCGCGCCGGCCCCGCGGCATGCAGGCGCTCGATGCCGCGCCGTACGAGCGCGATCGCCTGCTCGCGCGCCTCGGCGCGGTCCACCTTGAACGAGTCGACCGCGTGGGCGAGCCGCTCGGCCGCCTCGCTAAACGAGAGCGCCGCCGCCGAGGATTGCTCCACCAGCGCCGCATTCTGCTGGGTCATGCCGTCGAGCTGCTCGAGCGCCCGCTTGATCTCATCGACGCCCGTGCGCTGCTGGGCGGAGGCGCCCGCGATGCCTTCGATCACCTCGCGCACCTGGGCCGCGCCGGCCACCGCCTGCTGCAGCGTGCCGGCGGTCTCGCGCACCAGGCGCGCGCCGTCGCTCACCCCCGAGGCCGACTCCTGGATCACCGCGCGCACCTCGCTGGCCACGACCGTGAAGCCGCGCCCCTGCTCGCCCGCGCGCGCCGCCTCGACCGCGGTGTTGAGCGCCAGGATATTGGTCTGGAAGGCGATGCCGTCGATCACGCCGATGATCTCCGTGACGCGCTTCGAGCTCGCGTCGAAGCCTGCCGGTCGGTGCGTTGCGACAGGTGCGCGACGCCCTCGGCGATCTCGCGCGAGCCGCCGCGGATCGACTCGGCCCCGTCGCGCACTTCGCCGACCAGGCTCGAGAGGTTGCCGGCCATGCGCGCAATCTCTGCCCAGATGGCATCCGTCTCCGCGTTGCCGCCCGAGCGCCTGCCCAGCCGCATGGATAGATCGCCGCTGGCGATGCGCTCGGCCGCGCCGCCGATGCGCCGCAGGATGAAGCGCAGCCCGAACACCAGCGCGACCAGCAGGTAGAGCCCCGCCGCGAAGAGCGCCAACCCCCAGGCCGCGCCGCCGGGCAGATAGGCGCCCGCCTGGCCGAGCGCCAGCAGCAAGGCGATCACCGCGAGGTTCACCGGCAGGCTGAGCCGCCGGCAAATGCCGTACCCCGGCGGCAGAACCCACTGCATGCCCGCGCGGATCTTCATCGGGGAATTCTAGTGGGGCGCGGCGGCTGCTGCAGCCGTCGAAGATATAATTTCACTTTTCGGGGCAAGGAGTTCCGCTTCATGCGCTTTATCGGGTCATCAGAGTACGTTTCCACCGAGGATCTGACGCTGGCGGTCAACGCCGCTATTGCGCTGCAGCGCCCGCTGCTGGTGAAAGGCGAGCCCGGCACCGGCAAGACGATGCTCGCGGTGCAAGTGGCCAAGGCGCTCGGCGTGCCGCTGCTGGAGTGGCACATCAA
>JAOUIL010000126.1 GCA_029883975.1 Betaproteobacteria bacterium
GCGACCGCGCTGACCACGCGGCCGGCGGACGAGCAGAGGCAGTCGTCGCACCGCACCGCCGGGCCGCGCAGCGGCAGCGACGCGCGGTCTCCAGGACGCGCAGCGCCCGACGTGCGGATCAGTACACGCCCAGCTCGGTCAGACGGTGCGCGATGCGGATGATCTGCGGCCAGTCGTGCGAAACGATGTCCTGCGAGTGGACGAGGTGGTTGCGCAGCGACTCCAGTTCGCGGATCAGGCGCTTGCCGGCCTTCTTCGACGGGAAGCCCAGTCTCTCCATCGTGGGCGGATGCTCGAGCATGATCTGAGCCTTGTCGGAAAACTGCAGGCACTCGATCAACGGGCAGGGGCGGCCACGCCGTTCGCGCTCGCTCTGCAGCTGCATTGCCTTGTCCAGGCGACCGGGCGCAAGCGCGCCGTGCCAGGCGTCGTCCGGGAAGATGCGCTCGATGAGCGGCACCAGGCCCATCTCGTACAGGGTGATGGCGCCGAACAGCCACATGCGAACCACGGGCTTGTTGACCGCATCGCGCTCGATCACGCCGATGACGGCGCCGAAGGTCGACACGAAGCAGTGATCGTGACGGGTCAGGACGTCGACGACGTCGATCAGTGGCGCGTCGGCGTCCACGACCTGGTTGGTCGAAATGGGCTGCATGCGCAATCCTGCCGGGCCGTCGCCGACGTCCGAGGCGTCCGACAGATGCACGTAGCCCTGCACGGTGCCGTCGACGCGGATGCCGGCGACGCCGGGCAGCCTCGATGCCATGATCCGGGCGATCGCGCTCACGGGCCGGTCGGCATCGAAGGAAAGCAAAGGATCGAACATGTCACCCGCCGCGAACTTCTCGCGAAACATGCGCACGATGTGCGGGCTGGCCAGATGAGGCAGCACCGCCGCCAACCCGACGGACGGCTGTGCAGTCGCGGCCGGCGGCGGCTCGCGCAGCTTCGTCTGGCAGGTCTGATGCAGATCGCGCGCACGCCGCAGCAGTCCGGCGTCGCCCTCGCCGAGCACTCCGAGCAGGGCGTCCATCTCCTGGAGAAAGACGCGGGCGAAGCGCGGATCGTTGCGCGTGATGTCTTCGCAGTTGTCGATCAGGTCGGCCAGCTTGATCGTCTTGGCGCGCGGCGACGCGAGCGCCAGGTGGCGGCGGTCGACTTCCTTGCGCGCCGCGCGATTGCCGTCGCTCGGACGGCTGACATCGGTCAGGTCCTGGACCAGCAGCGCGACCGAGGCACCGAACTCCCTCTGCACGTCTTCCAGCGTGGCGGGCGTGTCCTCCGCCACGTCGTGCAGCCAGGCGGCGGCGATCATCTCCTCGTCATCGGTTGTCGAGGCGACCAAGCGCGCCACGGCCTCCAGGTGGACGTCGTAGGGCTGTTCACTGTACTTGCGGCGCTGGTCGATGCGCTGGTGCGCGCGCGTCGCGAAGTCCCTGGCGCGTTCGATCAGTTCGGACATGGTGTCAGCACGGATCGCCTGGCGGGCGCGGATTGTTCATCATCGGTCCGGATGTTCGCACACCAGACGCCCGCATCGGGACCCGCGGGCTTGCGTGCGAGCACCGATGCGCGCCATCATCGGTCGACCACGACGGCGCTCGCGCCATGATCCGCCTCCTCTTCCGGCACTTCGGCACCTTCATCGGCTACAGCCTGCTCGGCGGCGTGGTCGTGCTGGTGCTCGGGTTCAAGCTGCGCCTGGACGAGATGCCGGAACTGTCCGTGTGGCACACCGCGGTTCTCGACTCCGAATTCCGTGCCCACGACGCTGCTCGCGTGCGCAATCTCGACGACTATCGCGCGCTCGAGGAGCGGCTCTTCGCCGAACTCGATGCCGAGGTCTACGACCGCGTCAGCCGTGAAGAGCAGCGCGCATTGAATCGCTTCGCTCGCGGAAGCATCGCCGATCCGTCCGCACAGCCGGTGGACGGGAACCGCACGTTCGAGCTGACAGCAACCGACGCGCGCGGTGCAGTGCTGCTGCTGCACGGTCTTTCCGATTCCCCTTACTCGATGCGAGCGCTTGGCGAGCGGCTGAATGCGCGCGGATTTCACGTCGTTGGACTGCGCCTGCCCGGCCATGGGACGGCGCCGGCCGGCCTGCGCGACGTGCACTGGCAGGATTTTGCGGCCGCCATGCGACTCGCGGCGCGCGACCTCGCCCGGCGGTCGGGCGGCGGCAAGCCTCTGCACATCGTCGGCTATTCGATGGGCGCCGCGCTCGCCGTCGAGTACGCACTGTCGCGTGCGCAGGGGGAAGACCTGCCCGCGGTGACGCGCATGGTGCTGCTGTCGCCTGCGATCGGCGTCTCGCCGGCTGCCGGGCTGGCCGTCTGGCAGAAGCGCGCGGGACAGTTGCTTGGCGTCGGCAAGCTCGCCTGGACCGAGATCGTGCCCGAGTACGACCCGTACAAGTACAACTCGTTCACTGCCAACGCCGGCGAGCAGATGCACGCGATCACGCGGTCGATTGCCGAGAGGCTCGACCCGGCAGTCGGATCCGGCGCGCCGGCGGACTTTCCGCGAATCCTCGCTTTCCAGTCGGTGGCCGACGCCACCGTGTCAACGTCGGCGCTGATCGCGGCGTACTTTCGCTCGGTCGCTCCGGGCAGGCACGAACTCGTGCTTTTCGACGTCAACCGGCATGCGGATGCGGCGGCGATGTACTTGCCTGGCGTCGCGGACGTCAGGCAGCAACTGCTCTCCGGGCCGCCGCTGCCGTTCGACCTGACGATCGTCGCCAACGTCAACGAGCAGACCGAGCGGCTCGCCGCTGTCCATCGCCGGGCGGCCAGCGGCGAAGTCGCAGAGCAGGACATGGATCTGGCCTGGCCGAACGGGGTCTTCTCGCTGTCCCACGTCGCATTGCCGTTTGCGCCTGACGATCCCGTCTATGGCAGCCGCCATCCATCAGGCCGTGAACGCATCTACCTGGGCGCGGTCGACGCACGCGGCGAGCGCGGCGTGCTTGCGGCGTCGCCTGCGAACCTGATCCGCCTGCGCCACAATCCCTTTTTCGAGCTCATGGCGCAGCAGATCGAACTGTTCCTGCTCGCTGAGTAGGTCCGGCTCGGGCCGTGCGGCGCACCTGATTGGCATCGTCGCCGTTCCTCAACGCCTCCGGCAGGAGGGTTGAGTTGCCCGGGGGCTATGCAGACTTTCCCTAGTTGGCCCGCTTCAGGATCTTCGCGCGCACAGTTTCGTAATCTGCCGGACTGATGGCGCCCGCCTCTAGCGCACGTTGAAGGTCGGCGAGCTCTTTACCCTTCGATACGGTGGTCGTCCCAGTGACGGTCACGTCCGAGCGCGAGCGACTGATACACCCGGTCGTCACGACGCAGGCAGCCACAGCCAAGGCAAGAACGGTCCATCCACGCGTCATGTCGATTCCCCCGCTCTATTGGACGCTGTCGATCAGCTTTCGCACCTGCTGCTCGTATTCCTTCTGCGTGAGCGCGCCGCCGTCCTTGGCATTCTTCAGGTCGATCAGTTGCTGGCCGATCGAAACACTCACTGTCGGCGGCATTACTTCCGTCTTCGCGGATGAGCACGCCGCAAGAGCGCACAGAGCAATGCTGCCCCTCCGCCGGCAATGGTTCTGACCATCTTGTCTTCCTTCTTCAGCGTGTTCGCACGTGATGTTATCGGATGTTCAGGCGGGCCGGAATCTACTTGATCCGGCAACACTGATGCCGCAATCTCGCGCCTGGACCATCACGTGCCGGCGATGCAAGCAACCGACATGAGATCGCTGTCGCCCGAAGCACGGCACGAGGGGCGAGTGCCGATGGTTCGCCTGCGCAAGGCGGGCCACCCGTACAACGAGATCGCGGCGCTGACGGGTCTGAGCCGTACGGGTATGTACGACATCTGCACGCGCCACGCTGCGGCAGGCGCCAAGGCGTTGAGGGCCGCGCCCGGAAGCCGCGCAGCGGGCGGCGGGCGTCGGCTCGACGCGGCGCAGGGGGCCCAGGTGCGCAGACTCATCACTGACCGGACGCCGGACCAGTCGAAGATGCCCGACGCGTAGCGGACACGTGCGGCAGTGGCTCAACTCACCCAACAGCGCCTTGGTGTGCGATTCGCGGCGCGCACGATGGGCCCGTATCTGAAGCGCTGGGGCTTCAGGCCGCAGAAGGTCGTGCGCATGAACATCAAGCGCCGTGTCCTGTCGGTCATCTCCACCGTCGCCAACAAGGGCCAGATGCGCCGGAAGACCTTCGACGGCGCGCTGAACTCCACCGTCCTGATCGACTTCCTGCGCGGGCTCATCCGTCCCGCGGGGCGCAGGATCTACCTGATCCTGGACCAGCTGCTGGTGCACCACAGCAAGCCAGTCAAGGCCTGGATGGCCGAGCACGAGCACGAGATCGAGGTCTTCTACCTGCCCAGCTACCGCCCGGCGCTGAACCCCGACGAGGCGGCCAGCGCCGACCTCAAGCAGGCAGCGACGAAGCAGGCGCCTGTGCGTACCAAGCTGCAACTCGTCAAGCCTGCGGCCAGACATCTGCGCAGCGTTCAGCCACCACCCGAACGGATCAAGAGCTCCTCGAGCATGGGCCGATTCGGTGTGCCGCTTGATTCAAGTTCGTTGATGCCGACTCGATAGTAGGCTTTGACGGCCACGGATCGTGGGGACGGCGCGGTCCGGCGATACACCGTGATTGACCCAAAGCGGTGGCTCGGGTCTGCTCGTACCATTTCCAGCGGCGAGTTCTCGAATTGGGCATGGAACGCCGCCGCCCCCCGCTACGCGTGCCCACAAGCGGATCAACAAGTCGGCGCGTGCGGAAGTAGCCAGCGCCGCCCGCGCTTTCAGACCGGTGCAGCGGCAAGCTCGGCTGCCGAAGCTGTTGGCTGCGCCCGCTTGCCATCCGCTTCGTCCTCCGCCAAGCATTGAGCCGTGGACCCGGATCGAGTACCCTAGGCGACGGGCAGATCCAGCAGGGGGGCCATCCCGAATGAGCGCCGAGATCATCGACACGCAAGACGGAATCTTGACGCTGCAGGTCGCCGGACGGCTGACCGAGTCCGAGCTGGCTGACGTGCAGCAGCGCGTGGCCGCGATCATTCGCAGCAGAGGAAAGGCGCGCATGCTCGTGCTTGTCGACGACTTCCTGGGCTGGGAGCGCGGCGGCCAGTGGAACGACTTCTCGTTCCAGGAGCACAACGATGCGGCGATCGAGAAGATGGCCATCGTCGGCGCCGCGTGGCTCAAGGACGACGTGCTGGTCTTCGTGGGCAAGGGCTGGCGGCCGTTTCCCATCGAATACTTCGTGACCGGCGAAGCGGCCCTGGCGCGGGCGTGGCTCGAATTGCCGTCGTAGAGCAAGCGTGGCGACAGGCGAGCGCGGCCCGCGCCGCCCGGCGCGTCCGTGGCGCAATGCATTCGGCAGTGACGCACGCGGGGCATGTAGCATTCGCCCCGGATCGAGCTGTGCCTTGAGCGCGCGCCACTCAGCGAAGGCAGAACGCGTATGAAGTCTGGGGTCGACTTCCGCGGCGGCCGCGGCGCCAATGGTGAGGCA
>JAOUIL010000127.1 GCA_029883975.1 Betaproteobacteria bacterium
CGCGCGCATGCAGGTGGTGCATTTCGACACCGCTGCCGTCCGCCCGCTGAGCGCGTGGATGCGCGGCACGAATGCGCTGCTGCCGGAGTCCGTCGCCGTGTCGTGGGCCGCGGAGATGCCCGGCGCGTTCCATGCGCGCTACTCGGCGCACGCGCGCAGCTATCGCTACGTGCTGCTGAATCGCGCCGCGCGGCCTGCGCTCGCCGCGCGCTACGCGGGCTGGTGCCACGCCCCGCTCGACGTGGACGCGATGCGGGCCGCGGCGCGGCTGCTGGTCGGCGAGCACGACTTCAGCGCGTTCCGCTCCGCCGAGTGCCAGGCGCAGTCGCCGCGGCGTACGCTGCACGCGCTGGACATCGGCGCGCAGGGCGAGCGCATCGACTTCGTCGTGCGCGCCAATGCATTCCTGCACCACATGGTGCGCAATCTCGTCGGGCTGCTGGTCTACGTCGGCCGCGGCAAGCATCCGCCCGCCTGGGCGGGCGAGGTGCTCGCGTCGCGCGATCGCGCGCGCGGCGCGCCGACGTTCGCCGCGGAGGGGCTGTACCTGGAAAGCGTCGAGTACGCGCCGCACTGGGGCGTGCCGGCGGCCGCGCACGGCGCCAGCTGCGTACCGGCGCTGCCATGAGAACGCGCGTCAAGATCTGCGGCATCACGCGCGCGCAGGATGCGCGCGCCGCCGCCGCGCTGGGCGCGGACGCGATCGGCCTGGTGTTCTATCCGCCGAGCCCGCGCTTTCTGAGCGTGGAGCGGGCGCGCGAGATCCGCGACGCGGTGCCGCCTTTCGTGCAGACGGTGGCGCTGTTCGTCAATGCGGACGCCGCGCAAGTCGCGCAGGTGATCGGCCGCGTCCATCCGGGGATGCTGCAGTTCCATGGCGACGAGCCGCCCGCGTACTGCGCGCAGTTCGGGCTGCCCTATCTCAAGACCTGCCGGGTGGCGCAAGGCGTTGATTTGCTAGAATACCTGCGGCCCTACGGGGCGGCGAGCGGGTGGCTGCTCGACGCGCACGTGCAAGAGTACGGCGGCGTCGGCGCGACCTTCGACTGGACGCTGGTGCCGGGTTCGCTCGAGCGGCCGCTGGTGCTCTCGGGAGGGTTGACGAAGGACAACGTGGGCGAGGCCGTGTGGCGCGTGAAGCCCTGGGCGGTGGACGTGTCCACGGGCGTCGAGTCGGCCAAGGGGATCAAGGACGCGGCGAAGATCGCCGCGTTCATCGCGGAGGTCCGGAATGCGCATGCATGACTTGCCCGACGCGCGCGGGCACTTCGGCCCCTATGGCGGGGTGTTCGTCGCGGAGACGCTGACGCACGCGCTCGAGCTGCTGCTCGCCGCGTATGCGCAAGCGCGTCGCGATCCCGCGTTCGAGGCGGAATTCCGCTACGACCTGAAGCACTACGTGGGGCGCCCGAGCCCCGTGTATCACGCCAAGCGCTGGTCGCAGATGCTCGGCGGCGCGCAGATCTACCTCAAGCGCGAGGACCTCAACCACACCGGCGCGCACAAGATCAACAACACCATCGGCCAGGCGCTGCTGGCGCGGCGCATGGGCAAGCCGCGCGTCATCGCGGAGACCGGCGCCGGCATGCACGGCGTCGCGACGGCGACCGTGGCCGCGCGCTACGGCATGCAGTGCGTGGTGTACATGGGCTCGGAAGACATCAAGCGCCAGGCGCAGAACGTCTACCGCATGAAACTGCTCGGCGCGAGCGTCGTGCCGGTGGAGTCGGGCTCCAGGACGCTGAAGGACGCGCTGAACGAAGCGATGCGCGACTGGGTCACGAACGTCGACAACACGTTCTACATCATCGGCACCGTGGCGGGCCCGCACCCGTACCCGATGATGGTGCGCGACTTCCAGTCGGTGATCGGCGAGGAATGCAAGCAGCAGATGCCCGAGCTGGCCGGCCGGCAGCCCGATGCCGTGATCGCCTGCGTGGGCGGCGGGTCGAACGCCATGGGGATCTTCTACCCGTACATCGACTTCGAAGGCGTGCGCCTGATCGGCGTGGAAGCGGCCGGCGAAGGGCTCGCCACCGGCCGGCATGCGGCCTCGCTGTGCGCCGGCAAGCCAGGCGTGCTGCACGGCAACCGGACGTATCTCCTGCAGGACGCCAACGGCCAGATCATCGAAACGCATTCCGTATCGGCCGGTCTCGACTATCCAGGCGTGGGGCCGGAGCACGCCTGGCTGAAGGACGCCGGGCGTGCCGAGTATGTGGCGGTGACCGATGCCGACGCATTGCGCGCCTTCAGCGACCTGTGCCACTACGAAGGCATCATCCCGGCGCTGGAGTCTGCGCACGCCGTCGCGTACGCGGCACAGATTGCGCCGGCGATGGCAAAGGATCGTATCCTGCTCGTCAATCTTTCCGGCCGCGGCGACAAGGACATGCACACCGTCGCCGAGCGCGCAGGGCTCAGGCTCTAGCCGTGTCGCGCATCCAGGCCCGCTTCGAGGCACTGCGCAAGGCGAAGCGCAAGGCCCTGATTCCCTACATCACGGCCGGCGACCCGACGCCCGCGCTCACGGTGCCGTTGATGCGCGCGCTGGTCGAGGCGGGATCCGACATCCTCGAGCTGGGCGTGCCGTTCTCGGATCCGATGGCCGACGGACCAGTGAATCAGCGCTCCTCGGAGCGGGCGCTCAAGCATGGCGTGGGATTGGGCGACGTGCTGGGCATGGTGCGCGATTTCCGTCACCAGAACTCGCAGACGCCGCTGGTGCTGATGGGTTACGCCAATCCAATCGAGGCGACGGGCGTGGAGAAGTTCGTGCGCGAGGCCAAGGCTGCTGGCGTGGACGGCGTCATCGTCGTCGATTACCCGCCCGAGGAATGCGTCGAGTTCGCCAAGCTCGCGCAGCAGGCCGGCATCGACCCGATCTTCCTGCTCGCGCCGACCTCGACCGATCAGCGCATCCAGGAAGTCGCGCGCGCCGGCAGCGGTTACCTGTACTACGTCTCGCTGCGCGGCGTGACGGGCGCGGGGCACATCGACCTGGCGGACGTGGCCGCGCACATCCCGAAAATCCGCGCTGCGACGCGCTTGCCCATCGGCGTGGGGTTCGGCATCCGTGACGCGGAGTCCGCGCGTCGCGTCGCGCAGACGGCGGACGCGGTGGTGATCGGCAGCCGCATCATCCAGGAGATCGAGGACGCCGGCGCCGACCAGGCGGTGGCGCGGGTCAAGGCGCTGCTGCGCCCGATCCGGGAGGCGCTCGACGCATGAGCTGGCTGCAGAAGCTGCTGCCGCCCAAGATCCAGCGCAGCTCCGGCCCCAAGCGCGCGGTGCCGGAAGGCCTGTGGACCAAGTGCCCGGCCTGCGACGCGGTGCTCTACAGCACCGACCTGGAAAAGAACCTGAACGTCTGCCCGAAGTGCGGCTTCCACCAGAGGATCGGCGCGCGCGCCCGGCTCGACGCGCTGCTCGATGCCGACGGGCGCTTCGAGATCGGCGCCGAAGTGCTGCCGGTGGACAGCCTCAAGTTCCGCGATTCGAAGAAGTACACGGAGCGCCTGCTGGACGCCGAAGCCGAGTCGGGCGAGTCCGAAGCGCTGGTGGTCATGCAGGGCGCCATCAAGTCCCAGGGCGTCGTGGTCGCGGCGCACGAGTTCGATTTCATGGCGGGCACCATGGGCTCGGTGCTCGGTGAGCGCTTCGTGCGTGGCGTGAGGGTGGCGATCGAGCAGAAGCTGCCGTTCATCGCCGTCACCGCGAGCGGCGGGGCGCGCATGCAGGAAGGGCTGCTGTCGCTTATGCAGATGGCCAAGACCACCGCCGCGCTCACCGATCTCGCCGACCGCGGGTTGCCGTTCGTCACCGTGCTCACTGATCCGACCACGGGCGGCGTCTCGGCGAGTTACGCGATGATCGGCGACGTGGTGATCGCGGAGCCCAAGGCGCTGGTCGGCTTCGCCGGCCCGCGCGTCATCGAGCAGACCGTGCGCCAGAAGCTGCCGGAGGGATTCCAGCGCGCCGAGTTCCTGCTGGAGAAGGGCGCGGTGGACATGATCGTCGACCGGCGCCAGCTCCGCGACAAGCTGGCCACGCTGCTCGCGCTGCTACAGGGAATCGCCGTCGACCAGCCTTCGTGAGCGCACGCACGCTCGCGCAGTGGCTGGAGTTCATCGGACGCCAGCACCCCGACGCCATCGCGCTCGGCCTGGAGCGCGTGCGCGCCGTGCACGCTCGCCTCGCCGCGCCCCTGTCATGCCCCGTGCTGACCGTGGCCGGGACCAACGGCAAGGGTTCCACCTGCGCGATGCTGGAGAGCATCCTGCGCGCCTCCGGAAGGCGCGCCGGCTTGTATACCTCGCCGCACCTGCTGCGCTACAACGAGCGCGTGCGCATCGGCGGGCGGGAAGCCGACGACGCGTCGCTGATCGAGGGCTTCGAGGCAGTCGAGCGCGCGCGCGGCGGCCTGCCGCTCACCTACTTCGAGTTCGGCACGCTCGCGGCGCTGTGGCTCTTCTCGCGCGCCCGGCTCGACGCCCTGGTGCTGGAAGTGGGCCTCGGCGGACGGCTCGATGCCGTCAACCTCGTCGACGCCGATTGCGCGGCGATCACCAGCGTCGATCTCGACCACGTCGCATACCTTGGCAGCACGCGCGAAAGCGTCGGGCGCGAAAAGGCGGGGATCTTCCGCCGCGACCGCCCGGCGGTAGTGGCCGACGCGGACCCGCCGGCGAGCGTGATCGACGCGGCGGCCGCAATCGGCGCCCGGCTGGTGCGCATCGGGCGCGATTTCGGCTACGTGGCCCATCCCGGTCAATGGGACTTCTGGGGACCGCGCGGCAAGCGCGCGGCCCTCGCCTATCCCGCGCTGCGCGGCGCACGGCAGTTGAGCAACGCGGCCGCGGCGCTCGCCGTCCTCGATGCGCTGTCCGGGGCGCTGCCGGTGAGCATGCAGGACGTGCGCCGTGGCCTCGCGGAGGTGGTGCTGCCCGGCCGCTTCCAGGTGCTGCCCGGCCGCCCTCAGGTCATCCTGGACGTGGCGCACAATCCCCAGGCGGCGCGCACGCTCGCCGAGAACCTCGGCGCGGCCGGCTTCGCGCCGGAAACGATCGCCGTGTTCGGCGTGCTGCGCGACAAGGACGTCACGGGCATCGTGCGCGCTCTGGCGTCACGCATCACGCGCTGGCACCTCGGCTCGCTGGCCGGCGAGCGCGGCAGCAGCGCGGCCGAGGTGGCGCGCGCGGTGGTCGCGGCGGGGGTCGTGGCGCCGGTGACAGGGCACGCCAGCGTCGCCGAGGCGCTCGCCGCGGCGCGAGGCGAAGCGGGGGAGAGTGATAAAATCGTGGCCTTCGGTTCCTTTCTGACCGTCGCCGAAGTGATGCAATCCCTCGCTGCACCCGGCACCCGTGGCTGAAGCCCAGGACGTCGAGGCGCTCAAGCGCCGCGGACGGCGCCGCCTGGTGGGCGCGATCGCGCTGGTGCTGGTCGCCGTGATCGTGCTGCCCATGATCTTCGATCAGGAGCCGCGCCCCACCCCGCCCGTGAGTGTGCGCATTCCGAGCGAAGACGAATC
>JAOUIL010000054.1 GCA_029883975.1 Betaproteobacteria bacterium
GACGCCACGCCCTGCTGCACGTCCATGAACTCGCGCTCGTAGCCCGCCTCGCGCAGCGGCGCCATGTCGGCCTCGGTGTAGCTCTGGTACTTGCCGACGAGCTGCGGCGGCACCGGGATGTACTCGATCAGCCCGGCCGCCGCGAGCTCGCCGGGCGCCGCGCGCGTGCCGCGCGCCGTGTTGATCACCGCGGCGGCGACCTCGTTGAAGGTCTGCGCGCGGCCGGTGCCGCAGTTCCAGATGCCCGAGCGCTCGCGGTGCTCGAGGAAGTGCAGGTTCACCGCCACCACGTCGTTCACGTGGATGAAGTCGCGCCGCTGCTCGCCGTCGCCGTAGCCGCCCGAGCCGGCAAACAGCTTCACGCGCCCCTCGTCGCGGAACTGGTGAAAGGCATGGAACGCCACCGACGCCATGCGCCCCTTGTGCGCCTCGTTCGGCCCGTACACGTTGAAGTAGCGCAGCCCGACGATCTGCGCCGAGCGCCCGGCGAGCCGCCGGCGCACCAGCTGGTCGAACAGGAACTTCGAGTAGCCGTAGATGTTGAGCGGCCCCTCGCATTCGCGCGCCACGCGAAAGCCGTTGCCGCCCGCGCCGTAGATCGCCGCCGAGGAGGCGTACAGGAACGGCACCTCCTCCTCCTGGCACCAGTCGAGCAGCGCGCGCGAGTAGCCGTAGTTGTTGTCCATCACGTAGCGGCCGTCGGTCGCCATGGTGTCGGAGCAGGCGCCCTGGTGCAGCACCGCGTCCAGCGCGCCGTCGAACTCGCCCGATTCCAGCCGCGGCAGGAACTCGCGCTTGTCGAGGTAGTCCTCGATCTCGCAGCCGGCGAGGTTGCGGAACTTGTCGGCGGTCTCCAGGTTGTCCACGGCGAGGATGTCGTTGATCCCCGCGCGGTTGAGCGCGGCGACCAGCCGCGAACCGATGAAGCCGGCGGCGCCGGTGACAACGTGCATCGCTATTCCTTCCCGAACAGTTCCCGCGGCGTGACCACCGCGGTGCCGAACTTGCCCACCTTGATGCCTCCGGCACGGTTGGCGGTGCGCACCGCGGACTCCAGGCTCGCGCCCGCGGCGAGCATCGCCGCGAGCGTGGCGATCACGGTGTCCCCGGCGCCGGTGACGTCGGAGACCTCGCGCGCCTGCGCCTTCACGTTGAGAGAGCGTCCGCGCCGGAACAGCGTCATGCCCTGCTCGCCGCGCGTCAGCAGCAGCGCCTCGAGCTTCAGCGTCTCGCGCAGGCGCTGCGCGCGCTGCGCGAGGTCCTTGTCGCTCGTCCAGGCGCCCACCACTTCGCGCAGCTCGGCGAGGTTCGGCGTGATCACGCTCGCGCCCCTGTAGCGCGCGTAGTCGTCGCCTTTCGGGTCCACCAGCACGCGCCGTCCCGCCTTGCGCGCCTCGCGGATCATGGTGACGATGTGCGCCAGCCCGCCCTTGCCGTAGTCCGAGAGCAGCACCACGTCGCAGTCGGCGAGCGCCGCGCGGAACTCGGCGAGCTTGGAGGCGAGCACTTCCTTGGAGGGCGGCGTCTCCATGTCCACGCGCAGCAGCTGGTGCCTGCGGTGCACGACGCGCAGCTTCTGCGTGGTGCGGATCGAGCCGTCGCGGTGCAGGCTCGCGGCCACGCCCTCGCGCTTGAGCAGCCTGGCGATCGTCGCGCCCGCCGCGTCGCGCCCGACCACCGACAGCAGGCGCGTGCGCGCGCCGAGCGCCGCGCAGTTGCGCGCCACGTTGGCGGCGCCGCCCGCGCGCACCTCCTCGCGCTGCCACAGCAGCACCGGCACCGGCGCCTCGGGCGAGATGCGCGAGGCGTCGCCGTACCAGTAGCGATCCAGCATCACGTCGCCGACCACCAGCACCCGGGCCTTCGCCAGGTTCATTTGCGCCCGATCGGAAAATACTCGAAGCCCTGCGCGCGCACCATCGCCGGCTCGTACAGGTTGCGGCCGTCGAAGATCAGCGGCTGCGCGAGCGCCGCGCGCATCGCAGAGAAATCGGGGCTGCGGAACTCGCGCCACTCGGTGACGATGGCGAGCGCGTCGCTGCCCTCGAGCGCGCCGAGCGCGGAATCGGCGATGCGCACGCCGCCGTAGTTGGCGAACAGGCGGCGCGCGCCGGCGCCCGCCACCGGGTCGTAGGCGCTGACCGTCGCGCCCGCGGCGAGCAGGTCCGCGATCAGCGCGCGGCTCGAGGCTTCGCGCATGTCGTCGGTATTCGCCTTGAACGCGAGGCCCCAGAGCGCGATGCGCTTGCCCGGCAGCGCCTCGCCGAAGCGCGCCTTGATCTTCGTGCCGAGCACGTGCTTCTGCGCGTCGTTCACCTTGTCCACCGCGGCGAGCAGCAGGAGCGGGCGCCCCGCCTCGTCGGCGGTTCTCTGCAGCGCCTTCACGTCCTTGGGAAAGCACGAGCCGCCGAAGCCGGCGCCCGCGTACAGGAAATCGAAGCCGATGCGCGGATCCGAGCCGATGCCCTTGCGCACCTCCTCGATGTCGGCGCCCAGGCGCTCGGCGAGGTTGGCGAGCTCGTTCATGAAGGAGATGCGCGTGGCGAGCATCGCGTTCGCCGCGTACTTGGTCAGCTCCGCCGAGCGCACGCCCATCTCCAGGATGCGCTCGCGGTTGCGCTGGAACGGCGCATACAGCGCGCGCAGCAGCTCGCGCGCGCGCGTGTCGTCGGCGCCGATGACGATGCGGTCCGGGCGCATGAAGTCCTCGACCGCCGCGCCCTCCTTCAGGAACTCCGGGTTGGATACCACGCTGAACTCGTGGCGCACGCCGCGCGCGGCGAGCTCCTCCGCGACGGCGGCGCGCACCTTGTCGGCGGTGCCGACCGGCACCGTGGACTTGTCGACGATCACCCGGTAGCCGTCCATGCGGCGCCCGATGGCGCGCGCTGCGGCGAGCACGTGCTGCAGGTCGGCCGAGCCGTCCTCGTCGGGCGGCGTGCCGACGGCGATCAGCTGCAGCTCGCCGTGCGCTACGCTCGCCGCCACGTCGGTGGTGAACTGCAGCCGCCCCGCCGCGCGATTGCGCTGCACGATCGCCTCGAGCCCCGGCTCGTAGATCGGAATGCCGCCCGCGCTGAGCTGGGATACTTTGGCCGCGTCGAGGTCGAGGCAAAGCACGTGGTTGCCCGCGTCGGCGAAGCAGGCGCCCGCGACGAGTCCGACGTATCCGGTACCGACGACGGTGATCTTCATGGCGTGAGCTCGAACTCCTCCGTGCGTCTTGGGGGATAGCTTTCCCAGCCGCCGCAGGCCGGGCAGTGCCAGTAGAACTGACGCGCCTTGAAGCCGCACACCTCGCAGCGGTAGCGGGCCAGCCGCCGCGTGTGGCTGTGCACCAGGTTGCGGATCTGCTCCAGGTCGCGCCGCCGCTCCGGGTGCGTGTCGGCCACGATCTGCGCCTCGAGCAGCCGGTCCAGGCCGAGCAGCGTCGGGTTGCGGCGCAGCTCGTCGCGCACCAGCTTGTACGCGGCTTCCGCGCCGCGCGCTTCCATCGTGGTCTGGAACGCGGTGTCGAGCAGGTCGAGCGAGGGATAGCGCTCGAGGTAGCCGGCGAGCAGCGTCAGCCCCTCCTCCAGGCGCCCGAGGGCGCGGTAGGCCTCGAGCAGGCGCTGCGCCACCAGCGCCAGGTAGGCCGGATTCTGCTGCTCGACGCGCTGCCAGTGGCCGATCGCGCGCTCGAGCTTGCCGGCGGCGCGCTCCAGGTCGCCGAGCGCCACGCTGGCGCGTACCGACTTGCGGTTCTCCTCCAGCGCCGCCTCCAGGTGGGCGCGTGCCGCGTCGGGGCGCGAGTGCGTCGCCTCGCTCGCCGCGAGCTCGCACAGGAACTGCGAGATCTCTCGCGCGCGCGATTCGCCGGAGTCGCGCTGCAGGCGCCTGGCCATGTCGATGGCGCGCTCCCAGTCCTTTTCCTGCTGGAAGATGTCCAGCAGGAAGCCGCGCGCCTCGGCGGCGTGCGGCCCTTCCTCGAGGCGCGCGAACAGCGCCTCGGCGCGGTCGAGGATGCCCGCCTTCAGGTAGTCCTGCGCCAGCGCGAACATGGCGGCCAGCTTCTGCTCGGCGCCCAGGTTCGGCCGCTCGACCAGGTTCTGGTGCATGCGGATGGCGCGGTCATACTCGCCGCGCCGCCGGAACAGGCTGCCCAGCGCAAAGTGCAGCTCGACGGTCTCCGGATCGACCTTGACGACCTCGATGAAGGATTCGATCGCCTTGTCGGGCTGCTCGTTCAGCAGGAAGTTGAGGCCCTTGAAGTACGAGCGCGGCAGCGCGCGCGACTCGGAGACGAGGTGGCGGATGTCGATGCGCGCCGCCACCCACCCCAGGCCGAAGAACAGCGGCAGCGCGAGCAGCCACCAGTACTCGAACTCCATCAGCCCTCCGCGGGCGGCGGCGCCGGCGCTGCGCGCGCCGCTGCGCGCGCCTCGCGCCGCAGGCGCCCGAGCTCGCGGCGCTGGCGCAGCATCCCGCCCGCCGCGGCGAGCAGGCCGAGCAGCACGCCGGCGGCGAAGAACGCGAGCAGCAGCAGCACGAGCGGCGCCTCCCAGGCGAGGTCGAAATAGAAGCGCAGCGTCGCCGGCTCGGTGTTGCGCGCCGCGAACGCGAGCAGCAGGATGAACAGCGCGATGCGGACCGTCCAGGTGATCAGGCGCATGGCTGGAGCCGGGGTCGCGCCCCGGGCCTATCGCGCGGCCTGCGCCTGCTGCCTCGCGGCCGCCTCGGCCTCGCCGTCGACGCGCTCGCGCAGCTCCTTGCCGGCCTTGAAGTGCGGGACGTACTTCTCCGGCACATGCACTTTCTCGCCCGACTTGGGATTGCGGCCGACGCGCGGCGGGCGGTAGTTCAGCCCGAAGCTGCCGAAGCCGCGGATCTCGATGCGATGACCCGAGAGCAGCGCCTGCGTCATGGCGTCGAGGATCATCTTCACCGCGTACTCCGCGTCCTTCGCCACCAGCTGCGGGTAGCGCTGGGCCAGCCGCGCGATCAGTTCGGACTTGGTCATGACGCCGCGCCCTTCCGGTTCCCGGTCGGCCCCGCCTACTGCGGCGGGTTGGAGCCGCTCTTGTCGAGCTTGGCCCGCAGCAGGGCGCCGAGGTTGGTCGAGCCCGCGGCGCTGGCGGCGTTCTCGGTGCGCAGCTGCTTCATCGCGTCGGTCTCCTCGGCCATGTCCTTCGCCTTCACCGACAGGTTGATCGAGCGGTTCTTGCGGTCGACGTTGATGATCATCGCGTTGACCGCGTCGCCTTCCTTGAGCGCGGTGCGCAGGTCGTCGATGCGATCGCGCGAGAACTCCGAGGCGCGCAGGTAGCCCTCGATGCCATCGGCCAGCGCCACCACGGCGCCCTTGGCGTCCACCGACTTCACCGTGCCCTGCACCACGCTGTTCTTGTCGTGGCTGGCGATGAAGTTGGTGAACGGGTCGCCTTCCATCTGCTTGATGCCCAGCGAAATCCGCTCTCGCTCGACGTCGATGGACAGCACCACGGCTTCGGCTTCCTCGCCCTTCTTGAAATTCTTGACCGCCTCCTCGCCGGGCGCCGACCAGGACAGGTCCGACAGGTGCACCAGGCCGTCGATGCCGCCGGGCAGGCCGACGAACACGCCGAAGTCGGTGATCGACTTGATCTGCCCCTTCACGCGGTCGCCCTTCTTGTACTCGCGCGCAAAGTCTTCCCACGGATTGGGCTTGCACTGCTTCATGCCCAGCGAAATCCGGCGGCGCTCCTCGTCGATCTCGAGGATCATGACCTCGACCTCGTCGCCCACCTGCACCACCTTGGTCGGGTGCACGTTCTTGTTGGTCCAGTCCATCTCGGAGACGTGCACCAGGCCCTCGATGCCCGCCTCGACTTCGACGAAGGCGCCGTAGTCGGTGAGGTTGGTGACCTTGCCGAACAGGCGCGTGCCCTGCGGGTAGCGGCGCGAGATGCCGACCCAGGGATCCTCGCCCAGCTGCTTCAGGCCCAGCGACACGCGGTTCTTCTCGGCGTCGAACTTGAGCACCTTGGCGGTGATCTCATCGCCCACCGACAGCACCTCGGAGGGGTGCTTGACGCGCCGCCAGGCCAGATCGGTGATGTGCAGCAGGCCGTCGATGCCGCCCAGGTCCACGAACGCGCCGTAATCGGTGATGTTCTTGACGATGCCCTTCACCACTGCGCCTTCCTGCAGGCTGGAGAGCAGCGCCTCGCGCTCGGCGCCCGCGCTCGCTTCCAGCACGGCGCGGCGCGACACGACCACGTTGTTCCTCTTGCGGTCGAGCTTGATGACCTTGAACTCCATGGTCTTGCCTTCATACGGCGTGGTGTCCTTCACCGGCCGCAGGTCGACGAGCGACCCGGGCAGGAACGCGCGGATGCCCTTGGTCATCACGGTCAGGCCGCCCTTCACCTTGCCGGTGATCACGCCCTCGATCTTCTCGCCCTTCTCCAGAGACTGCTCCAGCTCGAGCCAGGCCGCCATGCGCTTGGCCTTGTCGCGCGACAGCCGCGTCGCGCCATAGCCGTCTTCCAGCGCCTCGATCGACACGGAGACGAAATCGCCGGGCTTGACCTCCACTTCGCCGGCGTCGTTCTTGAATTCCTCGGACGGGATGATCGACTCGGACTTGAGCCCGGCATTGACCACCACGTAGTTCGGATCGACGCTCACCACCTCGGCGGTGATGACCTCGCCCACGCGCATTTCCTTGAGCGTCAGGCTTTCTTCGAAAAGAGCGGCGAAGGACTCGGCGGGGGGATTGGAAGCCGACTTCGAGACTGCGGGGGAAATGCTTGCCATGAAAAGGAAAAGACCTCTTTCAGCCGCGACCCAGACGGGTGCGCGGGTCAGTTTCTCAACAGGCGGCCCCGCTCTAGGCGCGCCGCCCACCCAGTTCTCTCTCCCTGCACCAGCCGAGAATCACGCCGACGACTTCGTCGAGTGTCTTCTCCGAGGTGTCCAGGAGCAGCGCATCCGGGGCCGGCGCCAGGGGCGCCACCTTCCGGGCCGCATCGCGCGCATCGCGCTGCTCCAGGTCGCGGGAAAGGGCGTGCAGATTAGCATCGATTCCTTTGTCTATCAACTGCTTATACCTGCGTTGGGCACGCACCTCCGCGGCGGCCGTCAGGAACACTTTCAGCACCGCATCCGGGAAGACAACGCTGCCCATGTCACGCCCTTCGGCCACCAGGCCGGGCGGCTGGCGGAATGCCCTTTGGCGGTGCAACAGCGTTTGCCGCAACCCGGGCCGCTGCGCGATGGCGGAAGCCTTCACGCCGACCTCCTCGGCGCGCAATTTGTCCGTAACATCCTGTCCCGAAAGGAAAATACGCCTGTCGCGGAAAGCGACATCCATGTCCTTTGCTGTCCTTTCGGGGTCCTGCGGCCCGGCAAGGGCCACCAGGCGGTAGAGCGCGCCGCTTTCCAGGCAGTGGAAGCCCAGCGCGTCCGCCACGAGATGGGCCACGGCACCCTTGCCCGACGCCGAGGGTCCATCGATGGCGATCACGGGGACGCTCATTGCGTGATGCCGGCGAAGACCGCGAAGTACTCGGGGAAGGTCTTGGCCACGCACTCCGGGTCATTGATGCGCACGCGCACGCCGCCGAGCGCCGCGAGCGACAGGCTCATCGCCATGCGGTGATCGTCGTACGTGTCCACGGCGACGCCCGGACGCAGCTTGCCGGGCGCGACACGCAGGAAATCGGGCCCGGCTTCCACGCCCGCGCCGAGCTTTGCCAGCTCCGCCGCCATGGCGGCGATGCGGTCGGTTTCCTTCACCCGCCAGCTGGCGATGTTGCGCACCGTGCAGGGGCCGTCCGCGAACAGCGCGAGCACCGCGGCGGTCATCGCCGCGTCGGGAATGTGGTTGAGATCGAGGTCGAACGCGCGCAGCGGCGCCTTGCCGCTCGCCTCGATCCAGTCCTCGCCCATCTGCACGCGCGCGCCCATCTTCTCCAGCACCTCGCAGAAGCGCACGTCGCCCTGGATGCTCCCGCGCCCCACCCCTTCTACGCGCACCGGCCCGCCGCCGATCGCGCCGGCCGCGAGGAAGTACGAGGCGGCTGAGGCGTCGCCTTCGACCGCCACGCTGCCCGGGGACCGGTAGGCCGCGCCCGGGACGTCGAAGTGGCTCCATCCCTCGCGCGCCACCTCGACGCCGAAGCGGCGCATGAGGTTCAGCGTGATCTCCACGTAGGGCCTGGAGATCAACTCGCCGGCCACCTCGATGCGCCCGCCGCCGGCGAGCGGCAGCGCCATGAGCAACGCGCTCAGGTACTGCGAGGACACGTCGCCGCGCACGCGCACGGTCTGCCGCGCCGCGATCGTGCCGCTATGGATGGCGAGCGGCGGATAGCCTTCCCGGCCGAGGTAGTCGATGCGTGCGCCGAGCGCGCGCAGCGCGTCGACCAGGTCGCCGATCGGCCGCTCGTGCATGCGCGGCACGCCCGAGAGTCGGTATTCGCCGCCCAGCACCGCGAGCACGGCGGTCAGCGGCCGGAACGCGGTGCCGGCGTTGCCGAGAAACAGCTCGGCTTTGGTGGCCCGGATCGGCGCGCCAAGCCTGGCGAGCGCCGCGCGCATGACGCGCGTGTCGTCGGCGTCCAGCAGCCCGCGCACGTCGGTCGCGCCCTCGCACAGGGCGGCGAGCAGCAGCACGCGGTTGGAGATGCTCTTCGATCCCGGCAGCCGCACCGTGCCGGCAGCGTGCGTGTACGGGCCCAACTCGAGCCGCGTCACTCGTACTCCCCGGCGAGCCAGCGGTTGCGCGCGGCACGCGCCTCGGCGAATAGCTTCTCCAACGCCGCGCCGTCGCCGGCGGCGACCAGAGGCCGCAGCGCCTGCAGCTTCTCCGCGTAGCGGTCGGGCTCCTCGGGCAGGCGGTCGCGGTTGGCGACGCAGATGTCGCGCCACATCTCGGGATGGCTGGAGGCGATGCGCGTGAAGTCGCGAAAGCCGCCGGCCGCGAAGCCGAAGAGCTGCGCAGAGTTCTCGCGCGCGGCGACCTCGTGCACCAGCGCGTAGGCGAGCAGGTGCGGCAGATGGCTCACCGCCGCGAGCACCGCGTCGTGCTCGGCGGCCTGCATGCGCGTCACGCGCGCGCCGCAGGCCTGCCAGACCTCCTCGATCGCCTGCACGGCGCCCGCCGGGTTCTCGGCGAGCGGCGTGAGCACCACGCGCCGGCCGCGGAACAGCTCCGCGCTCGAGGCCGCCGCGCCGCTGCGCTCGGCGCCGGCGATCGGGTGCGCGGGCACGAACTGCGCGAGCTTGTCGCCGAGCGCGGCGCGCGCCGCGCCGATCACGTCGCGCTTGGTGCTGCCGGCGTCCGTGACGAGCGCCCCGGGCTTCAGGACCGGCGCGAGCGCGGCGAACAGCGCCGGATACTGGGCCACCGGCGCGGCGAGCAGCACGAGGTCGGCCCCGGCCGCGTCGGCGCCGATCGAGTCGATGACGCCCTGCTCGAGCGCGAGCCTGAGGTTCGCCGCGCCGCGCCCGATGCCCACCACGTGACCGGCGAGGCGCGCCGCCTTCAGCGCCAGCGCGAACGAGCCGCCGATCAGGCCGACGCCGAGGACGGCGACCTTCGCGAAGCGCATCAGTCCTTCAGGCTCGCCGCCAGCGCCATCAGGAAGCGCTCGTTCTCGGCCTCGGTGCCGACCGTGACGCGCAGGTGCTCGGGCAGCTCGTAGCCGCCGCCCACCGGGCGCACGATGACCCCGCGCTTCAGCAGGCGCTTGTAGATCTCCGGCGCCTTGCCCACGCGGATGGTGAGGAAATTGGCGCAGGATGGGATGTACGCGAGCCCGAGGCGCTCGCTGCCCTCGCGCAGCTGCTGCAGGCCGCGCAGGTTCCCGGCGTAGCTGCGTGCCACGAACTCCATGTCCTCCAGCGCCGCGCAGGCCGCAGCGAGCGCGACGCTGTTGACGTTGAACGGCTGGCGCACGCGGTTCATGACGTCAGCCACCGCGGGGTGCGCGAGCGCGTAGCCGACGCGCAGGCCCGCGAGGCCGTAGGCCTTGGAGAAGGTGCGCGTCAGCACCAGGTTCGGGTGGCGCTTCAGCCACTTCAGCGTGTCGGCGCGCAGCTCGGCGGGCAGGTATTCGTTGTAGGCCTCGTCGATCACCACGATCACGCGCTCGGGCACGCGGCGCACGAACGCTTCCAGCGCATCCGCGGCGGCGAGCGTGCCGGTCGGGTTGTTCGGATTGGCGATCCATGCCACCGTCGTCTGCGCGTCGATGGCGCCCGCCATCGCCTCCAGGTCGTGGCCGTAGTCGCGCGCCGGCACGACGATGCCGCGCGCGCCGCGCGCCTGCGTGGCGAGCGGGTAGACCGCGAAGGCATGCTGCGAGTAGACCGCGGCGCGCCCGGGCGCGAGGAACGCGAGCGCCACGAGCTCGAGCACGTCGTTCGAGCCGTTGCCGAGCACGACCTGCGACAGCTCGACGCCATAGCGCGCCGCGAGCGCCGTCTTCAGCTCGTGGCCGTTGCCGTCCGGATAGCGCGCGATCTCGGCGAGCGCGCGCTCGATGGCCGCGCGCGTGCGCGGTCCCGTGCCGAGCGGGTTCTCGTTGGAGGCGAGCTTGACGATCGACGCCTCCTTCAGGCCCATCTCGCGCGCGAGCTCCGAGATCGGCTTGCCCGGCTGGTAGGGGGCGATGGAGCGCACGTACGGCGGCGCCAGCTCGCAGGGATCGAAGCTCATGCGGCTGGACACGTCACGCTCCGGCGACCGGATAGGAACCGAGCACCTTGAGGAACGGCGCCTTGCGGCGCAGCGCGCCGAGCGCCTGCGCCACGCGCGCGTCCTGCTGGTGGCCTTCGAGGTCGATGTAGAACAGGTACTCCCACAGCGCGCTGCGCATGGCGCGCGCCGGGCGCGACTCGATGCGCGTCATGCTGACGCCCGCCTCGGCGAGCGGCGTGAGCAGCGCGTGCACCGCGCCGGGCCGGTTCTCCGCCGTCATGACGAGCGAGGTGCGGTCGCGGCCGCTCGGCGCGGCCTCGAGCGCGCCGAGGACGAGAAAGCGTGTCGTGTTGTTGGGGTCGTCCTCGATGCCGCGCGCCAGCAGCTGCAGCCCGAAGCGCTCGGCCGCGGCCTCGCCGGCGATGGCGCCCGCGCGCGACTCGCGGCTGGCGCGCTCGGCGGCCTCGGCGTTGGAGGACACCGGCACGCGCTCGGCGCGCGGCAGGTGCCGGTCCAGCCAGGCCTGGCACTGCGCGAGCGACTGCGCGTGCGAGTACACGCGCGCAAGCGACGCGGCGTCGCCCTCCCTGGCCATCAGGTTCTGCTGCACGCGCAGCTCCACCTCGCCGCAGATCTTGAGCGGCGTGGCGAGCAGCAGGTCGAGCGTGCGACCGACCGCGCCCTCGGTGGAGTTCTCCACCGGCACCATGGCGAACTGCGCCTCGCCCGCCTCGCAGCGGCGGAACACCTCGTCGATGCTCGGCAGCGGCAGCGCCTCGACCGCGCCGCCGAAGTGGCGGCGCACCGCCTGCTCGCTGAACGTGCCCGCCGGGCCGAGGTAGGTCACGCGGATCGCCTGCTCGAGCCCCCGGCAGGCGGAAATCACCTCGCGGAACACGCGCGCCACCGCCTCGGCCGGCAGCGGGTCCGCGGCCTTGCTCGCCACGCGCCGCAGAACCTGCGCCTCGCGCTCCGGCCGGTAGGCGGGGGCGCCGCCCTTCAGCGCGCCGATCTGCTGCGCGAGCCGCGCGCGCCGCTGCAGCAGCGCCGCGAGCTCGTCGTCGAGCGCGTCGATCTGCGCGCGCAGCTTGTCGAGGTCGCCGCTCATGGCTCGAGCGGAAGATATCTGACCGCGAGCACGCCGTCGATGGCGCGCAGGGCGGCGAGCGCCACCTCCGGCACCGGGCTGTCCACGTCGACCAGGGTATAGGCCACCTGCCCGCGGGACTTGTTCAGCATGTTGTGGATGTTGATGCCGCGCTCGCCCATGGCGTGCGAGATGCGCGCCAGCATGTCGGGCACGTTGGCGTTGGCGATCGCCAGCCGGTACGGCGACTCGCGCCCCATGACCGCCTCCGGGAAGTTGACGGCGTTGCGCAGGTTGCCGTGCTCGAGGTACTCGCGCAGCTGCTCGACCACCATCACGGCGGAGTTGTCCTCGGCCTCGCCGGTGGAGGCGCCCAGGTGCGGCAGCGCCACCACGCCCGGCACGCCGATCAGCGCGGGCGTCGGGAAGTCGGTCACGTAGGCGTGCAGCTTGCGCGCGGCGAGCGCCGCCAGCACCGCGGCATCGTCCACGATGCCCTCGCGCGAGAAGTTCAGCAGGATCGCGCCCGCGCCCAGCAGCCCGAGGTTGCGCGCGCCGATCAGGTGGCGCGTGCGCTCGACGAGCGGCACATGCAGCGTGACGAAGCGGCTCGCCTTGAGCAGCTCGTCCACCGCGCCGGCGCGGCGCACCTGCGACGGCAGGCTCCAGGCGCCTTCGACGGTGATGTCCGGGTCGTAGCCCACGACCTGCATGCCGAGGCGGATGGCCGCGTCGGCCACCAGGCTGCCGATCTTGCCGAGGCCGATCACGCCCAGCGTCTGTCCGGGCAGCTCGGCGCCGGCGAACGCTTTCTTGCCCTCCTCGACGCGCCGCTCGAGATCCGGCGCGGCCTTGTCGAGCGCGCGCACGAAATCGAGCGCGGGCGCGAGGTTGCGCGCCGCGATCAGCATGCCGGCGATTACCAGTTCCTTTACCGCATTGGCGTTCGCGCCGGGCGCGTTGAACACCGGAATGCCGCGCGCCGTCAGCGCGGGCACCGGGATGTTGTTGGTGCCCGCGCCCGCGCGCGCCACCGCCTTGAGCCGCGCGCCGAACGCCATGCGGTGCAGGTCCATCGAGCGCACCAGCACGGCGTCGGGATCGCCTGATTCCCGCACCAGCGAGTAGCGCGTGGCGGGCAGGCGCTGCAGGCCCGTCTGCGCGACCTGGTTGAGGACGAGGACCTCGAGCTTGTCAGCCATGCCGCGCGGCGAACTCGCGCATGTAGCCGGCCAGCCGCGCGCAGCCTTCGAGCGGCATGGCGTTGTAGATCGAGGCGCGCATGCCGCCGACCGAGCGGTGGCCCTTCAATTGCACCATGCCGCGCTCCTCGGCGCCCTTGAGGAAGGGCGCGTCGAGCCGCTCGTCGGGCAGGCGGAACGGCACGTTCATGCGCGAGCGGTCCGCCTTGTCCACCGGGCTCGCGTAGAAGCCCGCGTCGATCGCGTCATACAGCACCTGCGCCTTCGCCACGTTGCGCCGCTCGATCTCCGCCAGCCCGCCGAGCTGCCTGAGCCACTTGAACACCAGCCCGGCGACGTAGATCGCGTAGGTCGCGGGCGTGTTGAGCATCGAGTCGGCGTCCGCCTGCAGCTTGTAGTCCAGCACCGAGGGCGTGCCCTTGGCCGCGCCGCCGAGCAGGTCCTCGCGCACCAGCACGATCGTCAGTCCCGCGGGCCCGGCGTTCTTCTGCGCGCCGGCGTAGATCAGGCCGAACTTCGACACGTCGAGCGGCCGCGACAGGAAATGCGACGAGGCATCGGCGACCAGCGGCGCCGCGCCCGTCTCGGGGATCCAGTGGAACTCCACCCCGCCGATGGTCTCGTTGGAGCAGTAGTGCACGTACGCGGCATCCGCGCTCAGCTGCCAGTCGCGCGGCGCGTAGGAGAACGCGCGATCCTCCGAGCTCGCCGCGACGCGCACCTCGCAGTAGTTCTTCGCTTCCTTGACCGCCTTCTTCGACCACTCGCCCGTGACTACGTAGTCCGCGGCCCTCCTGCCGCGCAGCAGGTTCATCGGCACCTGGGCGAACTGCAGCGTCGCGCCGCCCTGCAGGAACAGCACCTCGTACTGCTTCGGGATGGCGAGCAGCTCGCGCAGGTCGGCCTCGGCGTCCGCGGCGATGGCCATGAACTCCTTGCCGCGATGGCTCATCTCCATCACACCCATGCCACTGCCGTGCCAGTCGAGCATCTCGTCGCCCGCGCGCGACAGCACTTCGGCCGGCAGCATCGCCGGGCCGGCGCTGAAGTTGAACAGGCGCTGCATCAGTGCACCGTGGGCGCCGGGCTGTCCCCCTCGGGCAGCGGCGGTTCGCCTTCGCCCCCAGCGCCCGGATCTTCGTCCTCGCCGTGCCCGTTGCCGTTGCCGCCCGCTTCCTCGTCCTTTTCCTCGATGCGCTCCATGCCGGCGAGCTTCTCGCCTTCGCCGAGGTTGATCAGCGTCACGCCCTGCGTCGAGCGGCCCTGCTCGCGGATCTGCGCCACCGCCATGCGGATCAGCACGCCGCCGGTGGAGATCAGCATCACCTGGTCGCTGTCCTCCACCAGCACCGCGCCCACCAGCGGGCCGTTGCGCTCGGTCGCCTGGATGGCGATCAGGCCCTGCCCGCCGCGCCCGTGCTTGGTGTACTCGGAGATGGGCGTGCGCTTGCCATAGCCGTTCCCGGTCGCGGTGAGCACGGTGCGGCTTTCGTCCTTCGCCACCAGCATGCAGACGATGCGGTGCCCGCCGTCCTCGGGCAGGCGCATGCCGCGCACGCCTCCGGCCTGCCGCCCCATCGGGCGCACCTCGCTCTCGGCGAAGCGCACCGCCTTGCCCTCGGAGGAAAACAGCATCACGTCGGCGCTGCCGTCGGTGAGCACGCCGCCGACCAGGTAGTCGCCTTCCTCGAGCGTCACGGCGATGATGCCGCTCGGGCGCGGGCGCGAGAACTCGGCGAGCGGCGTCTTCTTCACCGTGCCGCGCGCGGTGGCCATCAGCACGAAGTGCTGCTCGTCGAACTCCTTGACCGGCACGACGGCGGTGATCTTCTCGCCCTCCTCCAGCGGGAAGACGTTGACGATCGGCTTGCCGCGGCTCGCGCGGCTGCCCTGCGGCACCTCGAACACCTTCAGCCAGTACAGCCGCCCGCGGTCGGAGAAGCACAGCAGGTAGTCGTGCGAATGCGCGACGAACAGCCGCTCGATGAAGTCGTCCTCCTTCATGGCGGTGGCCGCGCGCCCGCGGCCGCCGCGGCGCTGCGCGCGGTAGTCGGCGAGCGGCTGCGACTTGACGTAGCCGCCGTGCGAGAACGTGACCACCATGTCCTGCGGCGCGATCAGGTCCTCGATCGAGATGTCCTCGGCGACCGTCACGATCTCGGTGCGCCGCGCGTCGGCGAACGCCTCCTTCAGCGAGCGCAGTTCCGCGTCGATCAGCGCGGTGATGCGCGCGGGCTTGTCCAGCAGGTCGAGCAGGTCGGCGATCAGCGCCATCACTTCCTTGTACTCGTCGCGGATCTTGTCCTGCTCCAGGCCGGTCAGGCGCTGCAGGCGCAGCTCGAGGATCGCCTGCGCCTGCGCGTCCGACAGGCGGTAGCCGTCCTCCTTCAGGCCGAACTCGGGCGCCAGCCCCTCCGGCCGGTACGCTTCGGCGCTCGCGCGTCCCAGCATCTCGCGCACCAGGGGCGAGGCCCAGGCGCGCGCCATCAGCTCGCGCTTGGCGTCCGCGGGCGACGGCGCCGCCTTGATCAGCGCGATCACCTCGTCGACGTTGGACAGGGCCACTGCGAGGCCTTCCAGCACGTGGCCACGCTCGCGCGCCTTCCTCAGGTCGAACACCGTGCGTCGCGTCACCACCTCGCGCCGGTGCGACAGGAAGTGCTGCAACAGCTGCTGCAGGTTGAGCAGCTTCGGCTGGCCGTCGACCAGCGCCACCATGTTCATGCCGAAGGAGTCCTGCAGCTGCGTCTGCTTGTACAGGTTGTTCAGCACCACCTCGGGCAGCTCGCCGCGCTTGAGCTCGATCACCACGCGGATGCCGTCCTTGTCGGACTCGTCGCGGATGTCGGAGACGCCCTCGAGCTTCTTCTCGGTCACCAGCTCGGCGATCCGCTCGAGCAGCGCCTTCTTGTTCACCTGGTAGGGCAGCTCGTCCACCACGATGCACTGGCGGTTGCCCTTTTCCATGTCCTCGAAGTGCGTGCGCGCGCGCATCACCACGCGCCCGCGCCCGGTGCGGTAGCCCTCGTGCACGCCGGCCAGCCCGTAGATGATCCCCGCGGTGGGGAAATCCGGCGCCGGCACGAGCTTCATCAGATCCTCGATCGGGCAGCCCGGATGGGCGAGCAGGTGCAGGCAGGCATCCACCACCTCGCCCAGGTTGTGCGGCGGCACGTTGGTCGCCATGCCCACGGCGATGCCCGACGAGCCGTTCACCAGCAGGTTCGGCACGCGCGTCGGCAGCACCGCCGGCTCGAGCTCCTTGCCGTCGTAGTTCGGCACGAAATCGACGGTTTCCTTGTCGATGTCGGCCAGCATCTCCGAGCTGAGCTTCGCCAGCCGGCACTCGGTGTAGCGGTAGGCCGCCGCGTTGTCGCCGTCGATCGAGCCGAAATTGCCCTGCCCGTCGACCAGCATGTAGCGCATGGAGAAGTCCTGCGCCATGCGCACCAGCGCCTCGTAGGTCGCCGAGTCGCCGTGCGGGTGGTACTTGCCGAGCACCTCGCCGACCACGCGCGCGCATTTCACGTAGGGTCGGTTCCAGACGTTGTTCGCCTCCTGCATCGCGAACAGCACGCGCCGGTGCACGGGCTTCAGGCCGTCGCGCACGTCCGGCAGCGCGCGCCCGACGATCACGCTCATGGCGTAATCGAGGTAGGAGCGGCGCATCTCCTCCTCGAGACTGACGGGGAGCGTTTCCTTGGCGAACGGTTCCATTGCGGCTCTTTTTCTGCGGAAGGAGTCGGCCGTTTAAGGCGCTGTTTCGAACGTGGAATTTTAGCACGCGGGCCCTCTCGACCTCGGCCCTTGCCTGTGCTTAAATGCGGGGCATTCCGTGCGAGGAGAATAAGATGATCAGGAGGACCGCCCAGTCGTTCTTGTGCGTCGCCGTGCTTGCCGCGATGGTGGGATGCGCGACGACGGAGGAACCCGCCCCGCCCCCGCCCGCGCCGACCCCGGCGCCGGCCACTCCGGCGCCCGCGCCGGCACCCGCGCCTGCGCCGGCGCCCGCGCCGGTGGCCGCGCCCGCGCCCAAGCCCAAGCCGCTGCGCGTGTTCACGCACGTGCGCTTCGCCTTCGACAAGTCGGCGCTCGACATGCAGGCGCAGGACACGCTCGACCGCGAGGTCGTGGTGCGCTTCGGCGAGTTCAGCGACTTGCGCTTCATCAACATCAACGGCTACACGGACCGCATCGGCTCGGTGCAGTACAACCAGAAGCTGTCCGAGCGGCGCGCCGCCGCGGTGAAGGCCTACCTCGTGCGCCAGGGCGCCGATGCCAACAAGATCGAGACGACGGGCTACGGCAAGATGTACGTGGGCTCGTCGCTGCCGGTCGTCGAGTGCACCCAGAAGGAGCGCAAGGCGCTGATCGCCTGCCTCGCGCCCAACCGCCGCGCCGAAGTGGAGGTCCTCGGCACGGGCCGCTAGCCGCCCGCCGCGGCAGCGCACGAAGCCCCGCCGCGCGCGGGGCTTTTTGTTTGCGGCGCATCGCATGACGCAGAGTCTCCTCATCAACGCGCGCTGGGTGGTGCCAGTCGAGCCGGACGGCGCCGTGCTCGAGCGCCACGCGGTGGCGGTGCGCGACGGGCGCATCGAGGCCGTGCTACCCTCGGCCGAGGCCGCGCCGCGCTTCGCGCACTACGCGCGTGTCGACCTGCCCGGCCATGCGCTCATCCCGGGCCTGGTCAATGCGCACACGCACGCCGCCATGACGCTGATGCGCGGCCTGGCGGACGACCTGCCGCTCATGCGCTGGCTCGAGGAGCACATCTGGCCGGTCGAGGCGAAGCACGTGTCGCCGGAGTTCGTGCACGACGGCACGCTGCTCGCCTGCGCCGAGATGCTGCGTGGCGGAGTGACCTGCTTCAACGACATGTACTTCTTCCCCGAGGCGGCGCTCGCCGCCGCGCAGCAGGCGGGCATGCGCGCGGCGCTCGGCCTGATCGTCGTCGAGTTTCCTTCGGCGTATGCCTCCGACCCGCAGGCCTACCTGGCGAAGGGCCTGGCGCTGCGCGACCGCTGGCGCGAGGACGAGCGCGTCTCCTTCTGCCTCGCGCCGCACGCCCCCTACACGGTGTCGGACGCGAGCTTCCGGCGCATCGCGCAGCTCGCCGCGGAGCTCGAGCTGCCGGTGCACGTGCACGTGCACGAGACCGCGGACGAGATCGAGCGCGGCCTCGCCGAGCACGGCCAGCGGCCGCTGGCGCGGCTCGCCGGACTCGGGCTGCTCGGGCCGGGATTGATCGCCGTGCACGCGGTACACCTGACGCGCGAGGAGGTCGAAACGCTGGCCCGGCACCGCAGCTCGGTCGCGCACTGCCCGTCGTCCAACCTCAAGCTGGCGAGCGGCATCGCGCCGGTGGCGCAGCTGCTGGCCGCGGGCGTCAACGTCGCGCTGGGCACCGACGGCGCGGCGAGCAACAACCGGCTCGACGTGCTCGCCGAGATGCGCCTGGCGGCGCTGCTCGCCAAGGCGGCAGGCGCCAGCGCCGAGGCGATGCCGGCGCACGCCGCGCTGCGCGCCGCGACGCTGGGCGGGGCGATCGCGCTCGGGCTCGACGCGCGCATCGGCTCCATCGTGCCGGGCAAGGCGGCCGACCTCGCCGCGGTGTCGCTGGACGACGTCACCCTGCAGCCGATGTACGACGTCGTCTCGCACCTCGTGTACGCCTGCGGGCGCGAGCAGGTGACCGACGTGTGGGTCGGCGGCGAGCACGTGCTGCGCGAGCGCGAGCTCGCGCGGCTCGAGCTTGCTGACTTGCAAGCCCGCGCCGCGTTGTGGCACACTAAAATCTTGAATTGACGGGCCATTATCCGCCGGTCCGGGCCCAATCCCCCACCAACCGAGACAAGCGACGGGAGAACACGCATGAGGAACAAGACACTGCGCACCGCGGGACTGAGCGCTGCACTGCTGGCGATGGCCGTGATGGTGGGCTGCGCCACGACCGAAGAACCTGCGCCGGCACCCGCGCCGGCACCTGCGCCCGCCCAGCCCGCGCCCGCTCCGGCACCCGCGCCCGCTCCGGCGCCGGCACCCGTGGCAAAGCCCGCGCCCAAGCCCGCGGCGCAGAAGGTCACGCTCGCGACCGACGTGCTGTTCGACTTCGACAAGTCGGCGGTCAAGCCCGAGTTCAAGGACCGCCTGGACACGCTGTCGGGCCAGATCCGCGACATCAACCTCGAAGTCGTGATCGCCATCGGCCACGCCGACCTGATCGGCACGACGCAGTACAACCAGAAGCTGTCGGTGCGCCGCGCGGAAGCCGTGAAGGCCTACCTGGTCTCCAAGGGCCTGGAGCCGAACCGCATCTACACCGAGGGCAAGGGCGAGACGCAGCCGGTGAAGGCCTGCCCGGGCCTGAAGGGCAAGGCGCTGATCGACTGCCTCTACCCCAACCGCCGGGTCGAGCTGGAAGTGATCGGCACGAAGAAGTAAGCCGCTTCGGCGGCGAGAAGAGAGCCCCGCTGCGGCGGGGCTTTTTTTTTGCCCGCGTGCGGCTGGCGACTAGAATGGGCGCCGTGACGGTTTTGACCTTCTCAGGTCTCATGATTTTGGCCGCATGAATCTCGCGGCCAAAATCATGAGATCGTTTTTAAAAGCACATGCCAAGCGCGCTTAACGTCGATCCCGCCGAGCTCGCGAAGTTCAGCGACCTCGCCCACCGCTGGTGGGATCCCGAGGGCGAGTTCCGCCCGCTGCACGAGATCAACCCGCTGCGCCTCGAATGGATCGGGCGCCACGCGCCGCTCGCCGGCAGGGACGTGCTCGACGTCGGCTGCGGCGGCGGCATCCTCGCCGAGGCGATGGCGCAGCGCGGCGCGCGCGTGACCGGCATCGACATGGCGGACAAGCCGCTGCGCGTCGCCGAGCTGCACCTGCTGGAGAGCCGCGCCGCGGTGCGCTACGCGCGCGCCTCGGCCGAGGACTACGCCGCGGCGCACGCGCAGAGCTTCGACGTGCTCACCTGCATGGAGATGCTCGAGCACGTGCCCGATCCGGCGAGCGCGGTGGCGGCCTGCGCGCGGCTGCTGCGGCCCGGCGGCCGGGCGTTCTTCTCCACCATCAACCGCAACCCGAAGGCGTATCTGCTCGCCGTGATCGGCGCGGAGTACGTGCTGAAGCTGCTCCCCAGGGGCACGCACGACTACGCGCGCTTCATCCGCCCCTCCGAGCTCGCGCGCTGGTGCCGCGACGCGGGCCTGCGCGAAGTGGAACTGATCGGCATGACCTACAACCCGCTCACGCGGCGCTACCGGCTGGGGCCGGACTGCGACGTCAACTATCTGCTCTGCTGCCAGCGCGATGCCTAGCCGCGCCGTTCTTTTCGACCTCGACGGCACGCTCGCCGACACCGCGCCCGATCTCGCGGGCGCGCTGAACCGCCTGCGCGCCGAGCAGGGGTTGCAGCCGCTGCCGATCGAGCGGCTGCGGCCCTTCGCCTCGGCCGGCGCGCGCGGGCTGGTGCACGCCGGTTTCGGCGTGAAGCCGGGCGACGCCGACTACGACGCGCTGCGCGAAGCGTTCCTCGAGTTCTACCGCGAGAACACCTGCGTCGATACACGCCTCTTCCCGGGCGTCGCCGAGCTGCTCGAGGCGCTCGCGCAGCGCGCCATTTCGTGGGGAATCGTGACCAACAAGGCGACGCGCTTCACCGATCGCGTCGTCGAGTCGCTTGGCCTGAAGCCCGCCTGCGTGGTCTGCGGCGACACCACCGAGCACATCAAGCCTCATCCGGCGCCGATGCTGCACGCGGCGGAGCAGCTCGGCCTGCCGCCCTCGGCCTGCACCTACCTCGGCGACGATCTGCGCGACGTCCAGGCGGGGCGGGCCGCCGGCATGCGGACGGTCGCCGTCGAATGGGGCTACCACCATCCCGAGAGCGGTGGCCCCGAGGCCTGGAAGGCCGACGCCGTCATTGCGCGCCCGGGGGACTTGATCGCGCTGCTCTAGACCCCATATGCGATAATGCTTCACGCAACGAAACGGGGGCGACCTGGTTTCGACGCGGGTTTCGACGCAGCGCAGGGCATGCCGAGGACCAGTGACCTCGTAAATCCATCTGGAAACACTACAAACGCCAACGACGAGCGTTTCGCTCTCGCGGCCTAATACCCGCGAGACGCTGCACTAGCCTGCTGGTGGGCTAGGCTCCCTAAAAGGAGTGCAGCGTCATTCACACCAGCCTCTCCTCCGGGTCTGGCCGCTTGGCCCGGGGGATCCGTCGAAGCGGCTAGCCGAGGACCAGCCTGCCGGTGGGCGGGTGCGAGGCGAAGCTCAAATCACCAGGCTAAGCATGTAGTCCTGACTGCCGAGGGCTTGCGGACGCGGGTTCGATCAACATCGGTCGCCTCTGCCCGTAAGGGCAGAGTGACAACGGGGCTCACATCGGCGAACCCTGCAGCCGCCATAGAGCGGCATGGCAACGCCGAGGGGTAGGAAGAGGGCCAACCTCAGGCCTGCCCTGTAGAGACTCATAGACCGGCCGATCCGGGCAACCGGAGGGGCCGGCACTAGGATCCGGAAACGGATAACACGCCCCGCATCCCGGCAACGGGATGAAGGCATAGTCCGGCCCGCCCCGAAAGGGGTGGAACAGCCGTCCCGCCGCCTCCACCAATTCACGGCCACCGACAGGTGGCCGTATCTTTTTCGCTTCCCATGCGTTAGTGCTCGGGTGACCCGCGGCCGACTCGACCCGACGATCGCCGGCTATCTGGCCGGACTCATAGACGGCGAAGGCACGGTGACCCTGACACGCGTGCATCGCAACGAGTCGCGCCGTCTCGTCGTCTCGATCAGCAACAATGACCTTGGCCTGTTGCGTTTTGTCCGCGAGGTCGTTGGCATGGGCCGCATCACGCGCAAGCGGACTTACAGCCAACGCCACGCGCCCAGCTTCACGTACCAGCTTTCCAGTCGACAGGCGCTGGCGCTGCTTCGCCAGACGGAGCCGCTTCTTCGGTCCTACAAGGCCGCTCGGGCCAGGCTGGCGCTGGCCGAGTATGTTCAACTGACGCCGCGCAACGGCAAGTACCGCGCCGATCAGCGTGCTCGCCGCAGCGATTTCGAGGCCAGGTTCTTCGCGATTCGGCCCTAGAGCCGCGTTTCACGCCAGAATCTGCGCATGCGCGCGCTGCAGTTCATCCAGATCACCATGGTGGCCCTCGCCTTGTCGGGCTGTGCTACCGCCCGAGCGAAGGCTTGCACGGCGGGCGACGCGGCGCCAGGCACCGTCGTGTCTTGCGAGGTGCCGGGCTTCGCGCGGCGCCCCTACGACGTCCATCTCCCCGCGAGCTACTCTCCGACGAAACCGGTGCCCGTGCTCCTCGTGATCCACGGCGGCGGCGGCAACGCGCGCGCCGCGGCGCGCACCGGCTGCCCAGGCGGCGAGATCGAGAGCAACGACTGCCTGCACGCGACGGCGAATCGCGAAGGCGTGGCGCTCGTCTACCCGAACGGCACGGGCGCGCGGCTCGCGCCCAACGTGCGCACGTGGAACGCGGGCG
>JAOUIL010000055.1 GCA_029883975.1 Betaproteobacteria bacterium
CTGGTCGTCGGCAAGCGCGAGCTCGTCGCCAGGCTGCGCAGGAACCCGATGAAGCGCGCGCTGCGCCTGGACAAGGGGCGCATCGCGGCGCTCGAGGCGGTGCTGCGGCTGTACCTCGATCCCGGGCGGCTGCGCGAGCGGCTGCCGACGCTGCGCCTGCTCACGCGGCCGCAAGCCGAGATCTCCGCGCTCGCCGCGCGGCTGCGCTCCCCGCTGCAGGAATGGTGCGGCGAGAAGGCGCGAGTGAGCGTGGAAGAATGCGCAAGCCAGGTGGGCAGCGGCTCGCTCCCGGTCGACCGGCTGCCGAGCGCCGCCCTTCGCATCTCGTCGGTGGAGGTAAAGCTCGCGGACATCGCCAGGGCGCTGCGCGCGCTGCCGATTCCGGTCGTCGGCCGCATCCATGACGAGGCGGTGTGGCTCGACCTGCGCTGCCTGGAGGACGAGGCGACCTTTGCGAGCCAGCTCGAGGGACGCAGGCTGTAATCCAAGAGGACACCCATGCCCAAGACCTACGCCACGCTCGCCCTGAAGGAAGAAGGCGCGCACGTCCTCGTCGTCACGCTTAACCGCCCCGAGGTGCTGAACGCGATCAGCACGCAGATGGGGCACGACTGGCTGGACCTGTTCAACGGCCTTGCCGCCGATCCCGGCGAGCTGCGCTGCATCGTGCTGACGGGCGCCGGCGAGCGCGCCTTCTGCGCCGGCGCGGACCTGAAGGAGCGCGACGGCATGTCGGTGGAGACCTGGCGCACGCAGCACGCGCAGTTCGAGATGGCCTTCGTGGCGCTGATGGAGTGCCCCGTGCCGATCATCGCCGCGGTGAACGGGCACGCCTACGGCGGAGGGCTGGAGACGGCGCTGTGCTGCGACTTCATCTACGCGGCGCGCGGCGCGAAGCTCGCGTTGTCCGAGCTGCGCCTGGGCATCATGCCGGGCGGCTGCGGCACGCAGAACCTGCCGCGCGCCGTGGGCGAGCGGCGCGCGAAGGAGTTGATCCTCACCGCGCGCACGTTCACGGCCGAGGAGGGGGCCGAGTGGGGCCTGGTCAACAAGGTGTGCGAGCCGGGAAGGACTCTGGCCGACGCGCTGGAGACCGCGCAGGCTATCGCGGCCAACGCGCCGATCGCGGTGCGCCAGGCGAAGAAGTCCGTTCACTACGGGCTGCAGATGGACCTGCTCACCGGCTACCGCTACGAGATCGAGGCCTACAACCGGCTCGTCGATACCGAGGATCGCCGGGAGGGCGTGCGCGCCTTCAACGAGAAGCGCAAGCCGGTCTTCAAGGGCCGGTAGCCGCCGTGGACAGCCGCAAGCCCCTGGACGCCCGGGCGTTCTCGCTCATGCTCGTCCTCACCGCGCTGTGGGGCTTCCAGCAAGTGGCGATCAAGCTGGCGGCGCCCGACGTATCGCTCGTGATGCAGGCGGCGCTGCGCACGTTCCTCGCGGCGGGCCTGCTGCTTGCCTGGGCGCGCTGGCGCGGCATCGCGCTCTTTTCGCGCGACGGCACGCTCGCTGCCGGCCTGGGCGCGGGGCTGCTGTTCGGCGGCGAGTTCGTGTTCGTCTACGCGGGCCTCGAGCACACCGCAGCCTCGCGCATGGTGGTGTTCATCTACCTTGCGCCCATCGTCACCGCCCTCGGCGTGCACTGGCTGGTGCCCGGGGAGCATCTGTCGCGCACGCAGTGGGCGGGCGTGCTGCTCGCCTTCGGCGGCGTGGCGCTCGCCTTCGGCGAGGGCTTCCTCGCCGCGCGCGGCGCGACGCTGCTCGGGGACTTGTTCGGCGTCGTGGCCGCGGTGCTATGGGGCCTGACCACGGTGCTCATCCGTGCGAGCCGCCTCGGCCACGCGAGCGCCGAGAAGACACTCTTCTATCAGCTCGGGGTATCTGCGCCGCTGCTGCTTGCTGCGTCGCTCGCCATGGGCGAGCGCGGCGTGGTCGATCTCACGCCGTTCGCGCTGGCGAGCCTCGCGTACCAGGGCGCGATCGTCGCCTTCGCCAGCTACCTGGCGTGGTTCTGGCTGCTGACGCGATACCTGGCGGGCCGGCTGGCGGTGTTCTCCTTCATGACGCCGCTGTTCGGCGTGCTCGCCGGCGTGGCGGTGCTCGGCGAGCCGCTGCGGCCGGCCTTCGCCGGCGCGGCGCTGCTGGTCGGCGCCGGCATCGTGCTCGTCAACCGCCGCTAGCCTCGCGCGCGGCTTCTTCCGCCTCGCCGCGCAGCAGGCGCTCCAGGTCGCTGCGGCCCTGCTGCTGCATGGCGATCAGCCGCTTCATCTCGCCGCGATGCGGCGCCTGCTCGGCCAGCATCTCCTCGTCGTGCCGGCGGAAGCGCGTGACCACGCGCCGCGCGGCCATCGGCCCGTAGTCGAGCGCGCGCAGCGCGGCCTCGGCGGCGTCGAGCGCGGAGCCGAACATCTCGCGTATCGCGGGCACGCCCATCTCGTGGTACTCGAACGCGTCGCTGCGGCCGTGGGCGCGAGAGATGATCTTGAGCGCGGGGTAGCGCTTGCGCACCTCGCGCGTGAGGCGCAGCGCAGCCTCCGGGTCGTCGATGGCGACCACCAGCAGGCGCGCCTGGGCGACGCCGGCCTTCTCCAGCACGTCGAGCCGCGTGGCGTCCCCGTAGTACGCCTTGGAGCCGAAACGGCGCACCAACTCGATCTGGCTCGGATCATGGTCGATCAGGGTCGCGTGCATCCCGAGGCCGTTCAGCACGCGCGTCACAACCTGGCCGAAGCGGCCGAATCCTGCGACCACCACCGGGGTGGACTCGTCGACGACGTCGGCCGCGCGCTCGGCACCGCGCGCGAGGCGCGGCGCGAGCACGCGCGCGTACAGGATCATCAGGAACGGCGTCGCCACCATCGACACCGCGACCACCGCGTTCAGCACGTTGTAGGTCTCGCGCGGCAGGATGCTGCCGGCCGCGGCGAACAGCACGAACGCGAACTCGCCCACCTGCGACAGGCCGAGCGCGAACACGAGCGCGTCCGAGGGCGCGCAGTAGCCGAAGACGCGCGCAATGGGGTAGAGCAGCGCGATCTTCAGCGCCACGATGCCGAGCGCGAGCGCGAGGATCACGAGCGGCGCGCGCACGAACAGCCCAAGGTCGATCGACATGCCGACCGCGATGAAGAACAGCCCGAGCAGCAGGCCCTTGAAGGGCTCGATGTCGAGCTCCAGCTCGTGGCGGTACTCGGACTCGGCGAGCATCACGCCGGCGAGGAACGCGCCGAGCGCCATCGACAGGCCGAGGCTGTCCATGAGCGCCGCGACCCCGAGCACCAGCAGCAGTGCGAAGCCGATGAAGATCTCGCGCTGGCCGGTCTTGGCGACCACGCGCAGCAGCGGGCGCAGGCCGAAGTGGCCCGCGGCGATGAGCGCCGCGATGATGACCGCCGCGCGCCCGGCCGCCATCCAGTCCATGCCGTTGCTGGAGACCCCCGGCGAGAGCAGCGCGAGCAGCAGCGCGAGCGGGATCACGGCGAGGTCCTGGAACAGCAGCACCGAGAATCCCGCCTGCCCGCCGGGCGTGGCGAGCAGGCGCCGCTCCTGCAGCGTGGCGAGCGCGATCGCCGTGGAGGACATGGCGAAGCCCATGCCGGCGACGACGACGATGGTCCAGGGCTGGCCGAGCGCCCAGCCGATTACGCTGACGGCGACGATCGTCGAGACGACCTGCGTCGCGCCCATGCCGAAGATCGGCCGGCGCATCTGCCACAGGCGCTGCGGATTGAGCTCGAGGCCGACCAGGAACAGCAGCAGCACCACGCCGATCTCGGCGAAGTGCAGCACCGCCTCGGGCCGCGAGACCAGCTTCAGGCCCCAGGGGCCGATCACCATGCCGGCGGCGAGGAAGCCGAGCACCGAGCCCAGGCCCAGGCGCTTGAACAACGGCACCGCGATCACGCCGGCGGCGAGGTAGATCAGGGCCTGATAGAGAAAGCCGTGCTCGGACATGCGGGGCTCCGGGAAAGGACGTGCGGGTAACGCGTGCAATAATCGCGTGCGTGATGCAGCAGGTCAACGTCGATCAGTTCAAGCTCGGCATGCGCGCGCTGGCGCATGCGGTGAACATCATCACCGCCGCCAACGCGGGGCGCCGCTACGGGCTCACCGCGACGGCGGTCTGTTCGGTCACCGCGGAGCCGCCAACGGTGCTGGTCTGCGTAAACCAGCGCTCGGCGACCCACGGCGCGGTGGCGAAGAGCCGCGCGTTCTGCGTGAACGTGCTGCGCGCCGAGGAATCGGAACTCTCCAACCAGTTCAGCGGCGCGCAGTCGGGGGAGGGGCGCTTCCAGTCGCGCGAATGGTCGAGCCTGTCCACCGGCTCGCCCGTGCTGGTCGATGCGCTCGTGTCCTTCGACTGCCGCGTCGTGAAGAAGCTCGCGCACGGCTCGCACACCATCTTCCTCGGCCAGGTGGAGCAGGTGGTGTTCGGCAAGAAGGGCAAGCCGCTGCTCTACGCCGAGGGGCAGTACGCCAAGCTCGCCTCGCTCGCGCACGGCGAGCCGCTGCCCGAGGGCCTGGACTACTGGGGTTTCTAGAGGGCGCGCTTCAGGACGTGGCGCTGCCGGTCGGCGAGCAGCGGCACGGCCTCCGCCAGGTATTTCTTGAAGTGCGGCGTCTGCTGGTGCACCTCGAACGCCTTCTCGTCGTCGTACACCTCGAACAGCATCACCTTGGTCCGGTCCGCCGGGTCCACCAGCACCTCGAACTGCCGGCAGCCCGGCTCCTTGCGCGCCGCGCGCGCGTTCTCCAGCAGGCCGGCCATGAACTTGTCGACGTTCTCCGGCTTGATGCGGATGTCGACTGCCAGGATGAAGTTCATCTTCTTGACTCCTTTGCTATAATTGTCGCCTCGCGCCCGTAGCTCAGTTGGATAGAGTACTTGGCTACGAACCAAGGGGTCGTGGGTTCAAATCCTGCCGGGCGCGCCAATTCTACAAAAGGCCTCAGCGAATGCTGAGGCCTTTTCACATGTGCCTTCCACCAGATTTGGACCCTACGCCTGATGCGCGTAGTGTCTTGACTACCCTTCACGTCAGGCGCCACGCCATGAGTCTCCAGGATCTGGGAAGTATCGGTAACCTCATCGGCGCCATTGCGGTCGTCGTCTCGCTTGTCTATCTCGCGATCCAGGTCCGACAGAACACGCGGGCCGTGCGCGCGTCCACGGAACGGGCCATCTTTGCGCAGAACATGGATTTCGATCGAATGGTCGTGTCCGACCCGGAGCTGAATCGAATCTGGATCCTTGGCCGTTCAAAGCCGGATCAACTGACCGAAGAGCAAGCCCGGCGGTTCCGCCGCCTGATGTCGATGTACTACCGTCACTTTGAAGATCTCTATTTCCAGCATCAGGACGCCCTTGTGGGCAATCGGGTATTCGACGCGTGGCGCACAATCGGCATGGAGCTTTCGAGGCAGCCGGGCGCAGTTCTCTGGTGGGAGCGGTACAGCGGGGTGTTGACGGAGGAGTTCCGTCACTTTGTGGAGCAGGGGCGCGCTGGTCACCCGGGCGCTACGGCTGATGTAGTGCAGCCGTGATCACGAGTGCTCAGCCCTACCGCTTCAACCCGCCCGCAAGGAGCTTCACGTATTCGTCCGGGACGAGGCTGAGGAAGCTCTGAAATCCCTGCGGGTCGTAGATGTTCCAGCCCCCGCCACCGAGAATCGCAACGCCGGCAACCAAGGCGGCAAGGCCGATCAGCGTTTTCGGCACGACGTAGAGCACGGTTCCGAGCGGACCGACGCGGTCGCTGGAGCGGCGCAGCATCAGCAGGCCGGCGCAGATCAGCAGCAGCGCGAGCGGGATGAGCGCGAGCCACGGGTTTGCCTGAACCGCATCCAGCCTCGCCTGCCAGGTGTGCGTCGCGAGGGCATGGGCCGCCGCCGCGGCGAAGCCGCCTGCGATCAGCTGCATCAGTCCCGCGATGATCGCCCAGGCGCCGGCATGGCCGGCGTGCGGGTTGACGTGGAAGCGAAAGCTCATGCGCCTGGTGACGATCGACGCCAGTCCACCGACCACAAGCGCCCCGCCGATGAGCCCCACCCCCAGCGCAACGTCCCGTTCGGCGGCGGACTGCCATCCCGAGCAGACGAAATAGATGCCGGAGACGAGCGCGCAGTATTCGACGACTGGAGGCAGGTTGAGAAGGCAGAGTTGCACGGCGAAGCGAACGCCACGCTGCCCCGATCTGCCGGCGGAACGAATCGCGCGCCGGGCTGAATCCGCGATCGAACGAATGCGGCGGGTCAGGCCGCCGCCCGATCGCCCCGCGGTGGAGGAGAAGTCGAGGTCGTCTGCGCCTGCGGAAACCTCGATTTTCGGCAGGGGGGACGCGGCGAAAGACCCGGGCGCCTCGGCGCCGCGCCGCGCGCCGGATACGGGGTCCCGCCTCGCGAACATGATCGCGGCGGCGAGCTGCAAGCCCGCAAGCCCCGCGGCGATCGCTGGCGCCATGCTAACGAGCATCGCGGCAGGCAGGACGAACAGCACCAGCGCGGGAATCCACGGCACGCGGGGAGTGGGCCCTAGGTCGATGCCAAGGCGCTCGGCGATCCATCGGGCGGCCGGTCCGCGGTCGCGGACGCGACGATGCTCCTGCAGCTTCGCGAGCGAGCGCCCTTCGAGCCAGGAGAGGGCCACGTACGCCTGCACGAGGATGCTCCCGGCCAGAACGCATAGCGCGGAGACCATCGCCGCCAGCACCGCGAGGAAGGTCCCGGCGTGCCCGATGAACGCCATCGCCCCTCCGGCCAACCCCAGTCCCACAATCGCGATCCCCGCGGCGAGCGGCAGCGCGTACAGGCGGCGTTCCCGCAGGTAGCGCTGGAACATCTCGTTGCTCTGGAGCCGTCCAAGGAGCGCGCGCGCGTCGCTGATCGGATCGAGCAGCGCAATTCGCAGAATGCGGTGCTGCAGGGAGCCTTCGGCCACCATCGTCAGGCCCGTTTGCGGAGGCGGGAGTCCAGCATACGGAACCCGGACCGGAATTTCTGAGAATAATTGCGCAGTCTTCGCGGCCGCGCGGTCGCAATGGATCGCACCGCGCTAGCGGACACTCACCGCGATCTTCGTGAAGTGCGCCGACAATTCGGCAATATTGGCCGGAAGACGGTACTTGTGGGGCGAGTAGCCGGGCAGCATGGATCGAACGCGCATGCCCAGTTGATTGTTGGCAAGCAGCAGCTTCCACTTTGCCGTGATGCGACAGCGATCGCCGTGGCGCGGCACGTCGGCGCGGGACATGATCTGCATGCAGTCGCGGAAGAAGCGGAGCATGTGGCTCTGCGCCATCCAGCACATGCGCACGCGGAAGAAGTAGTCGCCGTACAGGTGCTGGTAGAGGTCGAAGGCGACGTTGCGATGCTCGATCTCCTCGAGCATGTGCCACTTGAACAGATCGCCGAAGGAACGCGTCGTGCGGCGATGGTCGTAGTGCCCGTATTCGAGAAGCTGCAGGGCAGACTGCGTGGTGTAGGACTCGAAGCCTTCGGCATAGCCGACGCAGAATCGATCGGTGGCGTCGGCGAGAAACCGGTCGAAATCGCGTCGCAGCGTGTCGATCCTCTGCTCGAGACCGGGGTAACCATGCGCAAGGACGACCTTGTTGAAGTCGATGTGCTGCTGATAGTGCTGGGCCTCCTGGCGACAGAAGCGATCGACCTCTTCGCGCAGCTTGTCGTCGCGAATCTGCCCGAGCACCTTGCGCAGCGTCTTGACCATGAACGGCTCCAGATACGCGACATACAGGCCCAGCGCGGTATGCGAATACGACAGCGCCGCATTGCCGGCGATGTACAGGGGATGAAACTCGTCGGCGCTCGGCACCTCGAACTTCATCGTGCGCACGGTGATCGGGTGCATGGGCAGGCTCCTGAGGGAATGCCCGGCTTCGGCGTCGACCGAATGCGGGTTGGGGCGCGCAGTATGCGCGCGCGGGCGCGGCGGGGCAAACTTGCGACCGAATCTCCGGATCCCGAGGACCCTATCCGGTCAGAACCGGCCGCAGCGCCTCGATCTCTTCGACCATGAAGTCGAAGAACGCCGACACGCGGGGGGTGCGGCGCAGTTCCTGCGTGGTGAGGATGCGCCAGATGCGCGTCAACTCCGGAATCGGGCCGAGCACGCGCACGAGTTCCGGGTCGGCATCGGCGATGGCGGTGGGCAGCGGCGCGATGCCGACGCCGGCCTTTACCGAGTAAAGCAGACCCAGCACGCTGTTGCTGCGCGCCACCAGGCGCCCGTGCGGCGCGATCTTTCGCAGCCACTGCGTAGCGCGATGGTTGGGCATCGTTTCATCGAAACCGACCAGGTCGTGCGTCGCCATTGCCTCGATGCTGTCCGGCTGGCCGCGCCGCGCGATGTATTTGGGGCTGGCATACACAGCCCACATCGAATCGGCGATCTTGCGGCCAATGAGCGCGTTGTCGTCGGTGTCGCCGGAGCGTAGCGCGACATCGACGTCGCCCTTGGCCAGATCAAGGTACTTGTCGCTCAAGACGAACTCGACGCGCAATCCCGGGTAGCGGGCGTGGAAGCGGTCGAGAATCGCGCCCCGTGTGAGACCGGGCACCAGGGGTTCCGGGCACGTCAGCCGGATCACGCCGACGATGTCGCGCCGCGCCGCCTCGATATGCTGCTCGACTGCCGCTACGGCCTGCGCCACCTGCTGGGCAACCGGCAGCAAGGCTTCGCCGGCCGGGGTCAGCGTGTAGCCCGTGGGCAGGCGTTTCACGAACTGCTGCCCGGTCTTTCGCTCGAGCTCGGCCAGGCGGCGCTGGACCGTGGACTGATTCACGCCAAGCGCACGTGCCGCGGCGAGCGTGCTCTGGTGCCGTGCCACGGCGACGAAGTACCTCAGGTCGTCCCAGTCGAACATCGGCGGGCTATGCATTTGTGCATTTCATTTCGGCAATTATGGGGCTTCCGGGTGGCGAGTGCGCCGCGTAGCCTGTGCTCGAGGTTGGGTTTCGGCATGTCGCCGAACCGGCACCTCCTGGCAAGACCCTCTTGGGAGAAATGCACATGATTCGAACCAGTTTCCTGGCGGCAATGCTCTGCGCCTCGGTTGGCGCGAGCGCGCAGGACGCCGTCCGGACCGACGGCGACAAGTACAAGGTCGTGCTCGAAAACGAGCAGGTCCGGGTGCTCGAATACCGTGACGTTCCCGGCAACAAGACGCACCTGCACCAGCACCCGGAGTTCGTGGTGGTCGCCATGACGCCATTCCGCCGCCAGCTGCATCTGCCGGACGGCCGCACTCTGACGCGCGAGTTCAAAGCCGGCGATGTGATGTATTCGGCCGGCCAGTCGCACATCGGCGAGAACGTCGGCACCTCACCCACGCACGTCCTGCTGATCGAAATGAAGGGTGAGAGGGCCACCCGCGCGAAGAAGGATTGACCATGCCCAGCCAACTTGCCACCCCCTCCGCTGACGCGGAGGCGTTCAAGTCCGCCACCCGCCGCCAATGGGATCAAGCCGCACCCGGCTGGAACGCGCACACGGAGCAGATTCGGGAATGGCTGCGACCCGCCACGGAGGCGATGCTGGAAATGGCCGGCGTGCGGCGCGGCACTCGGGTCCTCGACGTCGCTGCGGGGGCGGGTGACCAGACGCTGGACATCGCGCAGCGGGTGGGGCCCGAGGGCTATGTGCTAGCGACGGACCTGTCGGCCTCCATCCTGGAATTTGCGAAGGGCAATGCGCAGCGCGCCGGGCACGCCAATGTCGGCACGATGGTGGCGGATGGTGAATCCCTGCAAATCGATGCAGGGAGCTTCGACGCGATCGTGTGCCGGCTGGGGTTGATGCTGTTCCCGGACCCGCGCCAGGGGCTGCGGGAAATGCACCGGGCGCTCAAGCCCGGGGGCGGCATTTGCACGATGGTGTTTTCCGGGCCGCAGACCAACCCGTGCGTCACGACCCTGCTGTCGACCGCGCTCAAGCACGCGGGTCTGCCGCCGCGGGATCCGTTTGCGCCGGGCGGCCTGCTGAGCCTGGGCAAGCCCGGTCTGATCGACGAGATGTTCCGGGGCGCGGGGTTCAGGGATGTCGCGACCACGCGCATGGATGCGCCGTTCAGGCTGCCGACCGCTCGGGATTATCTCGAATTCATCCGCACCTCGGCCAGTCCGCTCCAGCAGATCCTCGGCAAGCTCGGCGCCGAGACCGCGGACGCCGCCTGGAAAGACATGGAGGAGCGGCTGAAGGTCTTTGAAACCGCCGAAGGGTGGACGGGTCCCAATGAGCTCCTGCTGACGGCCGCGAGGCGGTGACCCGGCACCAACACCCACGATTTCAACTGGCATTACGGTCCTTCGCGCTAGCCCGGCACTTCCGCTTTCCGAGATTGGAAAGGCGTAGACTGACCCAGGCACCCGGGTTCGCCGCGAAAGGACTGCAGATGGAGTCGACCGTACGGATCATCGTGACGCCATCGTCCACGCGCCTGCCGCCGGAGACGCCGGGCTCGGTGGTGGTCAGCGGCAGCCATTCCGCGATCTTCACCGTCTATCTCGCGGCGCGCGGCCGCGCGCGCGCCGCCATCCTGCACGACGCCGGTATCGGGCTCGATGAAGCCGGTGTCTCGGGCCTTGCCTGGGCGGAAAAGCTCGGCATGGCGGTCGCGGCGGTGGCGGCAAGCTCGGCCCGCATCGGCGACGGCGACGACTTGATGCGCCGCGGCGTCCTCAGCCGGGTGAACCGGATCGCGGCGGCCTGCGGCGTGACGGCCGGCATGACCTGCCGCGAGGCCGCCGAACGGCTGCGCGACGCGCCGCTGCCCGTCGCCACGCCCGAGCCGCGCGAAGAGACGCGCTATGTGCACGAGAAGGCCGAGGGCAGGCGCCGCGGCATCGCCAGCGTCGATTCCGTCGCGCTGATGACGGTGCAGGACGAGGGCCAGGTCATGGCGACCGGCTCCCACGCCGCCCTGGCCGCGGGCGAGTACGTCGTCAAGATCCGGCCGCGTCTCAGCATCGGCAACGACGCCTCCATGGGCATCGAGAATGCCGGCATCGCCTCGCTCCAGGCGCTGGGCCAGGCGGGCATTGCCGCCGCCGCGGTCTCGTCGACGACGGCGAGGATCGGCGACGGCCGCTCGACGCTGCTGGAAGGCGTGATCTCGGCGCTGAACCGCGAAGCTACGCTGATCGGTGGCAAGGTCGGGATGAAAGCCCTCGAACTCGCTCGCCTGGCGGCAGCTGGTTAGCGTTCGCGCTTGGGCGAAGGAAGGAGAACGACCATGTCGATCGCGGAACTCGGCGCTCTAGGGGACATCGTTGCCTCCTTCGGTGTCATTGCGACGTTGATCTACCTTGCGCTTCAGATGCGCCAGAACACGAAGGCACTGCGCCTGAGCACATCGCATGCGCTGACCGGCGACCTGCGCAGCATGTTCAGCTTGCTGGCGTCGGATCAGGGGCTTGCGGAAGTTCTGGTCGAGGCGGGTCACAAGACCCAATTGGGAGGCCCGACCCGTATTCGCTACTTCACGTTTACGAGCAACCTCTTGCGCATCTACGAAAATGCCTACCTGCTGAAACGCGAGAATTCGATCAGCGAAGCGCATTGGAGCGGCATGACCCAGCTCGTGATCGACTACAAGTCGATGGCGGCTTTCCCAGCGTACTGGGAAGACCGAAAGCACTGGCTCTCCGCTGAATTTCGGGCGTACATGGATACCGAAATCCTGCCGACGCCCCCAAGGCCCGGCGTGACGATCCCCGGCAGCGTGTAGTGTCGCGAGAGGGCGCGCCATCCGGCTTTACCGGGCCGGCGTTCTACAATGACTGCATCGGCCCGCTCTGGTTTGACCCGTTCGCGGCGGACCTCGTGCGACGCCTGCCGAGCCGGCCGCCCGGCGACGTTCTGGAGATCGCCTGCGGCACTGGCTTCGTAACGCGGCGGCTTCGCGAACACGTCGATTCAATCGTGCGCATTGTCGCGACCGACCTGAGCGCCGCAATGCTCGACTACGCGCGCGGGAAGCTGGGTGACGGCAAAGGCATCGATTGGCGGGAAGCCGATGCGCTCGCGCTGCCGTTCAAAGATCACACGTTCGGCGCGGTGGTCTGCGGATTCGGCATCATGTTCGTCCCGGACCGACAGGCCATGCTCAGGGAGGCGCGCCGGGTTCTCGCCATCGGCGGCACTCTGTTGTTCAACGTATGGGATCGAATAGAGGAAAACCCGCACGCCGCGGTCAACGCCGCAGTGGTCGAAACGATGTTCCCCGGCGACATCGAAATGCGATTTCGGACCCCTTACGACATGCATGATCTGGAAAACCTGCGGCGGCTTCTCGCGGGGGCGGACTTTCGCGAGACGCTGATCGAAACGAAGCGCATCGCGATCGAGGGTGCGGACCCCGAAGCCATCGCGACCGGCCAGGTCCGCGGCACGCCGAGGTCGGCGCTCCTGGAAAAGCGGGGCGTCTCCCTCGATATGGTGATCGGAAGAGTTGCCGACGCTCTGACGGCGGCGGGCGGCAATCCCTATTCAGGCTACGGACAAGCCATCGTCGTGCAGGCGCAGGCGATCTAGTCGCCATCGGACCGCCGACCCTTTTCACTTCAATCCGGGTACTCTCGTAGCACATGGAAGCAGAACCAATTCTGGGAGTCTATGCCCAGCTGGCCGTCTTCATCGTCGGCCTGAGCGGAATTATCGGGGTGGTGGGCCGTGGCGCGAACGACAGCTGGATCGCCGCGGACTACCTGCGGTTTCGAACCATGATCGCGTCCGGATTCGTCCTGCTGTTTCAGTCGATCTTGCCGATCATATTGCTGCATTTTGCGCTAAGCCCGCGGGCTGTTTGGGGCTGGAGCAGTGCGGTGATGGCGCTCATCGTCTGCAGCCAGCAGGTCTGGAGATACTCGAACTATTCAAGGTCGCGCGTGGACCCAAAATACAACGTCTTCACCTGGTGGCTGGGCACCGCCCTGCAGGTGTCTGCTTCCGTAGTTCTTATCCTCAATGCAGCAGGCATTGGATTCAACGGAACGTTCGCGCCATACCTGCTCGCCATGTCCCTTGTGTTGGCCCTGTCGTGCCTGGCATTCATTCGCTTGCTTAGCATGTCCCTGCCGCGCGGCTGATCGAGAACAGGCGTGGCGTGCGCGTTGGCAAGCCGCGTCCGTGATCCGTCGATCTCCCGACGCGGACTCGTCAGAGCCCGAACCAGCGCGCGCGCCGGCTGGCGCCGAACTTCTGCTTGTCCTCGCGCCAGGCGGCCGACGGCTCGTAGTAGACGCTCTTGAGCTTGGGCCCCGAGTAGAAATCCAGATCCATCCGGCCGAGGCGGCCGCCGCCCAATTCGACGTAGCAACTGCCCGTCGCGGCGTAAAGGTGTCGCTCCTCGGAGCCTTGCTGCCGCGCAATGATCGAGGCGCAGACCGCGCGCGCCGCGCTCTCGGCAAAGCTTCCGGACTTGGGCGTCCCGGTGGCGGCCCCATCGCCGATGGCATATACGCCGGGGAAGCGGGTCTCGAGCGTCCTGGGATTGATGGGGATCCACCCGTCGTCGGACAATCCGGCGTCCACCACCGGCTGCGGGACGCGATGCTTGGGGACGCCCAGGTAGAGGTCGTACGGCAACTCCGTGCCGTCGTCGAGCACGGCGGTCTTTCTTCCCGGCTCCAGCGCCTTCACGGCGCGGCCGATCCTCAGCGTAATGCCTTTCTCGGCAAATTCGGCAACGAGCGCCCGGGACATTTCGGCCGAGGCGGGCACCGGACTGGAGAGCGGGAGCACCAAGGTGATCTCGCACGCGCCGCGCACGCCACGCGTGGTGAGGTAGTCGTCGAGCAGCAGCGCGCATTCGCTCGGCGCGGGCGGACACTTGAAGGGCGCGGCGGCGACGCCGACGATCGCATGGCCCCTGGAGAATGCGGGCAGCACCTCGCGCAGCCGGGTCGCCCCGGCCACGGAGTAGAACTCGTTGCCGCCCTCGGCGAGGCCTGGCGTCGCGGCCAGGTCGAAGTCGGCGCCCAGCGCGACCACCAGGAAGTCGCCCTCGTACGTGCCTGCATCGGTGACGACGCGCCGCGCCGCGGGGTCGATGGCCTTGATCGTCTCGTGCAGGAAGCGCACGCCGGGCTTGACGAAGTGGCGGTAGGGCACGCGTATTGCCTCCGGCTTCGTTCGTCCGAACATCACGTCGAGCTTGGAGAAGCCGAAGACGAAGGCGTCGCCCTTGTCGATCAGCGTCACGTCGGCCTTTTCCCCCAGCGCCTCCGACAGCAGGGTCGAGAGCTCCATCCCGCCGAATCCGGCGCCCAGCACCAGCACCTGCGATTTCATGGGAATCCTTTCGCCTGGGCTGGCCCCTTCTTCATTGCTGCGCGAATGAAAGCAGGATCTTCCCGGAGCGGCCGCCACGCGCGGCGTGCGCGACCGCTTCCTTGATCTTGTGGATCGAATAGACGGCTTCGACCTCCACCGCGAGCGTGCCGTCGGCCACCCTGGCCGCGAGATCGCGATACAGGGCCGCGATCTGCGCGGGCGGCGTGTCCGCAAACCACTTGCGCAGCCAGAAGCCCTGCAACCGCACGTCACGAAACACCGTTTCCCGGCCATCCACCATGCACGGCTCACCGCTGAGCATGCCGTAGTTGACCACGATCCCGCCGTCGCTCACGCAACGCGCGAGCCGCTGCGTGCCCGAGCCGCCCACGGCGTCGATGGCGAGCGGCAGCGCGGCGTCGCCGATCGCCGCACGCACGCGCGCGTCGAGGTCGGGACCGTCGGTCAGCACGACATCGCCGCCGAGTGCGCGCAGCGGCGCCACGAGCCCCTCGCGGCGCACGACGTTGACGCTCTTCACCCCGGCGAGCCGCGCGAGCCGGATCAGGCAATGCCCGACCCCCGAGTTGGCGGCGTTCTGGATGACCCAGCGGCCGAGCTCGGGCGCGACGAACTGGTGCAGCATGAGGTGCGCCGTAGGCGGATTGACCCGCAGCATCGCGAGCTGCTTCGGGTCTACGCCTTGCGGCAGCGCGAAGACTGCCTTGCCGGGCGCCTTGAAGCGCTGGCGCCAGCACCCCGGACCGGGCAGCAGCACTCGGTCGCCCGGCGTCACGTGGCGCACGGCCGCGCCGATCTTCGCGATTCGTCCCACGCCTTCCGCGCCCGGAATCATCGGCAGCCTGGGCGGTGCCGCGCCGTACTTGCCTTCGAGGTTCAGGAGGTCGGCGGGGTTGATCGGCGCGAACTCGGCATCGATGGTCACCTCTTCCGCGCCGGGCTCGCCCGGATCGGGCTGCTCCACGAGCTCGATCGCCGCTTCCGGCCGGCCAAATGCGTTGACTTGCGCTACGAGCATCCGCGTCATCCTCCCAGGGTCGCCTACCTGCCCGAGCGCGCCTCGTCCAGCTCGCGCTGCGCCTTCCAGACCGCCTCCTCGAGCATGCGCTGGCGCTCGAAATAGGCGTCATTCAGGCGCGATGCGCCGCCGGCCGTGCCGATGCGCTCGCCGGGCAGTGGTTCCTTGCCGTTGTCGCGGGCGGCTTGCGCGTCCTTGAGCTTCTGCTCCGCCGCGCGCACCTTCTCCTGGGCGCTTTCGCGCTGAAGGCGTTCCTTCTCCAGTTCCTTCAGCACCTGCTTCTCGCTCGGCGTGGCGGGGCCGCCAAGGCCGCCCTTGGACGTGTCGGATTGGATCTCTTCGACCTTGGCGGCACCTTGCGCCGGCCGGTCGCCGTACACCACGCGTCCGTCCGGCATGGTGGACTTGTATTGCGTCTGCGCCGCGACAGGGAGCAGCAGGACGACGCCGAGGAGGGCGGCGGCCGTCACGACGAAGGGCTTGCGGGCCATCGGAGGTACTCCTGCGCTGGGACGGGCAAGGTTGGCCCATTACTATAAGGCTTTGCGGGAGACGACATGGCGTGGCTGATCACGAAGTACGCGGTGACCGCGGCGATCGTGGTGCTGGTCTCCGAGGTCGCGCGGCGCAGCGACCGGCTGGGCGGCCTGATCGCGGCGCTGCCGCTGGTCACCGTGCTGGCGCTCATCTGGCTGCACGTGGAGCGCCAGCCCGAGCAGAAGCTCGCCAGCCACGCGTGGTACACGTTCTGGTACGTGATTCCCACGCTGCCGATGTTTCTCGCGTTTCCCGTCCTGCTGCCGCGCTGGGGCTTCTGGCCGGCGCTCGCCGCCTGCGCATTGCTGACAATCGTCTGCTTCGCGTTGTTCGCGCTGCTCGTGCGCCGCTTCGGCATTGAGCTCCTCTAGCCGCAGGCGGGCGGCAAGGCGCATCTGGCGCGCCGTTCGCGACCTGCCTCCTTTCGTGCTGATCCTCGGCGGCCTGCTGCTGCTCTTCATGGTCTGGCTGCTCGCCAACGGGGTCATCCAGGTCGCGCGCAAGCCGACCGAGCTCTTCTTCCCGATGAGCGGCGCGCTCGACAAGACGCCGGCGGAGACCTGGCGCCGCTACGCGCCGATCTTCCACAGGCACGCCACCGCCACGATCACGCCCGAGTTCCTCGCCGCGCTCGCGCAGATCGAGGGCGGGGGCAACCCGGTGGCGCGCACGCCCTGGCGCTGGCGGCTGACCGAGGACCCGTTCGAGGTCTACCGCCCTGCCTCGAGCGCAGTCGGCATGTACCAGATCACCGACGGCACTTACGCGCAGGCGCGACGCTACTGCATCCACGACCACGAGGTCGCCGAGGACGGCCCCTGGCATGCGTGGCGCTCGTGCTGGTTCAACTGGCTCTATTTCCGTGTCGTGCCGAGCCATGCGGCGGAGATGACCTCCGCGTTCCTCGACGTCAGCGTGCACAGGTCGTTGCGCCGGCTCGGCCTGGCGAACGTCGCGCAGCCGCGCAAGCAGGATCTGGCGGCGGTCATGCACCTGTGTGGCGTCGCGGCGGGCGAAGCCTTCGCCAGGAACCGGTTCGGTTTCCCGCCGGCTCCGCCGTGCGGCGGCCAGGACGTGCGCGCCTACCTCGAGCGCATGCGCGCCATGCGCGACGCGTTCGCGCGCATGCCCGGGTAGGGCGAGCTGCACTGTCGCCGACCCACGCCACTGGCGCGCGGGCGACGCGCACGTTACGCTTGGCGTCAAAAGGAGGCCGCAATGGGAATCGTCCGCCGCGTACTGCTCGCGGCATGCACAGCGCTGTGGCTCGGTGCGGCCGCCGCGCAGCAGAACTATCCGACGCGCCCGATCCGGCTGATGGTGCCGTTCCCGCCCGGCGACAGCGTCGACCTGCTGGCACGCGCCATGGAGCCGGTGCTCACCGAGCGGCTGCGCCATCCCGTGATCGTGGAGAACCGGCCGGGCGCGGCCGGCGGCACCGGCATGGACGCGGTCGCCAAGTCGGCGCCGGACGGCTACACGATGGGCCTGGGCACCGACGGCAATCTCGCCGCGAACGTGACTTTCTTTCCGAAGCTGTCCTACGACCCGTTGACGCACCTCGAGCCGGTGTCGAACGTCGCGTTCATTCCCTACCTGCTCGTCGCGCCGCCCAAGCTGCCGGCCAACACGCTCGAGGAGGTGATCGCGCTGGCGCGCGCCAAGCCGGCCGAGCTGCTGATCGGCTTCGGCGGCAACGGCACGGCCATGCACCTGTCCGCCGAATTGTTCAAGCTGATGGCGCGAGTGCAGATGGTCAACGTGCCCTACAAGGGCAACGCCCAGGTGGTCGCCGACGCCGCGGCCGGGCGGCTGTCCCTCGGCATGGTGGACGCCGCCTCGTCGCTCGCCGCCGTGAAGGCCGGCAAGCTGAAGGCGATCGCCGCGAGCAGCGCGAAGCGCGTGTCGGCGGCCCCGGAGTTGCCGACGTTCGCCGAGTCGGGGCTGCCCGGTTACGCGGCGGCCGGCTGGTTCGGAATCGTGGTGCCGGCCAAGACGCCGGCCAGCATCGTGCTGCGGCTGAACGCCGAGATCGTCGCGGCGCTCAAGCGCGCCGAGGTGCGCGACCGCTTCCTCGCCGCGGGCGCCGAGCCTGCACCCAGCACGCCGGCGGAGTTCGGCGAGTTGATTCGCGCCGAGATCCCCAAGTGGGCGGAGGTCATCCGCGTCTCGGGCGCGCGCGCGGACTGACCGTGAAGGACGCGCTGCGACTCGGCTACATCGGCGTCGGCCTGATGGGCAGGCCGATGTGCCTGCGGCTGCTGGCCGCGGGCTATCCGCTCACCGTCTGGAACCGCACGGCCGCGAAGCTGGCGGAAGTCGCCGCGAAGGGCGCGCGGCCTGCGGCAACGCCCGCGGCGCTGGCGCGCGAATCGGAGTTGATTCTCATGTGCGTGACGGACCAGCACGCCGCGGAAGCGGTGCTGTTCGGCCCGGACGGCGTGGCGGCGGGCGGCGCGCCGGGCAAGCTGGTCGTCGACTTTTCGAGCATCGCACCCGAGGCCGCGCGCCGCTTCGCTGCGCGCCTGCGCGAGGAGCACAGCATGGGCATGGTCGACGCGCCGGTCTCGGGCGGCACGGTGGGCGCGGAGCAGGGCACGCTCGCCATCATGGCGGGCGGGCGCGACGAAGACGTCGAGCGCGCGCGCCCGGTGGTCATGCACCTCGCGCAGCGCTTCACGCGCATGGGAGACGCCGGCGCCGGCCAGACGACGAAGCTCTGCAACCAGATCATCGTCGGCTCGCTGCTGCCGGTGATCGCGGAAGCGGTGCGCCTCGCGGAGGCCGCCGGCGTCGATGCGCGCGCGCTGCCGCAGGCGCTGAAGGGCGGCTTCGCGGATTCCCTGCCGCTTCAGGTGTTTGGCGCGCGCATGGCGGCGCGGCAATTCGAGCCGGCGCTCGGCGCGGTGTCGATCATGCTCAAGGACCTCGAGAACGCCGCCGCGGTCGCGCGCGAGCGCGGCGTGCCGTTGCCGATGGCGCGCACCGCCGCCGAGCTGTATCGCCTGCTCGTCGCGCAGGGACACGCGGAGCGCGAGCCGAGCGTGCTCGTCGAGCTGCTGTCGGGAAATCGCTGACGCGCCGCGTGCGCAATTTCGCGCACGTGCGTCTTCGACCTCATTGTCTTCGCGCAACGATCTTATTATGATGCGTGCTCGATCGTGGCAAGGGGAGAGTCGAACGCCATGCGCTCCGTCACCAAGGCAGATCTCGTCGACGCGGCGGCGCGCGCCGGCAACCTGAGCAAGTCGAGCGCGGGCGAGGCGGTAAACGCGGTGTTCGATGCGATCGTGGCGAGCGTGGCGAAGGGCAATCGCGTGACCGTGGTGGGCTTCGGCACGTTCCTGCCGCGCAAGCGAAAGGCGCGCAGCGGCCGCAGCCCGCTGAACGGCAAGGAAATCCGCATTTCCTCCAAGACGGTGCCGGCGTTCTCCGCCGGCCAGGGCTTCAAGGACCGCGTCGCCAGCCGCTAGGCGGGCCGTCATGCGGCGGCGCGGCACATTGCCAAGTGACTGAACCCTTGGCAGAATCCCGGCGGTGATGGACAACCTGCTGATCCTTTCGCTCGACAGCCACGGCGTGCCGCACCGCTGGATCAGCTGGCAGCAGGCCTGCTTCTACTACGCCAAGAACCTGGTCGCCTGGACGCTGGGCGAGCGCACGTTCACGTTCCGCGGCGGCATCTCGCGCCTGACCGGCGAGCGCTCGAGCATCACCGCGCACTCCATCATCGCCATCCGCGGCCGCGCGTTGGCCGCGCGCGGCTTCCACCAGGTGCCGCCGCTGAACAACCGCGAGCTGTTCCGCCGCGACCGGCATACCTGCGCCTACTGCGGCAGCGAGTACAGCTACTTCAAGCTGACGCGCGATCACATCACGCCGCTGTCGCGCGGCGGTCGCGACACGTGGATGAACGTGGTCACCGCATGCCGCCACTGCAACGGCCACAAGCGCAACCGCCTGCCCGAGGAGTCAGGGCTGGAGCTGCTGTACGCGCCCTACGTGCCGAACAAGGCCGAGTACCTGATCCTCACCAACCGCCGCATCCTCGCCGACCAGATGGAGTTCCTGCGGCAGCACGTGGCGGCGCACTCGCGGCTGGTCGCCGCCCCTGCCTGAGTTCTGGCGCAGCAGCGGTTACCGGCTGCTCGCGCGCGACCCGGCCGGGCGGCTGCGCGTCACCGACGATTTCCTGCGCGCCTACTACCTGCGCCCGGAGATCCACCCGCTCGAGGAATCCGGCGCGGCCGAGCTGAAGCTGCACGCCGCGCTCATGGACGAGCCGCGGCGCGCGGTGGCGCAGGCCGAGATCGACGCGCTGGAGGACGAGGATGCGCGGCACAACTACCGCATGCTGCTGCGCTTTCGCGACCGCCTGCTGCAGGCAGGCAGCGTCGAGGGCTGCTACATGGGCCTGTTCCGCGGCGCGGTCGACGTGCCGCCGCTGTTCGTCGACCAGCTGGCGCACGTCATCCTGCGCAACGTGCTCGAGGGCTGCGACGATGCGCTGCGCGTGCGCGCCGCGGAGCTGTTCTTCCGCGAGCAGAAGGCGACGCTGCAGGAAGGCCACCTGCTGCTCGCGGACCTGGAGACGGTGGAGATGCACGCCGCGGGCAACCGCTACGGCGGCATCGGCCAGCTGATCGTCGAGGCGCAGGGCGCGATCGGCAAGGTGGACCTGGACGTGCTCGACCGCGCCAACGCGGCGCTGTACTGGGAGCGCGAGTCGCGCCACGACACGGTCGTCAGCCTCACCTACGGGCGCGCGGCGCTCGACGCCCTGTGCCGCGTGATCGAGGCCTGGATCGCGCACTTCCATACGATCGAGGTCAAGGTGCAGCCGCTGCGCCGCATCGAGGAGGCGCGCTGGGCCTGGCACGTGGGCCTGGACGCCGAGTCGACGGACATCCTCAACGCGCTCTGGGCCGGCGAGGCGGTGGAGGCCGGGCGCATGCGCAACATCGTCGCGCTGTTCGCGCTGCAGTTCGCCGACCCCGCGGTGATGCGCGACAGCGTGGCCGGCCGCACCGTGTACCTGGCGCTCAGCATGGACGCGGCGCAGGTGGTGCGCATGAAGCCGCAGAACCTGCTGCACAACCTGCCGCTGCGTGAAGCCTGACTACTGGGAGGGCGCCAAGCGCGCGCTCGCGCGCCGCGACCCGGTGCTCGGGGAGATCATGCGGCGCCACCCGCGCGTGCACCTGGTGGCGCGCGGCGAGCCGTTCGTGACGCTCGCGCGCGCGATCGTCGGCCAGCAGATCTCGGTCAAGGCGGCGCAGTCGGTCTGGAACCGCGTGCTCGAAGTCGCGCCGGGCATGACGCCCGCCGCGGTGCTCGCGATCCGGCGGCCACGCCTGCGCGCCTGCGGCCTGTCGGACCGCAAGACCGAATACATCGCGGACCTCGCGCGCCATTTTGCCGAGGGCACGGTGCACCCGCATCGCTGGCCGGAGATGGACGACGAAGCCGTCATCGCGGAGCTGGTCGCGGTGCGCGGCGTCGGCCGCTGGACCGCCGAGATGTTCCTGATCTTCAACCTGCTGCGCCCGGACGTATACCCGCTGGGCGACCTGGGGCTTCTGAACGCGGTCCGGCGGACGTACTTCCGCGGGCGCAAGGTGCCCGTCGCGCGCATCCGCCGGCTGGGCGAGCAGTGGGCGCCGTGGCGCTCGGTCGCCACCTGGTACCTGTGGCGGTCCCTCGACCCGGTGCCAGTAGAATACTAGCGCCCGTGAAGACCACCTTCCTCGAATTCGAGCAGCCGATCGCCGAGCTCGAGCAGCGCATCGAGGAGCTGCGCTTCGTCCAGGACGACTCGGCGGTCGACATCTCCGAGGAGATCCAGCGCCTCACCAAGAAGAGCCAGGCGCTCACCAAGGAGGTCTACGCCAAGCTCTCGCCCTGGCAGGTGGCGCAGGTCGCGCGGCACCCGCAGCGGCCCTATACGCTCGATTACGTGGGGATGCTGTTCACCGGGTTCGAGGAGCTGCACGGCGACCGCCATTTCGCCGACGACGCCTCGATCGTCGGCGGCCTGGCGCGCTTCGACGGCGTGCCCTGCATGGTGCTCGGCCACCAGAAGGGCAGGGACACCAAGGAGAAGATCCTGCGCAACTTCGGCATGCCCAAGCCCGAGGGCTACCGCAAGGCGCTGCGCCTGATGCAGATGGCGGAGAAGTTCGAGCTGCCGGTGTTCACGTTCGTCGATACGCCGGGCGCCTATCCCGGCATCGACGCCGAGGAGCGCGGGCAGTCGGAGGCCATCGGCCGCAACCTGTACGCCATGGCCGCGCTGCGCACGCCGATCCTCACCAGCGTGATCGGCGAGGGTGGCTCGGGCGGCGCGCTGGCGATCGCGGTGGGCGACGTGACGCTCATGCTGCAGTACGCCACGTACTCGGTGATTTCGCCCGAAGGCTGCGCGTCGATCCTGTGGAAGAGCGCCGAAGATCGG
>JAOUIL010000007.1 GCA_029883975.1 Betaproteobacteria bacterium
GAACGGGATCACGTGCTCTTCGTAGATCGGAGCAGCGTCGCGGTAAACGTAAGTATGTCCGACTCCCGGGACCACGATCATCTCGGTGCTCGCCGCATCTCCGAACGCGCGCAGGAGCCGTTTGCCGTGCTCGGGCGGCGTGTATTCGTCCTGGTCGCCATAGAGGAGAAGCACGGCAGGGTTGCCGATGACCCTCGATGCCTCGCGCTCGGGGCGCAGGTTCCTTTCCATCGAGGGCCAGACGAGTTGCGAAACCTTGAGGGCGGCGTAGGCCGCCGGATAGTGACGCCAGAACTCGGGCAGCGTCGGGAACGCCCCTTCGAGAACGGCGGCGCGGTAAGGGCTTCCTGCGCGCGCCATCGAGCACAGTCCCCACCCGGCGCCGAACGAGGCGCCGACCAGGCCGACGGCGAGCTGAGGATGGCGGGCCTGGGCCCATTGGCCTGCGGCCAGGAAGTCGGCCGGGTAGTCGAACGAAGTCGCCTCGCTTTCGCCGAAGCCGTTGGCGTCGAACGCCAGCACGTGGAATCCGGACTTGCGGAAGAGCTCGGCGTGGCCGTAGCGGAGCCAGAAGCCCTTCGCTGCTTTGCCCATCGGGTGGGCGAGGACGAGCGTGCCGATGGCATCGCCTTCGGCTAGTCCCCACAAGCCGGCGAGGTGGGCGCCGTTGCGGCTCGGGATCGCGACACGCTCCCACGTTGCCTCGATTGCATTGGACGGCCAGGTCCAGGGGACTTCGAACCTGCCGAAAAAGGGCTTGCGCAGGAGGCGGTGGAGGCGGGTCACGGGCGACTGCCAGACCTGCAGATCCCGAACGTGAAGCCCGTATCCAGCTGGCAGAAATAATGCGGAGGGCAATCCGGGCTCTGGCGACAGATTGCTGCTGAAGCGCACACCGCGGGCGCGGTCGGCGCAGCGAGCAGCAAGGCGACCAGCAGCGCCTTCACGAGTCGAGAAACGCCTCGATGGCGGAGTTCACCTCATCCACATGGGTGAGCGGCCCCATGTGCCCCGCGCCCGGCACATCCACGGTGCGCCACTGCGGAAACTGGGCGCGCAGCAATTCGACGACGTCCTTGAGTACGATGCGCGTCTTCGTGCCGCACAGCAGCAGCCCGCGCGCAGCGATCGGCGCGAAGAAGGACGTCTTCACCTGCGGCGTGGCCGCGTCCCACTCGTGGCGGTTGGGCGGCAGCTGCGCGGCGATGATCTCGCGCCGCTCGGCGCTCGTCGCCTGCCATGCGCCGTCGCCGTTGAAGTAGTCGGTGAAGCGGTGCGCGAGCGCCTGCCAGTCCCGCGCGCCACTCAGGCGCCGCACGTCGGCATACACACCCGCGGCTTCCTCCCAGGCTTTCGTGCGCCCATGCCCGCGCAGCAGCCCCGGCATCATCGGCTCGTAGAGCGCGAGGTGCGAGACGCGCTCGCCGAGCTCCTTCGCCGCGGCGATGGCGAGGTAGCCGCCCCAGGAATGGCCGACGAGCCGGATGGGTGCGTCGAGCTCCTCACAGACGCCGAGCAGCACCTGCACGGCGTCCCCGACCGTCATCGTGCGCGACTCGCTCCAAGCCGTCGTCTTGCCGTAGCCGTGCAGGTTGGGGGCGAGGACGCGGAACCGGCCGCGCAGGCGCTCGACGAGGCGCTTCCACTGGCGGTTGCCGCTCACCGAGCTGTGCGCGAGCACCACCGGCGGGCCTTTGCCCTCGTCGATGCAGTCGATGCTCAAGCTGCCGCGCCTGAGGAGGGACATGGCTAGCGCGGGTAGGAGCCGCTGTTGACGTCCACCGTGCTGCCCGACATGTACTCGGGGCTGGAGCTGCCCAGCCAGACGACCACGCGCGCCACTTCCTCCGGCGTGCAGGCGCGGCCGGCGTGCACCGTGCGCATGACGCCGTCCTTCCTCGACTGCGGCAACTGCTCGTACATGGGCGTGAGCGTAGGACCGGGCGCCACGGCGTTGACGAGGATGCCGTCGCGGCCGAGGTGCGCCGCGTAGCTCTTGGTGACGTTGAGCAGCGCCGCCTTGGTGGCGCCGTACCAGAGGTCCGGATGGCCGGTGAACGCCGCCACCGAGCCTAGGTTGACGATACGGCCCGATTTTCTCTGCCGCATCTGCGGCGCGAGCGCCTCGATGAGCGCTACCGGCGCGCGCAGGTTGACGGCCAGGATCTCGGCCACGTGCGCCTCGGGAATCGCGTCGTAGGGCTCGCAGTAGAGCACCCCCGCGTTGTTCACCAGGGTGTCGATGGCGCCGAGTCTGGCGATGAGCGCCGGGATGCCGGCGAGGTCGGTGAGGTCGTAGTCCACGCGCTCGCCCGCGACCTCGGCGCCGAACTGCTTGTCGAGCGCGAGCACCTTCCAACCCGCGGCGAGGAAGGCGCGCGCGGTCGCCAGGCCGATGCCGCGCCCGGCACCCGTGACCAGCGCCGCCGGCACGCTAGCCGGCGAGGCCCGGCATGGCGAAGCCGGCCGCCTTCAGCTCCGGGATGAGCTCGGCTTCCTGCGCCGCCGTGAGCTCGACCAGCGGCGGGCGCACGCGCCGCCACTCGGCGTCGTTGCCGTAATGCGCGACGATGGACTTCAGCGCCGCGATCATCGGCTGCTTCTGCACGATCTTGCGCGTGGCGCTTATTGCCGCCTGCATGCGCTCGGCCTCGCCCGAGCGCCAGTCGCGGAACAGCCTGTCGATCGCGCCCGGGTTGACGTTGGCCGTGGCGCTGATGCAGCCGGCGCCGCCGTGGCGCATGCCTTCCAGCAGGAACTGCTCGCTGCCCGGGAAGACGTCGAAGCCGTCCTTGCCGAACTCGTCGAGCATCGCCTTGGTGTTCGCCCAGTCGCCGGAGGAGTCCTTGGCGCCGGCGACGATGCGCGGATACTTCGCCAGCAGCCGCTCGATGAGCTTCAGCGTGATCGGCACCTGGCTCACCGGCGGGATGTGATAGAGGTACACGCGCAGCCGCTCGTCGCCCACCCGCTCGATCACCTCGGTGAAGTACCGGTAGAGGCCCTCGTCGGAGACGCCCTTGTAGTAGAAGGGCGGCAGCATCAGCACGCCCGCGCAGCCCATCTTCACCGCGTTGGCCGTGAGCCGCACCGTGGCGGGCAGCGCGCAATGTCCGGTGCCGGGCATGAGCGCGGCGCCCGGCACGCCGGCGTGGATGAGCGCGGCGAGCATCGTCAGCTTCTCCTCCACCGACAGCGAGTTCGCCTCGCTGTTGGTGCCGAACACCGCCAGCCCCGAGCAGCCGCTCTTCAGCAGCCACTTGCAGTGGCGCACGAAGCGCTCGCTGTCGGGCGCGAGGTCGGCCTTGAACGGGGTGATGACGGGCGAGAGCACGCCCTTCAGGCGCGCGGCCGCCTGCGGGCGGGCGGCGAGGGTGGAGGCGGTGGGGGTCATGGTGAAATGGCAGTCCGGTGGAGAGCCGACATTATGCTCGCGCGCCGCGCCCTCGGTACACTTCCTCCCGCATGCCGAACCTCGGCCGCGCCGTGAACATCGAGGACCTGCGCCGCATGGCCAGACGGCGGCTGCCGCGCTCGGTGTTCGATTTCTTCGACGGCGGCGCCGAGGACGAGACGACGCTGCGCGGCAACCGGGCCGCCTTCGAGCGCGTGCGCCTGCTGCCCAGGGTGCTGGTGGACGTGCACGCGGTGGACTCGAGCGTCGATCTGCTCGGCATGCGCTCCAACCTGCCGATGGCCATCGCGCCCACCGGGGCGATCGGCGCGGGCCGCCACGACGCCGACCTGATGCTGGCGCGCGCGGCGCGCGCCGCGGGCATTCCCTACACCCTGGCGACGCCCGCCACCAACTCGATCGAGGAGATCGCCGAGCAGGCCGGCGGGCGCCTGTGGTTCCAGCTCTACCTGCTGAAGAACCGCGCGTTCCGCATGAAGCTCGTGCGCCGCGCCGCGGCCGCGGGCTACGAAGCGCTGCTGGTCACCGTCGACCTCACCACGGGCGGCAAGCGCGAGCGCGATCTGAGGAACGACTTCGCCGCCCCCTTCGTGCCGACCTGGCGCAACTCGCGCGACGTGCTCTTCAAGCCTTCCTGGCTCATGGGCATGGCGCGCCGCGGCGTGCCGCACATGAAGAACCTCGAGGGCATGCTGCAGAAGCCTCCCCGGCTCACCGACGTGGCGGCCTCGGTCGGCCGCGAGCTCGACGCCTCCTTCGACTGGGACGAGCTCAGGTCGCTGCGCGACGCCTGGCCCGGCAAGCTCCTGCTGAAGGGCATCGTCCGGCCCGACGACGCCGAACGTGCGGCAGCCGCAGGCTGCGACGGCGTGGTCGTCTCCAACCACGGCGGGCGGCAGCTGGACGGCGCCATCGCCACCGCGGACGCGCTGCCGGCGGTGGCGCGCGCGGTGGGCTCGAGGATCGCGGTGCTGGTGGACGGCGGCGTGCGCCGCGGCGTGGACCTGCTCAAGGCGCGCGCGCTCGGCGCGCAGGGCGTGCTCACCGGCCGCGCGACGCTGTTCGGCGTGATGGCGGGCGGCGAGGCGGGCGCGCGGCGCGCGATCGAGATCCTGGCCGGCGAGTTCGAGCGCGCGTTGATGCTGTGCGGCGTGCCGCGCGCGAGCGACATCCCGGCGGACCTGGTGGCCGCGTGAGCGCGCTTCCTGTCCTCGTGCTCGGCGGCGGCATCGGCGGCCTGGCCGCGTCGCTCGCGCTGGCGAGGAAGGGCTGCCGCGTGCGCCTGTTCGAGCAGGGCTCCGAGCTGAAGGAGATCGGCGCCGGCATCCAGCTCGGGCCGAACGTCTACCACATGTTCGAGGTGCTCGGCCTGACCGGCGCGATCGAGCGCTGGTCGGCGCACCCCGAGAACCTCATCATGATGGACGCGCTCACCGGCGAGGAGGTGACGCGCATCCCCGTGGGCAGCGGGGCGTTCAGGAAGCGCTTCCGCGGCTACCAGTACGGCGTGATCCACCGCGGCGACCTCTACCAGGTGCTGCTCGAGGCCTGCCGCGCCGAAAAGAACATCGAGCTGAACGAAAAGAGGAAGGGCCTCGCCTTCGAGGACAAGGGCGAGCGGATCGTCCTGCGCATGGAAGGCGGCGAAGCGATCGAGGGCGCGTGCCTCATCGGCGCGGACGGCCTGTGGTCGAGGGTGCGCGCGCAGATCCTCGGCGACGGCAAGCCGCGCGTCTCGGGCCACATCGCCTACCGCGCCGTGCTGCCGCGCGCCGAGGTGCCCGGCGACCTGTGGCAGAACAACGTCGTGCTGTGGGCGGGCCCCAGGACGCACCTCGTGCACTATCCCTTGCGCCGCGGCGAGCTCTACAACCTGGTCGCGGTCTTCCACAGCGACAAGTACGAGGAGGGCTGGGACGTCTACGGCGATCCGCAGGAGCTCGAGCGCAAGTTCGCCAACGAGCGCCCGGAGGTGCAGCGCCTGCTCGCCAAGATCAACGTGTGGAAGATGTGGGTGCTGTGCGACCGCGAGCCGGCGCGGCACTGGTCGAAGGGCCGCGTCACGCTGCTGGGTGACGCCGCGCACCCGACGCTGCAGTACCTCGCGCAGGGCGCCAATATGGCGATCGAGGATGCGGTGGTGCTCGCCGCCTGGGCGGAAATCACGAGCTTCGACTGGGAGAAGACCTTCAAGCGCTACGAGGATGCGCGTTACAAGAGGACGGCGCGCGTGCAGATCATGTCGCGCTACTACGGCGACGCGTACCACGCCGCGGGGGTCGTGCGCGAGCTGAGGAACGACGTGCTCGCCCCCAGGCCCGGCGCCGCGCCCGACTTCGAGGGCGTGGCGTGGCTGTACGACGGCATCGAGGTGCCTCAGCCGAAGAGGTGATCGAGCACCAGCTGCTTGAACGCGGTGGCCTGCACGGTCCCCGCGGTCAGCAGGTCGCCGCGCGAGCTTATGACGAGCGGCCCGTGCGTCGGGTCGTCGGTCAGCCGCCCGTGCGAGCCCTTGACCAGGGCCGTGTCCCTGAGCGAGATGACGTCCATCAGCGTGCGAAAGCCGAGCTTCCTCTTGGCGAGCCGCCAGACGCTGGAAAGCTTCGGCAGCGCGAGCGCCGGGTCGAAGAACAGCTCCACCGGGTCGTAGCCCGGCTTGCGGTGGATGTCCACCGTGCGCGCGAAATCAGGCGCGCGAGCGTCGTCGAGCCAGTAGTAGTAGCTGAACCAGCGGTCGGCCTTCGAGATGGCGACCAGCTCGCCCGCGCGCTCGTGGTCGAGGCCCATCGCCTGCTTGCCGGCGTCGTCCAGCACGCGCTCCACGCCCTCCAGCTCTTCCAGCAGCGCGCGCACCGCGTGCAGGCGGCTGCGGTCGTTCACATAGACGTGCGCGATCTGGTGGTCGGCGACGGCGAAGGCGGCGCTCGCGCCCGGGTCGAGGATCTCGCGCCCGTGCTCCTCCGGTCGCACGGCGACCAGGCCCGCCTCGCGCAGCGCGCGGTTGATGTGCACGGCGTCCGTCACCGGCGTGATGCCGTACTCGGAGACGACGATCACGTGGCGCCCGCTCGCCGCCGCGGCGTCGATCAGCGTGCCGCACGCGGCGTCCAGCTCGCGCAGGTCCTGCTGCACGCGCGGGTGGGACGTGTCGGGGCCGAGGCGCTGCAGGTTGTAGTCGAGGTGCGGCAGGTAGGCGAGCGTCAGCGTGGGATCGCGCGTTGCCATGATGTGCAGCGTGGCCTGCGCGATCCAGTCCGTGGAGCTGATGTCGGTGAGCGGGCCCCAGAACTTGAACAGCGGAAACGCCCCGAGCTTCGCGTCCAGCTCGTCGTGCAGCGCGTAGGGATGCGCGTAGTGGTCGGGGATCTTGCGCCCGTCCGCCGGGTACATCGGGCGCGGCGTCGCGCTCCAGTCGGCGCTCGAGTACATGTTGTACCACCAGAACATCTGCGCGCAGGTGAATCCGGGGTCGCGCGCCTTCGCCGCCTCCCAGACCTTCTCGCCCGCCACCAGGCGGTTCGACTGGCGCCACAGCCAGACCTCCGACAGGTCGCGGAAATACCAGCCGTTCGCCACGATGCCGTGGCCGCTCGGCGCGAGCCCGGTGAGCAGCGTGGACTGCACCGTGCAGGTGACCGCGGGCACGACGGTGTCGAGCGGGCGCAGCGCGCCGCGCGCGGCGAGTCGCTGCAAGTTGGGCGTAAACGCGCCAACCAGCGCGGGCGACAGGCCGACCGCGAGTATGACGAGCGTGGGGTGCACGCGGCGTAGAATATCAGTCCCATGGAGGGGCAATGAGCGAGGCGGCACGGACTCTGCTGCGCGGTTGGCTGGGCCGGCGGCTCGACGCGCAGCGCGCGGCGTGGCTCGATGCGCAGGTCGCCACGCTGCGCCAGGATGCGGCCGACGAGACGCTCGACATCGCGCTCGGCATGGTGCCGCGCAAGCTCGGCAAGGCGGCGCTCGAGCTGAGGGACGAGGACCTCGCGGCGGCGCGCGCTGCGGTCCCCGGATGGGACCCGCGCGGCTGGAGCGTGACCGACGCCGCGCGCATCCTGCTGCTCGCCGGGCTGCCCGCGGGCGGCAAGCCCTTCGTCGAGCGCTTCAGGACACTGTGCCAGACGGCCGACGTCGCCGAACTCGAGACGCTGTACCGCGGCCTGCCGCTCTACCCGGAGCCCGCGTCGCTGCTCGACCAGGTGGGCGAGGGCCTGCGCAGCAACATGCGCAGCGTGTTCGAGGCGATCGCGCACCGCAACCCGTATCCGCGCACCCATTTCGACGCGCACCGCTGGAACCACATGGTGCTGAAGGCGCTGTTCATCGGCAGCCCGCTCGCGCCGATCCAGGGGCTGGACGAGCGCGCCAACGCCGAGCTGGCGCGCATCATGCTCGACTTCGCGCACGAGCGCTGGGCGGCGGGGCGCCCGGTGCCGTTCGAGATCTGGCGCTGCGTCGGGCCGTTCGCCGAAGGCAGCGCGGTCGACGACCTGGCGCGGGCGCTCGCGAGCGACGAGGCGACCGTGCGGCGCGCGGCGGCGCTTGCGCTCGCGGCGAGCCCGGACCGGCGCGCGGCCAAGCTGCTGCAGGACTTTCCCGCGCTCGCCGGCGACATCAGCGGCAAGCGGCTCACCTGGGCAACGCTGCAGTAAACTTGTTCGCTCCCTCCGAGGATCCCGCCATGATGCTCATCGACCCGCACGCGCACATGATCTCGCGCACCACCGACGACTACGAGGCGATGGCGGCGGCCGGCGTGGTGGCGGTCATCGAGCCGGCGTTCTGGATCGGCCAGCCGCGCACCAACGTCGGCTCGTACCTCGACTACCTGTCGTCGATCGTCGGCTTCGAGCGCTTCCGCGCGAGCCAGTTCGGCATCCGCCACTACTGCACCATCGGCCTCAACTCCAAGGAAGCGAACAACGAGGCGCTCGCCGAAGGCGTGATGGAGCTCATCCCGCGCTTCGCGCTGAAGGAGGGCGTGGTGGCGATCGGCGAGATCGGCTACGACGAGCAGACGGCGCTCGAGGACAAGTACTTCCGCGCGCAGCTCGAGCTCGCCAAGCAGCTCGACCTGCCGGTCATGATCCACACCCCGCACCGCGACAAGAAGCGCGGCACCTCGCGCTCGATGGACGTGTGCGACGAGCACGGCCTCGAGCCGTCCAAGGTGGTGGTCGACCACAACAACGAGGAGACGGTGAAGGAGACGCTCGAGCGCGGCTACTGGGCGGCGTTCTCCATCTACCCGAGCACCAAGATGGGCAACGCGCGCATGGTGGAGATCCTGCGCCAGTACGGCGCCAGGCAGGTCATCGTGGACTCGGCCTGCGACTGGGGCATCTCCGAGCCGCTCGGCGTGGCCAAGACCGCGAAGCTTGCACTGCAGCAAGGAATCCCTGAAGCCGACGTCAGGCTGGCCTGCTACCAGAACGCGCTCACTGCCTATGGGCAGAGCGGGCAGATCAAGGAAGAGGACTGGCTCAACCCGGTCGCCATCGACCAGCGCGCTGTCTTTGAAGGGAATTCCATCCTGCGCGGCGGGCGCGAGCCGAAGGTCGAGGCGGGCAAGAACCGCCGCACGCTGGACGATTTGATCATCGAGTAGCGTGCGCGGCGCGCATGCCGCGCCGCCGCAATGCGGGATTTCGCGTTCCTGTCGCTGAGCGAAACGCCGCTCACGGCGCCGCCCTGCGGCGCGTTCATGACACGTATACTGAACTTTCCTGACGTTCAGGGAGGCGGCGGTCGCCGGAAGGCTCGGTGCTCGCCAGGCGCATCGCAGAGGGCCCCGGCGATGCGCGCGGAGGAGGGGCACAAGATTTCTTCTGGAGGGATCCGATGAAACTCGCAAAGGTCGGTGGAGTGCTGTCCGCCGCCGTCGTGCTCGCGGTCGCGGGCGGGGCGGCGATGGCGCAGACCAAGATCAAGCTGGAGCCGCTGGTCACGGCCATCAACACGCCGCTCGCGATGGTGCAGCCGGCGGGCGACGCCCGCATGTTCATCATCGAGCAGAACGGCAGGGTGAAGATCCTGGAGGGCGGCAAGCTGCGCCCGACGCCGTTCCTCGACATCCGCAGCAAGATCCCGGCGCTGCACCACGACTTCGACGAGCGCGGCCTGCTCGGCATCGCCTTCCACCCGAAGTTCAAGGACAACGGCAAGTTCTACGTCGCCTACAGCGCGCACCTGGACTACCAGGCGGACCTCGGGCAGATGCTGTGGTACTCGCACAGCAACGTGGTCGAGGAGTACACCGTCTCCAAGGGCGACAAGAACACCGCGGACCCGAGCTCGGCGCGGCGCATCCACTCGGTGGCCTGGCCGCAGTTCAACCACAACGGCCACTGGATCGGCTTCGGCAAGGACGGCAAGCTGTACATCTCGATGGGTGACGGCGGCTACGCCAACGACTGGGGCATCGGCCACAACCCCGCCCTCGGCAACGGGCAGGACATGTCGACGCAGCTGGGCAAGATCCTGCGCATCGATGTGGACGCGCGCACCGGCGACAAGCCCTACGGCATCCCGTCCGACAACCCGTTTGTCGGCAACAAGAGCGCCGCGCCGGAGATCTGGGCGAGCGGCCTGCGCAACCCGTGGCGCTGCTCGTTCGACACGGGAAGCGGCGACCTGTTCTGCGGCGACGTGCAGCAGAACAGCTATGAGGCGATCAAGATCATCGGCAAGGGCCAGAACATGGGCTGGCGGCGTGTGGAAGGCATCATGCGCTGCTTCGACTACCTGAAGCCCGATGACCACCCGGCCAACTGCGACAAGGCCGGCATCACGCCCGCGATCCTCGAGTACAACAACTGCACGGCCAAGCCCCAGGGCTGCAAGGGGATCTCGGTCACGGGCGGCTACGTGTACCAGGGCAAGCACGCGGCGTGGAAGGGCAAGTACATCTTCGGCGACTGGAGCAAGTCCTTCGGCGAGATGGACGGCCAGATCTTCTTCGCCACCAAGGGCAAGGACGGCAAGTGGAGCATGGAAGTCGCGGAAGTCACCAACATGAAGGGCAAGCTGCCCTACGTGCTGGCGTTCGCGCAGGACAATGCGGGCGAGGTCTACGCGCTCACTTCCATCACCACGGGCCCGAACGGCTCGCTCGACACGATCTACAAGATCGTTCCCTGAGCCGGCTGCAAGCCGCCGCCGCCGCGCTCGTGCGCGGCGGCGGCGCGTTTTCCGGCGTAGTAACATTTGGTGCATGAGAACGACGTGCGGACCCTTGCGCATCGCCTGCGCGGCCGCGGTGTTGCTGGCCGCGACGACGCTGCAGGCGCAGGAGAAGGCCCCGGTGTTCGACAAGGCCTACCTGAGCAGCAAGAAGAACATCGAGCTCGGCAGGAGCGTCTGGGAAGGGCAGTGCCGCCATTGCCACGGCGCGGCGGCCTACCCGGGCAAGGCGCCCAAGCTCAATCCGGGGCAGCTGGAGCCGGGCTTCATCTACGACCGCGTGACCTACGGCTTCGGCAAGATGCCGGCCTGGAAGGACGTGTTCTCGGTCGAGCAGCGCAAGGGCGTCGTCGCCTTCATCAAGAGCGACGACTTCTCGCCCTAGGCGGCGGGCTTGCGCAGCAACGCGCCGGCGAGGACCACGAGCAGCACGGCGAGGCCGATCATCACGCCCATGCCCTCGCGCGCGGTTTCCTCCACCCACCACACTTCTTTCAGCCAGAAGCCGGGCACGGTGGGCCAGTAGAACACCATGGCGCCGACGCCCGCAGCGACCGTGGCCCAAAGCAGCCGCTCCCCGGCGACCGACGCGACGCGCGCCGGACGGAAGGCCGCGGCGAACGCCCAGGCGGCGGGGATCAGGTAGATGACGATCCACAGCAGCGCGTCCGGGTCGTTGTATTGCACGACTGCGAAGGCCGCCATCAGCAACCCGAGTAGGATCAGGACGTAACGCATATGAAGCATTCTACTCAGACGCGCACGGCCACGCACTGGCAGCGCTTCTCGGTGCCCTACGAGTTCCCGGTCGTGTTCACCGAGGGCGTGTTCGATCCGGACAATCCGGCGCTGCGCGAGGCGTTCAGCCGCCTGGAGCCGGCAAAGCGCCATCGCGCCGTGTTCTTCGTCGATGACGGCCTGCAGGCGGGCGGCGCGCCGCTGATCGAGGCGATCCAGGCGTACGCGGCGCGCCACGCCGACGCGCTCGAGCTCGCCTGCCCGCCGGTCGCGCTGCCCGGCGGCGAAAAGATCAAGACCGACCTGCACTTCGTCGAGAGCATCCAGCAGAAGCTGTTCGACCTGCACCTCGACCGTCACTCGTACGTGGTCGCGGTGGGCGGCGGCGCGGTGCTGGACGCGGTGGGCCTCGTGGCGGCGACCACCCACCGCGGCGTGCGCCACATCCGCGTGCCCACCACGGTGCTGGCGCAGAACGATTCGGGTGTGGGCGTGAAGAACGGCGTCAACCTGCTTGGCGTGAAGAATTTCGTCGGCACGTTCGCGCCGCCGTTCGCGGTGCTGAACGACCACGACTTCATCGACTCGCTGCCGGACCGCGACAAGGTCGCCGGCATGGCCGAGGCGGTCAAGGTGGCGCTGATCCGCGACGCGGAGTTCTTCGGCTGGCTCGAGCGCCACATGGACGACCTCGCCACCTTCGGGCGCGCGGCGATGCAGCACATGATTCGCCGCTGCGCCGAGCTGCACATGCGCCAGATCGGCCAGGGCGGCGACCCGTTCGAGACCGGCAGCGCCCGGCCCCTGGACTACGGGCACTGGTCGGCGCACAAGCTCGAGAGCCTGACGCGCCACCACGTGCGCCACGGCGAGGCGGTGGCCATCGGCATGGCGCTCGATGCGCGCTACTCGGTGCTCGCCGGCCTGCTGCCGGCGGGCGAGGAGCTGCGCATCTGCGCGCTGCTCGAGTACCTCGGCTTCGACCTCTGGCACCCGGCGCTCGAGCGCACCGGTACGAGCGGCGAGTGGAGCATCCTCGAGGGCCTGCGTGACTTCCAGGAGCATCTCGGCGGCGAGCTGACCATCACTTTGCTGGGCGGCATCGGCGTCGGCGTCGAGGTGCACGAGATCGACCACGCGCGCATGCGCCAGGCGATGGCGTGGCTGAAAGCGCGCGCGGGCGGCTGATGCATCTCCGGTCCGCACGCGACCTCGGACACCTCACCTACTGCACGAACATCCACGCCGGCGAGCCGCTGGATGACGTGATGGCGAGCCTGGCGCGCCACCTGCCGGCGATCAAGGCGCAGGTGGCGCCCGCGCAGCCCCTCGGCGTCGGGCTGCGCCTGGGCCACGCGGCGGCCGAAGGCCTGCGCGACGCGGACGCGCTGGCGCGGCTCAAGCGCTTTCTCGCCGAAGGCGGCTACTACGTGTTCACGATCAACGGCTTTCCTTACGGTGCGTTCCATGGGCGCGCCGTGAAGGAGGACGCGTACAAGCCCGACTGGAGCGATCCGGCGCGGCTCACTTACACCGACCTGCTGGCCGACATCCTGAGCGAGCTGCTGCCTGCGGGGCAGGAGGGCAGCGTCAGCACGGTGCCGTGCACCTTCAAGCCCTGGGCCGAGGGACGGCTGGCGGCAATCACCGAGAACCTCATCCGCCACGTGGCGCATCTGGTCGGCAACGCCGCGCGCACGGGCCAGACGATCTCGCTCGCGCTCGAGCCGGAGCCGTATTGCCAGCTCGAGACCATCGAGGAGACCACCCGCTTTTTCAAGGAGCGGCTATTCGCGCGCGCGGGCGTTGCGCGGCTCGCGGCGCTCACCGGGCTCCCGGCCGCAGCCGCCGAAGCAGCCATGCGCCGGCACATCGGCGTGTGCTACGACGTCTGCCACGCCGCAGTGGAATTCGAGGACCCGAAGGAAAGCATCGCGCGGCTGCGCACCGAGGGCATCCTGATCGGCAAGCTGCAGCTGAGCTCGGCGCTCAGGATCGCGGCGTTCGATGCGGCGAGCGCGCGCCAGCTCGCCGCCTTCGCTGAGCCGGTCTACCTGCACCAGGCGGTGCAGAAGGCCAACGGGTCCCTGACGCGCTTCGTGGACCTGCCGCAGGCGCTCGCCGCCGGCGGCGCCGCGGCGGGCGCGGAGCTGCGCGTGCACTTCCACGTGCCGGTGTTCCTCGAGCAGATGGAGCATTTCGGCACCACGCAGGCGTTTCTTGCGCAGATCCTCGCGCAGCACCGCGCCGAGCCGATCAGCCGCCACCTCGAGGTCGAGACCTACACCTGGGACGTCCTGCCCAAGGCCTACCGGACGGCCGAGCTCAGCACGGCGATCGCGCGCGAGCTCGACTGGGTCAAGGCGCGGCTGCTGCAGTGAAGCTGCGCAGCGCGCTCGCGCTCGGCCGCGTTTCCAACCTGCCGACGGTGTGGAGCAACGCGCTCGCCGGCGCGGTGCTGGCGGGCGCCGCTGCGTTCGGCGCGCAATTCGCGGTGATGCTCGTCGCGTTCTCGCTGTTCTACACCGGCGGCATGTTCCTCAACGACGCCTTCGACGCGCCGTGGGACGCGAAGCAGCGCCCGGAGCGGCCGATTCCCGCGGGCGAGGCGAGCCGGCGCGCGGTGTTCGGCTGGGGCTTCGGCATGATGGCGCTCGGCGTCGCGCTGCTCGCGTGGATCGGCGTGGCGCCCGCGCTCGCCGGCGCCGCGCTGGCGGCGACGATCACGTACTACGACTGGCATCACAAGGGCAACGTCTTCAGCCCGGTGGTCATGGGCCTGTGCCGCGTGCTGGTGTACGTGTCGGCGGGCCTGTGCATCACGCGCGCGCTGCCCGAAGCGCTGTGGATCGGCGCCGCGCTGATGCTCTGCTACCTCATCGGCCTCACCTATATCGCGAAGCAGGAGAACCTCGGCAGGGTGGAGAATCTCTGGCCGCTCGCCTTTCTCGCGGCGCCCGTGGCCTACGGCGCCTGGCTGGCGCTTGCGCAGCCGGTCGTGGGGCTCTTCTGGCTCTTTTTTGCCGGCTGGATGCTGGTGGCGCTCTGGTACCTGCGGCGGCGCCGCAAGGGCGATATCCCGCGCGCGGTGGTGAGCCTGATCGCCGGCATCTCGCTGCTGGATGCGCTGCTGATCGCGGGAACCGGCGCGCTCGCGCTCGCCGTCGTTGCGCTCGCCGGCTTCGGCGTGACGCTGTTCTTCCAGCGCTACGTCGCGGGGACGTAGGAGCGGGTAACGGGGGAACCTGGGTTCCCCTGTTCCGAGCGGTTACTGGAAGCGGTAGAAGTAGGTCGCCCGGACAATCGTGCCGCTGTACTTGTTCCCGCTCTGCGGGCCTTCCTCCGCCTTCGCGCTGTAGCCCGAGAGCAGGAAATCGAGCGCATGCCCGCCGGCGAACGGCAGGTTGACGCCGAGCTCGTAGATCAGGGTGCTGGCGTCCACGCGGTACGAGTCGGTGGGGCGGCCGAGCTCCTCGGCGAACGCCGGGTCGGTGGCCCACGCGCCGGACAGGCCGCCGACGGTGACGGAGTTGAAGACCTGGTCGCCGCTCACCTGCGTGAGGCGAGCGTAGGCGGTATTCCTCGTGCCGAAACGGTAATCGAGGCTCGCCCAGAAGCGCGTGTTGTCCATGTCGTAGATCGCGACTTCCCCGGGCCGGCCCGGGTCGCCGCCGTTGCGGGTGTCCCAGGCCACGCCCGCGCCGAGCCGGACGCGGTCCGTGACATGGCTGCCGACGCTGCCTTCGATCGTGGCGATCGTGCCGTCGCGCAGCTCGCTGTCCGAGTGCTGCAGCCAGACGAGGTTGCCCGCCACCTCGAAGATGGGGGAGCTGAAGTTCAGTCCCGGCTGGGTGCGCCAGGCCGCGCGGCCCGACAAGGCGAGGTTGCTCAGGTCGCTGAAGGTGACGAACTGGCTGTAGCGCGCTGCTCCGCGGAAGACGGCGCCGCTGCGCGGGCCGAGGAGTACGCTGCGCACCGCGGAGCCCTCGACCGACAGGATGCTGTCGCTCTCGACGTCCGCGTCGTACAGCCCGCGCGTGACGTTGTCGTCGACCATCGCATCCGCGGATATCCCGTAGCGCCACCCTTCCGCGGCGTGCGCGGACGACAGGGCCGCGGCGACGAGCAGCGCGGCGGCGATCGACAGGTGGCGCGGCATCAAGCTTCCCCGGCGGTGGGCTTGCGCGTGATAATACGTCGCCCATCGGTCCGGCGAAAGAGCGATCTCCATGGCCAAGCGTACTGCTGATGCGGAAGACCCGAGGCGCGCATTCCTGCTGCAGGCGCTCGCCGCCGGCCTGCTCGCGGCGGGCGGCGCCGGCGTGGCGCGCGCGCAGTTTTTCGGCCGCCGCCCGCAGCCGCTGCCGGCCGGGCGCTCGGTGTACGAGGCGAGCGGCGCGGTAACGGTGAACGGACAGCCCGTGTCGCCGCAGACGCGCATCGGCGCCGGCGCGAGCATCGAGACCGGCAAGGGGGCGCAGCTCATCTTCGTGGTGGGCAGCGACGCTTTCCTGCTGCGCGGCAACAGCCGCCTCGAGCTCGCCGGGCAGGGCTTCGCGCTCAGCGTGATGCGCCTCGCCACCGGCGCGCTGCTCTCGGTATTCGGCCGCGGCGACCGGCGCGTCGTCACGCCGACCTCGACGGTCGGCATCCGTGGCACGGGCCTGTACGTCGAGTCCGAGCCCGAGCGCAGCTACGTCTGCACCTGCTATGGCGAGGTGAACATCGCGGCGCCGGACGACCCGGCGGTGGCCGAGCGCATCGTCTCCAAGCACCACGACGCGCCGCGCTACGTGCTGAAGAGCGGCGCGCGGCGCATCCAGCCCGCGCCGTTCATCAACCACACGGACGTCGAGCTGGCGCTGATCGAGGCGCTGGTCGGGCGCACGCCGCCCTTCTCGCTGTTCGACGAGGATTACGGCGGCGCGCGCCGCTACTAACCGGAAAGAGGAGGGAGGAGATGACCATGTCGGGATGGAGACTGCGGGTGCTCGCCGTCGCCGCCGCGCTCGCCGCGGGCGGCGCGCAGGCGCAGACGGTGAAGGTCGGGGTCGTGCTGCCCTTTACGGGCGTGGGCGCGGAATTCGGGCAGCAGGTCGATCGCGGCATGCAGATGTTCCTCAAGCTCAACCCCGGCGCCTTCGCGCCCTACAAGGTGGAGCTGGTGAAGCGCGACTCGAAGAACCCGAGCGGCGCGGAGGCCAAGACCGCGGTGCAGGAGCTGATCGCGCAGGAAAAAGTCGACATCCTCGCCGGGTTCATCTACTCGCCCGATGCGATCGCCTCGGCGCCGCTGGCGACCGCTGCGAAGAAGCCGATGATCGTCATGAACGCGGGCACCGCCTGGATCACGAACCTGTCGCCGATGATCTCGCGCGTCTCGTTCTCCATGTGGCACTCGGGCTACGCGATGGGCGAGGCGGCGGCGAAGACGCTGCAGGCGAAGACGGCGGTGGTCGGCTACTCCGACTTCCCGCCGGGCAAGGACAGCCTGGACGCGTTCAGGCGCGGCTTCGAGTCGAGCGGCGGCAAGGTCGTGGATGCGATCCCGATGGGCGGCCCCGGGCAGGTGCCCGACTTCACGCCCTTCTTCCAGCGCGCCAAGGACAGGAAGCCCGACGTGTTCTACGTGTTCGTGCCTTCGGGCGACCACGCAGTGGCGGTCACCAAGGCCTACGCGGCGCTCGGGATGCGGCAGGCGGGCATCAAGCTGATCGGTCCCGGCGACCTGACGCCGGACCACAAGCTGCAGGCGATGGGCGACGACGCCGTGGGCCTGATCACCGCGCACCACTACAACGCCGATCTCGACAATCCGGCCAACAAGCGCTTCGTCGCCGCGTGGAAGCAGGAGTACGGCGCCGGCGCCACGCCCGACTTCATGGGCGCGCAGGGCTACGACGGCATGGCCGCGATCGTGCATGTCGTGCGCACCCTGCAGGGCAGGATCGACCCGGACAAGGCGCAGGCGGCCCTGAAGGGCTGGAAGTACGCCGATAGCCCGCGCGGCCCGATCATGATCGATGCGGCTACGCGCGACATCGTCATGAATGAGTACCTGAGCGAGCTGGTGAAGGTCGGCGGGCGCCTGGTGCAGAAGAACATCGGCGTCATCCCGGCCGTGAAGGACATGTGCAAGGAGCTCAAGGAAGGCAAGTGCGCGCAGTAGCGCGCTAGCCGCTCCCTGCAGATGGACCTGGCCAGCATCCTGCTCGGCGGGCTCGCCGCCGGCATGGTGCTGTTCATCTGCTCGGTGGGCCTGTCGGTCACCATGGGGCTGATGGGCTTCGTCAACCTCGCGCACGGCGGCTTCGCCATGCTCGGCGGCTACGTCGTGGTCTACGCCATGCGCCACTGGGGGCTGCCGTTCGGCGCGGCGCTGGCGCTCGGCTTCGGCGCAGTCGCGCTGCTGGCAGTGGCGCTCGAGCGCGCACTCTACGCGCGCCTGTACGGCGCGGGGGAGCTCGACCAGGTGCTGTTCACGATCGGCCTGGTGTTCGTCATGATCGCGCTGGTGACGCTCGGCGTGGGGCCGGAGTCGCAGCGCGTGGAGCTGCCCCCCTGGCTCGACGGCCAGAGCGACCTCGGTTTCCTCACTTACCGCACCTACAGCCTGGCGCTGATCGCGGCCGGCACGCTGCTGATGGTCGCGCTGTGGCTCGGCTTCGAGCGCACGCGCATCGGCGCGAAGATCCGCGCCGCGGTCGACAACCGGCGCATGGCGGAATCCGTCGGCGTGGACGTGGGGCGCCTGTTCACGCTCACCTTCGCGCTCGGCAGCGGGCTGGCCGCGGTGGGCGGCGCGCTGGGCGCGGAGATCCTCGGCCTCGACCCGCAGTACCCGCTGCGCTACCTGGCCTACTTCCTCATCGTGGTGGCGGTCGGGGGCCTGGGCAAGGTGACCGGCGTGTTCTTCGCGGCGCTGCTGATCGGCGTGCTCGACTTCGTGCTGAAAATCCACTTTCCCAAGGGGGGCACGATGTTCATCTACGCGCTCACCCTCGTGTTCCTGCTGGCGCGCCCGCAGGGCATCTTCGGCAAGCGGGGCGCATGAGCGCGCTGCCTGCGCTGCAGGCGCTCGCCGCGCGCCACCGGCTGCGCTGGTGGGAGGCGCTGCCCTGGGCTGCGGGCGTCGCCTGCTTCTTCCTGTTTCCCAATTACCTGGCGTTCGGCACGCAGGTGCTGGTGACGATCCTGTTCGCGCTGTCGCTCGACCTGGTGCTCGGCTACGCGGGCATCGTCACGCTCGGCCATGCCGCCTTCTTCGGCGCCGGCGCCTACACGGTCGGCATGCTCGCCGCGCACTGGGGATGGACCGAGCCGCTCTCCGGCCTAGTCGCGGCGGCGCTGGTCGCCGGCGTCGTCGGCCTGCTGAGCGGCTGGGTGCTGCTGCGCACGCACGGCCTGACGCTGCTGATGCTCACGTTGTGCACCATGGCGCTGCTCGAGCAGGCGGCGAACATGTTTTCGTCGTGGACCGGGGGGTTCGACGGCATGCCCGGGCTGTCGTACCGGCCGATCCTCGGCCTGTTCGAGTTCGACGTGCTCTATTTCCGCTCGCAGTACCTGTACGCGCTGGCGGTGCTGCTCCTGTGCTTCGCCGTCGTGCGCACCTTGGCGTACTCGCCGTTCGGCCGCAGCCTGACCGGCATCCGCGAGAACGTGCTGCGCATGCACGCGGTGGGCGCGCCGGTGCATGCGCGCCAGGTGACCGCCTACGCGGTCTCCGCCGCGCTCGCGGGCGTCGCCGGCGCGGTGTTCGTGCAGGCCACGGGCTACGTCAATCTGGCGGTGCTCGGGCTGGAGCGCGCGGCCGGCGTGCTCATCATCCTGATCCTCGGCGGCCACGGGCGGCTGTACGGCGCCTTCGTCGGCGCCGTCGTCTACATGGTGCTCGAGCACACGCTGTCCAAGGCCTATCCGACGGCGTGGCAACTCGGCCTCGGCATCGGGCTGATGCTGGTCGCGCTCTACGCGCGCAACGGCCTGCTCGGCCTGGGCGACGCGCTGCGGCGCCGCTGGAGCGCGCGATGATCCCGGCGCTGCTCGAAACGCAGGCGCTGTGCAGGAGCTTCGGCGCCCTGCAAGTGGCAAACAACGTCGACTTCCGCCTGGAGGCGGGCGCGCGCCATGCCCTGATCGGGCCGAACGGGGCCGGCAAGACGACCTTCGTCAACCTGCTGACCGGCGTGATCGCGCCCTCGAGCGGCCGCGTGCTGCTCGACGGCGAGGACGTCACGCGCCTCGCGCAGGCCAGGCGCGTGCAGCGCGGCATCGCGCGCACCTTCCAGATCAACCAGCTGTTCCGCGGCCTGACGGTGCTGGAGAACGTGTGCATCGCAGTGGCCGAGCGCATGCGCGCCGGGGGCGGCATGCTGCGCCCGGCCGGGCGCCGCACGCACGTCGTGGACGAGGCGGCGCGCGTGCTGGAAACGCTGCGGCTTTCGGCCGACGCGGGCCGGCGCGTGTCCGAACTGCCCTACGGGCGCCAGCGCCTCGTGGAGATCGCCATTGCGCTCGGGCTCGCGCCGCGCGTGCTGCTGCTGGACGAGCCCGCGGCCGGCATTCCGAGCGCCGAGAGCCACATCCTGCTGGACGCGATCGCGGGACTGCCGCGCGACATCGCGGTGCTGATCATCGAGCACGACATGGACCTGGTGTTCCGCTTCGCGCAGCGCATCACGGTGCTGGTGAGCGGGACGTTGTTCGCCGAAGGCACGCCCGCCGAGATCGCCGGCAACCGCGAGGTGCGCGAAGTCTACCTGGGAGCCGCGCGCGATGGCTGACGCGCTGCGGCTCGCGGGAGTGCGCGCCGGCTACGGCGAGACGCACGTGCTGCAGGACGTCGGCGTGGCGCTCGCCGCGGGCGAAAGCCTGTCCATCATCGGCAGGAACGGCGTGGGCAAGTCGACGCTGCTCGCCACGGTGATGGGGCACACGACGCTGCACGGCGGCTCGATCGAGCTGCGCGGCGAGCGCATCGAGCGGCTGCCGCCCTTCCGGCGCTCGCTTGCCGGCCTCGCCTACGTGCCGCAGGAGCGCGAGATCTTCCCCTCGCTCTCGGTGCGCGAGAACCTCGACATCGGCGCGCGCCCCGGGCACTGGACCGCGGCGCGCGTCTTCGAGCTGTTTCCCAACCTGCGCGAGCGGCTGGCGCACGGCGGCACGCAGCTTTCCGGTGGCGAGCAGCAGATGCTGGCCGTCGCGCGCGCGCTGCTCACCAACCCCGCGGTGTTGCTGATGGACGAGCCTACCGAGGGCCTTGCCCCCGTGATCGTGCAGGCGCTGGTCAGCGTGCTGGCGAAGCTGCGCGCGGCGGGAGGGCTGTCGATCGTGCTGGTGGAGCAGAACAGCCGCGTGGCGCTCGATTTCTCCGAGCGCACGGTGGTGATGGACAAGGGCCGCATCGTCTACGACGGCCCTTCCGCGCGGCTGCGCGCCGATCCGGACCTGCTCGCCCGGCTGGTGGCCGCGGAATGACGCTTGTTCTTTCCCGCGGGCATCTCGTAGACTGGCGCCATCAACCAGGAGGTGGAACCATGGCACGCAAGAAAGGCAGTCCGAAGCAGAACAGGCGCTGGCAAAAGGAACTGGGCGCGATGCGCAAGCGGCTGGACGCGATGCTCGCCCAGGCGAAGCGCACCGAGAAGCAGGCGGAGAAGATCTATGCCAGGCAGCGGCAGGTGCTGCGCGCCAGGCAGGCGCAGGCCAGGAAGGCGCTCGCCAGGCTCAGCCGCCGCAGCGCGGCCGCCACGCCGCCCATCAAGGCGGGCGTGCAGCGCGCCTGGTCGGACCTGAGCGACGCCGTCCGCGAGGCCGCCGCGCGCTTCCGCGGTACCGCCTGAGCCACGGGCGCGGCGTTCGATGGGGCTGGCCGCGTTCAATTTCGCGGGCTGGATCGACGCGCACGCGCACCTGCTGAAGCCGCCGGTCGGCAACCAGCAGGTCTTCCAGGAGGCCGGGGATCTCATCGTCATGGTGGTCGGCGGGCCGAACGCGCGCACCGACTACCACGACGATCCGTACGAGGAGTTCTTCTACCAGTTGCGCGGCAACATGGTGCTGAAGGTCATCGAGGATGGCCGGCCGCGCGACGTGCCGATCCGCGAGGGCGAGATCCTGCTGCTGCCCGGGCACGTGCGCCATTCGCCGCAGCGCCCCGAGCCCGGCTCGCTGGGGCTGGTGGTGGAGAAGATCCGCCCGCCGCAGGTGAAGGACGGCTTCGAGTGGTACTGCCCGCGCTGCCATGCGCTCGTGCACCGGGTCGAAGTGAACGTGAAGAGCATCGTCGCCGACCTGCCGCCGCTGTTCGAGGCGTTCTACCGCAGCGAGCGCAAGTGCCCGCGCTGCGGGCACGTCCATCCCGGCAAGGCGTGAACTTGCGGGCGATCGACATGCACTCGCATTTCTTTCCGCGCGAGTGGGAGGATCTCGGCCGGCGCTTCGGCGGCGACTGGCCGTGGATGAAGCACCTGGACGAGCGCCGCGGCGTGGTGATGCTCGGGCAGAAGGAATTCCGCCCGGTGACCTCCGCCTGCTGGGACGCCGGCCGGCGCCTGGAGGAAATGGACCGCGACGGCATCGACCTGCAGGTGATGTGCGCGACGCCGGTGCTGTTCGCCTACGCGCGGCCGGCCGCCGCGGCGCAGTACTGCGCGCAGTTGTTCAACGACGCGGGCCTCGAGCTGGCGGCGCGCGGCAAGGGGCGGCTGAAGACGCTCTGCCAGGTGCCGCTGCAGGACACCGACGCCGCGTGCAAGGAGCTGTCGCGCGCGATGAAGTCGGGACACCTGGGCGTGCAGATCGGCAACCACGTCGGCGAGCGCGACCTGGACGACGAGGGCATCGTCACGTTCCTGCAGCACTGCGCGGCGGAAGGGGCGGCGGTGCTGGTGCACCCCTGGGACATGATGGGCGGCGCGCGCACCGCGCGCTGGATGATGGGCTGGACGGTCTCCATGCCCGCCGAGACGCAGCTGTCGATCGTGGCGCTGATCCTCGGCGGCGGCTTCGACCGGCTGCCGCAGGGCCTGCGCCTGTGTTTTGCGCATGGCGGCGGCAGCTTCGCCTTCCTGCTCGGGCGGCTGGAGAACGCCTGGCGCAACCGCGACCTGGCGCGCGGCCGGTCGGCGCTGCCGCCCTCGGCCTACACCGACCGCTTCTACGTGGACAGCGCGGTGTTCGACCCGCGCGCGCTGCGGCTGCTGCTCGAGGTAATGGGCGAGGACCGCGTGATGCTCGGCTCCGACTACCCGTTTCCGCTGGGCGAGCAGCGTGTCGGCGGGCTGATCCGCGACATGGACGGCCTGTCGACGGGCGCGCGCGACAAGCTCCTCGCCGCCAACGCGCGGCGCTTCCTCGGCCTCTAGCCGCGCTGGCGCGCCTGCAGCGCGCGCACGATCTCCCCCGGCTCCGGGTAGCGCGCGTCGCGATGCTTGGAGAAGATCAGCTCGCCGTCGCAGGCGACGTCGAAGATCCCGTTCTTGCCCTTGGCGAGCTCGGCCTCGACTCCCAGCGCCTGCCTGATCTCGGCAGCCAGACTGGCCGCCCGGGGCAGGTAGTTTCAGGGAACGCAGTAGGTGATGACGATCTTCACGGCCGGACCATTGTAGACCCGCGGCCGCCGCGCGGAAACACGCCGGCAACAATCCGGGCACGTGGCGACATCGGCGCATTACCCGGGCTGCCTAGCATGCCGGCATGGAAACCCGACAACTCGCTTCGCAACGCGCCCAGGGCTGGCTGCTCGTCGCCGCCGCCGTGGCGCTCCTCGCCGTCACCATGGGCTCGCGCACGGTGTTCGGCCTGTTCATCTCCCCGCTCAACTCGGCCACGGGCATGGGCATCGCCGCGATCAGCCTCGCGGTGGCGGTCAGCCAGCTCACCTGGGGCCTCGCGCAACCGCTCGCTGGCGTCCTCGCCGAGCGTTACGGCGCCGCGCGCGTCATCGCCGCGGGCTGTGTGCTCGCTGCCGGTTGCGGAGCGCTGCTGCCGCTCGCCGGCAGCGCCGTCACCTTGTCGGTGATCCTCGGTTTCGCGGGCGTCGCGGCGACCGTGGGCAGCCCGTCGCTGCTCGTCGGCACGGTGAGCGCGCGCTTCACCCCGGAGAAGCGCGGCCTGGTGGCCGGCATCGTCGGCGCGGGCGGTCCGCTCGGGCAACTGCTGCTCGCTCCGGCGACCCAGGGTCTGATCACGCTGGCGGGCTGGACCACCGCCATGTTTTCCGTCGCGGCGCTCTCGATTGCCGCGCTGCCGCTCGCGCTCGCCTTCCGCCGCCGGCCGGCGCCGGCCGGCGCGCCGCGCGCGGCAGATCAGCCGAGCGCCACGGTGCGCGAGGCGCTTGCCAGCCGCGAGTTCTGGCTGATCAACGCCACGTTCTTCGTTTGCGGCGTGCACGTGTTCTTCCTTGTGACGCACTTGCCCGGCGTGATCGAGTTGTGCGGCCTGCCCGCGAGCGTCTCCGGCGTCGCGCTCGCGCTGCTGGGCCTGTTCAATATCGTCGGCAGCGTCGGCGCGGGGTGGGTCATCCAGCGCTTCTCCATGCAGCGCACGCTGTCGTTGTTGTTCGCCGCGCGCGCGATCGGCGTGGGGCTGTTCCTGGTCGCGCCCAAGACGGAGCTCACGGTGTTCGCGTTCTCGGTGTGGATGGGCGTCACCTACATGGCGGTGCTGCCGCCCACGGCCGGGCTGGTCGCCAAGCTGTTCGGCGCCGGCCGCCTGGCGACGCTGCTCGGCGTGGTGTTCATGCTGCACCAGGTCGGGGCGTTCCTCGGCTCGTGGTTGGGCGGCGTGGCGCTCGAGCTGACCGGCAGCTACGACACCATGTGGCAACTCGACGTGCTGCTCGCGCTCCTCGCCGCGGTGGTCAGCCTCACGATTCCCGGGCAGCGCGGCGCGCCGCGTGAGCAGCCCATCGCTCCCGCAGCGCTTCCACCCACATCGCCAGCGCGGGCGTAAGCAGCATCTGCATCATCGTGCCGAGCAGCACGCCGACGCCGATCGACACGGCGAGCGGGATGAGGAACTGCGCCTGGATGCTCTTCTCGACGATCAACGGGAAGATGCCGAGGAAGGTGGTGACCGCCGTCAGCAGGATCGGCCGGAAGCGGCTCTTGCACGCGTCCTGGATGGCCTGGGCGGCCGGCTTGCCGCGCTCGCGCTCCTCGTTGATGAAGTCGATCAGCACCAGCGAGCCGTTGACGATGATGCCGGCGAGGCCGACCACGCCGAACAGGCTCGTCAGGCCCATGGAAAGGCCCATCACCAGGTGGCCGACCACCGCGCCCACCAGGCCGAACGGGATCGAGGCGAGCACGATCAGCGGCTGGACATAGGAGCGGAAGGCGAGCGCGAGCAGCGCGTACATGCCGAACAGCGCCAGCACGAAGTTGCGCGCCAGCGACGGCAGCGTGCGCCCCTGCTCGCGCTGCTCGCCGCCCATTGCGTAGCTGAGGCCCGGGATCTCGCGCTGCAGGGCGGGGATCACCTCGTCCGTCAGTCGCGTGTTGACCTGCTGCCCGGTGATCACGCGGCTGTCCACCTCGGCGAGCACCGTCGACACGCGCCGGCCGTCGCGGCGCACGATGGTCGAGGGCCCGTAGCCGAGCGTGAGCTCCGCCACCTCGTGCAGCGGCACGAAGCCACCCGCGGGCGTGCGGATGCGGTGGCGCGCCAGGTCGGCGAGCGACGCGCGCTCGGCGCGCGGCAGGCGCACGTAGACGCGCACCTCGTCGCGCCCGCGCTGCACGCGCAGCGCTTCCGCCCCGAAGAACGCGGCGCGCACCTGCAGCGAGAGCGACTCGAGAGTCAGGCCGAGCGCGCGCGCCGAGGGCTTGAGCTGGAACTGCACCTCCTGCTTGCCGGGATCGCGGTCGTCGCGCACGTCGAACACGCCGTCGATGCGGCGCAGCTCGTCCTGCAGCGCCTGCGTCGCCTGCGCTAGGCCCTGGGGCGTGCGCGCCGAGAGCTCGATCTGCACCGGCGAGCCGAGCTGGATGACGTTCGAGGCGAAGGTGAGCTTGCGCACGCGCGGCGGCGTGCCGGCCAGCTCGCGCCAGCGCCGCTCGAACTCGCCCGAGGTGATGCTGCGCACCTCCGGGTCGAGCAGCTCGAAGACGATGGACGCCTTGTTGCCCTGCAGCAGGCCGAGCGCGCCGGCCGCGCCGGGACCGGTCGCCTCCTGCTGGCCGACGGTGACGTACACGGCGTTGACCAGGTCGCGCCCGCTCGGGTCGGGCAGGCTCGCCGCCGCCTCGCGCCCGGCGCGCTCCAGGGCGAGCGCCGCGACGAGCGTGGTCTCGGCGGTCGCGCCGGGCCGCAGCTCGAGCGAGGCGGTCACGTAGCGCCCCTCGACCTGCGGGAAGAAGACGAACTTCAGGTGCCCGGCGGTGACGGTGCCGAGCGCGAGCAGGAAGATGGAGGCCGCCGCGGCGATCACCACGCCGTAGTGCGCCGTGGAGAAGCGCAGCGCCGCGTCGAGCGGGCCGTCGACGAAGCGCCGCAGGCCGCGGTCGGTCGCGTGGCGCAGGTCGGCCAGCCAGGCGCCGATCCGGGTGCGCGGCGTGAATCCGGCGATGCGCAGGTGCGCGAGGTGATGCGGCAGGATGAGCATCGCCTCGAGCACCGAGATCATGAGCACGATGATCACCACCGCCGGGATCTGGTAGAGGAACTTTCCGAGCGTGCCGGGCGCGAACAGCAGCGGCACGAAGGCCGCGACCGTGGTCGACACGGCGAGCGCCACCGGCAGCGCGACGCGCTGGCTGCCGCGCACCGCGGCCTCGACCTCGGGCGTGCCACGCTCGTTCTCGGCGTAGATGTTCTCGCCGGTGACGATGGCGTCGTCGACCACGATGCCGATCGCCAGGATGAAGCCGAACAGCGACATCATGTTGATCGACAGGCCGACGAACGGCATGACCGCGAACGTGCCGACGAAGGCGACGAAAATGCCGGCCGACACCCAGAGCGCGAGGCGCAGGTCGAGGAACAGCGCCAGCGCCGCCAGCACCAGCGCGAGGCCGAGCGCGCCGTTCTTCAGCAGCAGGTCCATGCGGTTGCGGAACTCCACCGAGTCGTCGCGCCACACGAGCACCTCGATGCCCGGCGGCACGCTCGCCCGCAGCTCGGCGAGGTAGGCGTTCACCTGGCGCACGACGTCGAGCACCTTGTCCTCGCCGACGCGGAACACCTGCACGAAGGCCGCCGGCTTGCCGTTGAAGCGCATGATCAGGTCGTCGTCGCGGAAGCCGTCGTCGATGCGCGCGATGTCGGCCAGGCGCACGCGCGCGCCCGTCGCCGACGAGACGACGACCACGCGCTCGAAGTCGGCGCGGTCGTAGTTGCGGCCGCGCGCGCGCAGCAGGATCGACTCGCCGCCCGCCTTGATGTCGCCGCTCGGCAGGTCGAGGCTCGAGCGCTTGAGCGTCGCCGCGATGTCCTGCAGCGTCAGGCCGTAGGCGCGCAGCGTGTCGTTGGCCACCTCGACCGAGATCTCGTAGTCGCGCACGCGCGCCACCTGCACCAGCGAGATGCCGGGCGCGCCGGTGAGGTCGTCCTTGATGCGGTAGGCCATCTCGCGCAGCGTGGCCTCGCTCGCATCGCCATAGACCGCGAGCTCGATCACGCGCTGACGCGAGACCAGCTCCTTGATCTCCGGCCGCTCCGCCTCGGCGGGAAAGGTGGTGATGCGGTCGACCGCCGCCTTGACCTCGTCGAGCTTGGCGGCGGCGCTCACGCCGCGCATCAGCTCGATGCGCACCACGCCGGCGCCCTCGGCGGCGATCGAGGTGACGCGGTCGATGCCGTCCAGGCCCTCGATCTGCTCCTCGATCTTCTGCGCGATTGCTTCCTCGACCTCGTCGGGCGCGGCGCCCGGGTAGAGCACGCGCACCTCGAGCACGTCGAGCTCGACGAGCGGAAACACCTCCTGCTTCATGGTGAGCGCGCTCGACACCCCGGCGATGAGGATGAACAGCATCAGCAGGTTGGCGGCCACCGGGTGGCGCGCCATCCAGGCCATCAGTCCCCTCACGGCGCGGCGCGGCCGGCGGCGCCGATCTCGCGCACCGCCAGGCCCTCGGTGACCACCTTCAGGTCGGTGACGACCACGCGCGCGCCCGCGGGCAGGCCGTCGGCCGCGACCACCACGCGCTCGCCCGCATCCTGCAGCACGCGCACGGGCCGGATGGAGACGCGGTTGCCCTCGCCGAGCAGCCACAGCACGCCGCCGTCGCGCAGCGCGCGGCGCGGCACGAGCGCGTGCCGGCCGGCATCGGCGCCCGCGATGTCCACGCTCGCGTACATGCCGAGCAGCAGCGGCGGCGCGGCGGCCGGGTCGCCGGAGAGCGGCGTGCCGCGCGCGCCCGGCTGGTCCACGCGCACCACGACGCTGAAGGTCCGGGTCGCGCTGTCCACGGCCGCCTCGACGCGGTCCACGCGCGCCGGCCACTGGTAGACGCCGTTGCCGTGAGACACGCGCACGCGCGCCTCGGCGCCGGCGGTGCCGCCGCGCCACAGATCGGCGATCAGCGCCATGTCCCGGTCCGAGAGCGACACCGCGATCTCCAGAGCGCCGTCGGCGAAGATGCGCGCCAGCTCCTTGCCGGGCTGCACGGTCTCGCCGGCATCGACGCGCTCGGCGAGCACCTTGCCGTCGAACGGCGCGCGCACCACGGCGCGCTCCAGGTCCAGGCGCCGCTGGTGCGCAAGCGCCTGCGCGCGCTCGAGCGCGGCGGCCGCCTGGTCGCGGGCCGCCATGCGCTCATCCAGCGTCTGTTGCGAGAGGTAGCTCTTGGCGATCAGCTCGCGCGTGCGCTCGAGCAGCTGCTCGGCGAGCCGCAGCGCCGCGCGCGCCGACGCCAGCTCGGCCTCGGCCTGCGCCAGCGCAGCGCGAAACGGCGCCTCGTCCAGGCGCACCAGCACCTGGCCGCGCTTGATGACGCCGCCGGTGACCAGCGCGGGGCTGACGAAGCTCACGCGCCCGGAGACTTCGGCGCCCACCACCACCTCGGCGCGCGGGCGCACCAGGCCGTTGCCGCTCACCGTGAGCGCGCCGCTGCGGAACTCGAGCGCCTCGGCCTGCACCAGCGGGAGTTGCTGCACCGGCGCGCGCACGGCCGGCTTGGGCTTCAACTTGTTGAGCGCCACGAAGCCGCCGGCACCGACGGCGAGGATCAGCGCGGTGACGATGCGCCAGAACCAGCGCGAAGAGGCCGTTGCCATGGAGAAGCCGGAATTGTATCGGCTCGCGCCGCCCACCCGCGGTGCTATTCTCCAGCGCATGGAGGAAGAAATCGACGCGCTGGTCATCGGGGCGGGCTTTGCCGGGCTCTACCAGCTTTACAGCCTGCGCGACCGCCTGGGACTGTCCACCCGGTTGCTGGAGGCGGGCGACGACCTCGGCGGCACCTGGTACTGGAACCGGTATCCCGGCGCGCGCTGCGATTCCGAAAGCCATGCCTACCGCTACTTTTTCTCGAAGGAGCTGAACGAGGAGTGGGAGTGGACCGAGCGCTACCCGGGGCCGCCCGAGATCCTCAAGTACCTCGGCCGTGTCGCGGAAAAGTTCGACCTGCGTCGCGACATGCGCTTCGGCTGCCGCGTCGTCTCGGCGCGGTACGACGAGGGCGCCAATCGGTGGGTGGTGGAAACCGCCGCGGGAGAGCGCTACGCGGCCACCTACCTCGTCGCCGCGGTCGGCTGCCTTTCTTCGGCGAACGTGCCCGACATTCCCGGCCTGCGCGATTTTGCCGGCCAGTGGTTCCATACCGGGCGCTGGCCGCACGAAGGCGTGGACCTCGCCGGCAAGCGCGTCGGGCAGATCGGCACCGGCTCGACCGGCATCCAGGCCGCGCCCGTCATCGCCCAGTCGGCGGCGCACCTCACGGTGTTCCAGCGCACCGCGACCTACAGCGTGCCGGCGCGCAACGCTCCGCTGACTCCCGAGTTCAATCGCTGGGTGCGGGAAAACCACGCGGAAATCCGCGCGGTCGCCGAATCCACGCCCAACGGGCATGCCTTTCGCATCGCCGATCGCAACGTCGCGGACGTGACGCCCGAGGAACGCCGGGCCATCTACGAAGCCGCGTGGGAAAAGGGCGGGCTGCAGTTCCGCGCCACGTTCCGCGACCTGCTCGTGAACCAGGCAGCGAACGACACGGCCTGCGAGTTCATCAAAGGCCGCATCCGTGCCATCGTGCGCGACCCGGAGACCGCGCGAGCGCTCGCCGACGTCGACCACCCCTATGCCACGAAGCGCCCGCCGATCGACACCGGGTACTACGAAACCTTCAACCGCGACAACGTCACGCTCGTCGACCTGCGCGCCGACCCGATCGAATGCATCATGCCGCGCGGCATCCGCACGCGCAGCAGGGAGCACGCGCTCGACGTCATCGTCTTCGCCACCGGCTACGACGCGATGACCGGCGCGCTGCTCGCGATCGACATTCGCGGCCGCGAGGGCCGCTCGCTGCGCGACGACTGGCGCGCCGGCCCCCACACCTATCTCGGCCTGCAGGTGCCGGGATACCCGAACTTCTTCACCATCACGGGGCCGGGCAGCCCTTCGGTGCTCACCAACATGCCGGTGGCCATCGAGCAGCACGTGGAATGGATCACCGGCTGCATCGCGCACCTGCGCAGGAACGGCATCGACGCCATCGAGCCGGATCCGGAGGCGGTGCGCCGCTGGGATGCGCACGTGGAGGAAGCCGCCAACGCCACGCTGCTGAGCAAGGCGAAGCACTCGTGGTACTACGGCGCCAATGTGCCGGGCAAGCCGCGCGTGTTCATGCCCTACGCCGGGGGTCTCGCCCGCTATCGCGCGATCTGCGCGGACGTCGCGGCGAAGGGCTACGAGGGGTTCCTGCTGGGCAGGACGCCGGTGGCGCGCAGCGCTTCGATGGGCGAGTTCGCCGAGGCGCGCGGCGTGGGGGTCTGAGTCAGCCTGCCGGCCGGCGCGCGAATCTCGGGTACACCCGCCTGACGTTGCCCTCGAAGATCTTCTCGCGCTCCGCGGCGCTCAGGCCGCCGGCGGCGTCGACGTAGCGCCGCGTGTCGTCGTAGTAGTACCCGGTTTCCGGGTCCACGCCGCGCACCGCGCCGACGATCTCCGAGGCGAACAGGATGTTCTCCGCCGGGATGACCTTCAGCAGCAGCTCGATGCCGGGCAGGTGGTAGACGCAGGTGTCGAAGAAGACGTTCTTCAGCAGCAGCTCCTTCAGCGGCGGCTTGCCCATGTCCTGCGCCAGGCCCCGGTAGCGGCCCCAGTGGTAGGGCACCGCGCCGCCGCCGTGCGGGATGACGAACTTGAGCGCAGGGAAGTCCTTGAACAGGTCCGACTGGATGAACTGCATGAACGCGGTCGTATCGGCGTTGATGTAGTGCGCGCCCGTGAAGTGGAAGGCCGGATTGCAGGAGGAGCTGACGTGCACCATCGCGGGCACCTCGAGCTCGACGAGCTTCTCGTACAGCGGGTACCAGAACCGGTCGCCGAGCGGCGGCGCCTTCCACCAGCCGCCGGAAGGGTCGGGGTTGAGGTTGACGCCGATGAAGCCGAGCTCCTGCACGCAGCGTACGAGCTCCGGGATGCAGTTCTCCGGCGGAACGCCGGGGGACTGGGGCAGCTGGCACACCGGCGCGAAGTTGGACGGATGCAGGCTGCAGACGCGGTGGATCAGGTCGTTGCACTTCCGCGACCAGGTCTCGCTCATCTTCGCGTCGCCGACGTGGTGCTCCATGGAGCCGGCGCGCGGCGAGAAGAACGTCAGGTCGGTGCCGCGCTCGCGCTGGATGCGCAGCTGGTTCTTCTCCAGCGTCTCGCGGATCTCGTCGTCGGAGATCCTGAGCGGCCCCGGGTCCTGGCCCGCCACCTGGCGCTTGCGCCACTCCCACAGCGCCTGCGGCGCGGTCGTGTAATGGCCGTGGCAATCGACGATCACGCGAGGAGCTCCTCCACCGCGTAGCGCTGCGGGATGAGGCCCTGCCGGTGCACGAAGTCGACCGCCACCTCGAGGTTGCGGCGGTTCGCCTCCAGGCCGATCGGGTTCATCTCGGGGTTGCCGGCGGCGGCGAAGCTTTCCTCGAGGAGGCGCATCAGCGGCGCAGCGTCCACCTGCGGCTTGACCGCCACCATGTGATTGATCTGGATGGCGCCCTTCCTCGCGCGCCACTCGCGCGCGGCGGCCGCCGCGTCCGGGATCACCGGCACGATGCGCGGGTCGGCGACCGGCGCGTCGCCCAGCACGGCGGCGTCGACGTCGCCCGCGAGCAGCATCTCCTCCGGCTTGCGCCCCGACGGCGCGCGCACGACGTTGGGCGGGTCGCGGAACTCGGCGACGTGCGCCTCTTCGAACGTCACCCAGGTGATCTTGCCGCAGTCCACGCCGTGGTCCTCGGCGAGGATGCCGCGGATCCACATGCCGGTGGTCACCGAGTAGGAGCGCACCGCCACGCGCGTACCTTCGAGCGCGCGCGGCGAGACCGGACGCTTGCTGTCGCACACGAGGCGCGGATGCTGCATGCGCGCGAGCACCACGGCGGGCAGCAGGCGATAGGGCTTGCCGGCCGCCTTGGCCATGAGGAAGGTCGTGATGGCGAGCTCCGCGAAATCGAACTCCAGGCCGCGCACCACGCGCTTGAATCCCGCGCTCGGTGGGCGCACGTCTTCGAATTGCAGCGCAGCGCTTTTCTTGAACGCCGCGGTGCAGGCGTAGTCGGCGAGCAGCGCCTTCATCTGCCCATCGCCTTGCGGATGGCTTTCACCAGCGCGACGCGATCTTCGGTCTTCGTCTTCAGGCCCATGTCCGCGACCCACTGCTGGCGCACCGCAGTCGCGGCCGCCATGGTCGGCTCCATGCCGATGCTGCGCAGCGTCTCGGAAACCTCGCGCATCTCGGCGGCGCGGCGCTTGCCGTGGCTCACCACGCGCTCGATCATGTAGCCGGAAAGCTCGTGCCAGTCGATCCCGGGCCAAGTCTCCTTGAGCGAGGCGAGCACGCGATCCTCGACGCCGTATTCGGCCGAGGCGGTCATCGACTCGACGAGCAGCGCTTCCAGCCCCTTCACCACGATCGAGCGGAACATCTTGATGGCGGAAGCCTGTCCGACTTCATCGGAGACGAGCTCCATCTTCATGCCGAGCGCGGTTGCACGCGGCCCGAGCGCGGTGGCGCCGGGCCCGCCGACGAGGCAGGGCACCTTGTGAAGATACGGCGCCGCCGGCGCCATCACCGCGACGTCCACGTAGGCGGCGCCGGTGGGCGCGACGAGCGCCGCGGTCTCGATCTTGCGATTGGGCGAGACCGAGTTCATGTCGAGGACCAGCTGCCCCTGGCGCAAGCCCGGCAGGCACGAGCGCGCCGCCTCGAGGCTCGAGGAAGCGGTCACCGTCAGCATCACCAGATCCGCCTCGCGCACCGCGTCCACGTGGTCGCGCGCGAGGCCGACGCCAAGTTCGTGCGCCGCGGTTTCGAGGCGCGCGCCCGGCGGCGTGCCGAACAGGATGTCGTAGGCGCGGATCGCGGGCTTGCCCGCTTCCTTGACCAGCCCGCGGCTGATCGTCTGCCCGGCCTCGCCGAAGCCGATGAAGGCGATCCGTTCGCTCATTTCGAATGCAGCGTGGTGTCCTGCCCCGGCGGCGGATTGGCGATCGCGTCCTCGAGCGTCGCTTCCTCGCACCATTCCCCGGGCGGGCGGATGCGGCCATCGCTGCCGACCTGGTCGAGGCCCCAGTACAGCTCGAGGAAGTGGTTGTCCGGGTCGCGGAACTCGACCGCCATCTGGCAGCCGGCGCGGCGCCGGCCCTCGTAGTCGATCTTCACGCCGTGCTTCCTCAGGTGGTCGCGCGAACGCAGCAGCTCCTCCAGCGTCGCGAGCTCGAAGGCGAGGTGGTGCATCTCCCTGGCGGAGGCGTCCTCCTTCATGCCGCCCACCAGCGCGAGGCAGTGGTGGTCGGTGTTGCAGCGCAGGAACACCATGCCGCCCTTCATCATGGTCTGCGGATAGACGTCGGAGACGCGAAAGCCGAGCACGCCGGTGTAGAACGCCACCGAGCGCTGCAGATCCTTCACCCGCAGCACCACGTGGCCGAGCTTTAGCACCTTGAATGGCAGCCCCGCGGGCGGCGCCATGCGGCGCAGGGCCTCGGCTTCGGGGCCCTTCAGTCCTTCCAGGTCTACGACGCCACGCGGCATGAGGCGTCACTGTAGGCCAGCGGTGCGCGGTGCTCCAATGAATTTTGCGGGCCCGGCGATACCGAAGCGGGTATCAGGCGTGGCGACGCGCCGCCTCGCGCAGCGCCTGGACGAGGTCGGCCGCGGCGGGCGCGAGCGGCCGGCCGGTCGCCGTGATCACCCCCACCGGCCCCGAGGGCGGCGGCAGCATCACGGGCAGCACGCGCAGCAGCCCGAGCGCGGCGTACTCGCGCGCCACGGTGCGCGGCATGACGCCGAGCATGTCGGACCCTTGCACGAGCATCTTGTTCACCGCGATGGAGACAGACTCCACGAGGCGCCGCGGCGGCGCCACGCCCGCCTGGCGGAACGCGGCGTCCAGCCGCCGCCGGTACGGCGCGTCGGGCGCGGGCACGATCCACATCTCGCCGGCCAGGTCGGCGAGCGCGAGCGCGCGCCGCCGCCCGAGCGGATGCCCGGCGCGCGCCACCACCTGCATCGGCTCGTTGTAGAACGTCTCGAACTCGAGGCCCTCGCCCGGCACGTCGCTGGTCACGCGCCCGACCACGAGGTCGAGCTCGCCGCGGCGCAGCGCGGGCAGCAGGGCCGTGGCGCTGCCTTCCTGCACCAGCACCGTGTGGTGGGGGTGGCGCTGCTTGAAGCGCGCGAGCGCGCGCGGCACCAGCACTGGCGCGGCGACGAGCAGCGCGCCGATGGCCACGCGGCCGGATGCGCCTTCGGCCAGCGAGTTCATTTCCTCGCGCGCGTGGTCGAGCGTGGCGAGCATGGCGCGCGCGTGGCGGATCAGGCTCTCGCCGTAGGCGTTGGGCGTGAGCCCGCGCGGGCCGCGCTCGAACAGGCGCAGGCCGAGCATGCGCTCCAGGCCGCCGAGCAGCCGCGTGGCCGCGGGCTGCGTCATGCGCAGGCTGGCGGCGGCGCGGTGCATGTTGCGCTGCTCGTCGAGCGCCACCAGCAGCAGCACCTGGCGCATCTTCAGGCGCGAGCGCAGGAACCAGTCGGGCAGGATGCGGGTGGCCGGGGGCACGCGGCGATGCTGGTTTCGATATCAGGAAACGCCGCAATTCTATTGGAAGCGGCGCGGACCGTCGGCTATAAGATGGGCCGATGAACGTCTCGGACGTCATGGTGGGATACCTGAGGGCGGCCGGCATCGGCCACGTCTTCGGCTATCCCGGCGACCCGAACATCGAGTTCATGGAGTCCGTACGCCGCGCGGGCATGCAGTTCGTGCTCGGACGGCGCGAGGGCACCGCGGGCCTGATGGCCGAGGCCTACGGCTTCCTCACCGGGCGGCCGGGCGTGTGCATGTCCACGCTCGGGCCGGGCTCGTCGAACCTCGTCAACGCGGTGGCGAACGCCTGGCTCGATCGCGTGCCGATGATCGCTCTCTCGGGCCAGATCGAGCGCAAGCGCGAGCAGACCTTCACGCACCAGGTGCTCGACCACAACCGGCTGTTCTCGCCGGTGAGCAAGTGGACGACGCACGTCGCCGCCGACACCGTGGGCGGAATCATGCGCCGCGCGCTGCGCACGGCGATGGGCGAGCGCCCGGGGCCGGTGCACATCACGACGCACGCCGACGTCGTAGGGGCGGAGGCGAAGGACGCCGGGATCGCACTGCCGCCGCTCGCAGCCAGCGCCTTCGGTGGTGACGCGGGGATCGCGGCGCGCCTGAAGAAGGCGAGGAAGCCGGTCATCCTCGCCGGCATCGCCGCGCAGCGCGCCAACGCGCACCAGGCGCTCGCGCGCCTTGCCGAGAAGGCCGGCATTCCGGTGGTGGTCGCGCCGATGGCGAAAGGCGTGCTCGCCGAGGACCACCCGTACTACGCGGGCACGCTCGACATGGCGTGCAACGCGCTCATGTGGAAGTTCCTGGCGGGCTGCGATCTGCTGCTCGCCGTGGGCTTCGACGCCGTAGAGCTCATCAAGCCGTGGTCGCTCTCGGTGCCCACGGTGCACGTCGACGCGTTGCCCAACACCGACCAGATCTACCGCGCCGAGGTCGAGGTGGTGGGCGACATCGCTGCGATCGTCGAAGGGGTCGCCGACGCCTGGAAGGGCGAGCCGCGCTGGACGCAGGCGGCGGCGAAGCGCCACCGCGACGCCTTGCGCGCCGCGTACTACGCGGGGCGCGTGAAGGGCAAGCTCAACCCGACGGACGTGATCGACGCGGTGCGCGAGGCGCTGCCGCGCGAGGCGATCGCCACCACCGACGTCGGCTCGCACAAGCTGCTCGTCGGGCAGGGGTGGGCCACCTATGCGCCGCGCTCCGTATTGATGTCGAACGGCCTTTCGTCCATGGGCTATTCGCTGCCGGCGGCGATGGTCGCGCAGATGCTCCACCCGACGCGCCCGGTGGTGTGCTTCATCGGCGACGGCGGTCTCGCCATGGTGCAAGGCGAGCTGCGGCTCGCGGCGAGCCTGAAGCTGCCGCTGCTGGTCGTCGTGTTCTGCGACCAGAGCCTCAACCGCATCGAGATCAAGCAGGCGAACCGCAAGTACCCGAGCTGGGGGACGCTGATCGAGGCCACCGACCTTGAGCTGCTCGCGCGCTCGATGGGTTGCGAGGGCGCGAGCGTGGCGAGCCCCCCGGCGTTCGAGCGCCTGCTCGCGGGCAAGCGGCCGAAGGATCGGCCGCTGGTCGTCGGCGCCCGGATCGATCCGGCGCAGTACACGCAGCAGTTCTGAACGGGAGCGACGCATGGACCTCGAGTTGAAAGGGCGCACCGCACTGGTCACCGGCGCCTCGGCCGGCATCGGCCGCGGCATCGCGCTCGCGCTCGCCGCCGAGGGCGTGCGCCTGGCGGTGACCGCACGCCGGCGCGAGCGGCTGGAGGCGCTGGAGAAGGAGATCGGCGCGCAGCTCGTGATCATCGAGCAGGACTTCATGCAGGAAGGCGCGCCGCAGAAGATCGCCGCGGCCGCGCTGGCCGGCCTGGGCAGCGTCGACATCCTGGTCAACAACGCCGGCGGCTCGCGCCCCTTCAAGCTCGAGGCGAGCGAGGCGCAGTGGGAGGAGGCGCTGACGCTCAACTTCACGCGCCAGCGCCAGCTCGCGCACGCGCTGCTGGCGCAGATGGTGGAGCGCAACTGGGGCCGCATCATCAACATCACGGGCAAGAGCGAGCCCGAGGGCGTGAACGGGGCGTTCGCCGCCAAGGCGGCGATGCACGCCTGGGCGAAGGGCCTGTCGCGCGAGGTCGGCCGGCACGGCATCACGGTGAACTGCATCCCGCCCGGGCGCATCATGAGCGAGCAGATCGAGCGCAACTACACGCCCGAGTACCGCAAGTGGCAGGCCGAGCACGAGATCCCGATGGGCCGCTACGGCGAGCCTGCGGACCTCGCCAACCTGGCGTGCTTTCTCGCCTCGCCGCGCGCCGGCTACATCACCGGCGCGGTGATCCCGGTGGACGGGGGCCTGCGGCGCTACCAGTTCTAGCGCGCCGCTAGTCGGCGCGCGCGCCCGAGACCTTCACCACCTCGGCCCAGCGCGCCACTTCCTCGCGCAGCGTCTTCGAGAACTCCTCGGGCGTGCTGCCCACCGGGTTCGCGCCCTGCTCGAGCATGCGCTTGCGCATCTCAGGGTCGCGCGTGGCGCGGATGACGCCCTCGGCGACCTTGTGCACGATCTCGGGCGGCGTCTTCGACGGCGCGAACAAGCCGTACCACACCGAGACCTCGACGCCCGCGAAGCCCGCCTCCTTCATGGTCGGCACGTCGGGCAGCTGCGGGTCGCGCTGCGCGGCCGCCGTGGCGAGCGCGCGCAGCCGGCCGGCCTTCACGTGGCCCTGGATGGCGGGAACGTTGGCGAAGGAAAGGTCCACCTCGCCGGCGATGAGCGCGGTGAGCGAAGGCGACGAGCCCTTGTAGGGGATGTGCACGATGTAGGTCTTGGTGCGCAGCTTGAACAGCTCGGCCGCGAGGTGCTGCGTGGTGCCGACGCCCGCCGAGGAGTAGTTGAGCTTGCCGGGCGACTTGCGCGCCAGGGCCACCAGCTCCTGCACCGTCTGCGCCGGCAGCTTCGCGGGCACCACCAGCACGTTCGGGCTCTCGGAGAACATGGACACCGGCGCGAAGTCGCGCAGCGTGTCGAACGGCAGGTCGCGGAACAGCGACATGTTGATCGCGATCGCCGCGGTGTTGATGAGCAGCGTGTGGCCGTCGGGCGCGGACTTGGCGACGAAGTCGTTGGCGATGTTGGTGCTGGCGCCGGGCTTGTTCTCCACCACCACCGGCTGGCCGAGGTGCTCGGCGAGCTTGGGCGCGAGCATGCGCGCATTGATGTCCACGCCGCCACCGGGCGGGAAGCCGACGATGAGGCGCACGGGGCGCGACGGATAGGCGGTCTGCGCGAGCGCCGGCGCGGCGACGGCGAGCAGTGCGGCGAGCACGAGAATGCGCTTCATCACGGCGGTCTCCCTGGGGTGGCGGCTAGGCGCGGATCGGCTCGATCGGCTCCACGCCCCGCCAGGCGCCCGAGTCGATGAGCGCCTGCGCGGTGTCCTTCAGCTCCGCGGCGACCATCGCCGCAGCCGGCGACAGGCGCTCGCGCGCGAGCGAGTAGAGGTAGTTCGGCCGGCGCATGCGCGCGCCCGTCACCGACAGCGCGCGCCATTCACGGCCGCGCTCGCCCTCCAGGAAGATGGCAGCCATCGGCTTGATGGTCGCACCCATCCCGTCGTAAACGCAGTGCATGAGCAGGGACAGCGAGTCGATCTCGGCGACCACGCGCGCCGAGAGGTGGCGCTGCTCGAACTCCGCGGCGATGCGCCGCCGCAGCCCGTGGGTGCCGGTCGGCAGGATGAGCGGCAGCGCGGCGGCTTCCTCGATGGTGAGGCTCGTGCGCCGCGGCGCGACGAGCGGGCTCGCCTTCGGCAGGATGACGAACAGCTCCTCCTCCAGCAGCGGCTCCACCGACAGGTCGAAGGCGACGTCGCTCGCGAACAGCACCGCGAGGTCGAGCTGGCCGAGGCGCATCATCTGCCCGAGGTGGCCGCTCATGCCTTCCACCACGTTGAGCATCACGTTCGGGTAGCGCTCGCGGATGCGGCGCACGAGCGGCAGGCCGAGCGCAGCCACTGTGGTGGCCGGCAGCCCGACCGACACCATGCCCTGCACGGCGCCGGATTCCTGGCGTGCAATGGACAGCGCCTGATCGAGCTGGCGCAGCATGAAGCGCGCATGGTGGTAGAGCGCGAGCCCGTTCTCGGTCGGTGCCACGCCGCGCGAGGAGCGGTTGAGCAGCGGCCTGCCCACCTCCTCCTCGAGCTTGCTCACCTGCTGGCTGAGCGCGGGCTGGGCGATGAAGAGCTGGCGCGAGGCCTTGGAGAGGCTGCCGCTCTCGACGATCTGGGCGAAATAGCGAAGCTGGCGCAGGTCCACCGGGTTCCTCCTCCCAAGGCGTTCCGGATATAGCTTCAGCTTATACCGCAATCGCCTCGCGCCGCGTAGACCAGGCGGTACGCGGCGCGTTGCGCCACCTGCGCCGGGCGCAGGGCCGCCTCCAGCGCGGATAGCACGTCCAGCGCCTCCTGTGCTTCATTGGTGTCGACGAGGGCAGCCCAGGCGACGCTCGCGTCGCCGCCGCGCAGCGCGCCTTCCGCCGTGGACCGCGCGACCAGTGCCGGGTCCTCGGGGAGCAGCCAGCGGCAGCGCAGCACGCCGGGGCGCTGCAGCAATTGGGAGAACACCCTTGCCGGATCCGGTGGAGCGCCGGCGCCCGCCAGGGTTGCAAGGTGGCCGCCTTCCGGCACGCCCTGCTGCAGCGCAAGTCGGCACACGGTGCGCGACATGTTGCGGTAGGTGGGCATGATCTCGCGGGTGCGCGGCGACGGCGATTCCAGGCGTGCGCGATAGGCGGCGGAGGACAGCACCGCGGGGGTTCGCGTGCGATACAGGCTGAGGAACTGCCGGCCTTCGCCGCCCGCGAGCCGGTAGCGGTGCGCCGAGAGGAAGCCCTCGACCGACAGGCGCTCGGCGTGGTGCTCGGTGTTGTACCAGTGGGAGACCTCGGCCTCCTTGCCGGGTACGACGTCGTGCCAGATGGCGAGCAGCCCTTCGTGCATCGGGCATTCATCGTAAGCTATAAGCTGGCGCTATAGCCAGCCTCACTAAACCGTATTTCACCCCGCGCAGCCATGTTCCTAGACTTCGGAGCACGCCCATGAAGAAGCCCGCACGCAAGCGCCGCGACACCGCATTCGTCGAGCAGATGGCGCGCGTCGCCTGGAAGGAGTTCCCGGGCCACTTCGGCGGCGCGCTGTCCAAGATGCTCGCCGGCCCGGACAACACGGGCTCCGCGCTCATCGACTTTCGCATTTCGCGCTACGCACCCAACGCCTACGTCGCCGAGCATGCGCACAAGGTGCAGGAGCAGATCTACTACGTGCTGGAAGGCGAAGGCGTGCTGACCGTGGGCGAGGAACGCCATCTGATGCGGCCGCACGACTACGTCTACCTGCCGCCTGGCGTGCCGCACAGCTTCACCAATACCGGCACCGCCGGGCTCGTCTTCTTCGTGGTGACGACGCCGGCGCACGACGAACCACACCCCAAGGGAGGGAAGTGAGCATGACCACCAGAAGAGAGCTGCTGAAGGCGGGAACCGCGGGCGCGCTCGCGCTCGGCTTCCCCGCCATCGTCAAGGCGCAATCCGCCGCCATCAAGATCGGGCACCTGACGCCGATGACCGGATTCCTCGGCGCGCTCGGCGTGTACGCCGTGAAGGGCATCCAGATCGCCGCCGAGGAGATCAACGCCGCGGGCGGTGTCATGGGCCGCAAGCTCGACGTGATGTCGGAGGACTCCGTCAACCCGGCCACCGCCTCGACCAAGGCGCAGCGCATGTTCGAGCAGGACAAGGTCGACGTGCTGATGGGCGAGATCAACTCCGCTTCGGCCAAGACCATCATGCAGGTCGCGGACCGCAACAAGCGCCTGTTCATGCAGATCGGCGCGCGCTCGGACGTGCTGCGCGGCAAGGACTGCAACCGTTACACCTTCCACGTCGACATCCCGGTCACGGTGATGGTGAACGCGGCCGGCCAGGCGCTGGCGCGCGAGGGCTACATCAAGGGCAAGAAGATCTACTTCCTCACCTCCGATTACCTCTTCGGCCACGACCTGGCCAAGGCGGCGAAGGCGTTCTGCGCCGCGAACGGCGGCACGGTCGTCGGCGACGAGCTCACGGCGACCGACACCACCGACTTCAGCCCGTTCCTGCTGAAGATCCGCCAGGCGAAGCCCGACCTCGTGGCGACCAATCTCGGCGGCAACCAGGTCACCAACTTCGTCAAGCAGTACGCCGAGTTCGGCCTGCCCTTCCAGGTCGCGGGCTTCAACCTGAACACCGCGGACGCCTGGGCGGCGGGCGACGGCAACCTCGCGGGCATCTGGCCCACCGTCTGGCACCACGAGCTCGACACCCCGGGCTCGAAGGCCTTCGTCGCCAAGTTCCGCAAGATCCACGGCCAGCCGCCGGAGAACCACGCCTGGATCGAGTACGTGTCGCTGAAGGTCATGGCGCAGGCGATGAACGAAACCAAGTCGGTGGACACCGAGAAGCTCATCAAGTACTTCGAGAGCGGCGCGCAGTTCGACCTGCTGAAGAAGAGGAACGGCTACTTCCGTTCCTGGGACCACCAGATGATCCAGGAGGCCTATCCCTTCTCCGTGAAGCCCAAGGGCCAGGCAAAGGACAAGTGGGACTTCCTCAAGTTCGGCGCGGCGGTGCCGGCGCCGGACCAGCCGCTGGAGAGCATCAACCCGCCCAAGTCGGCGAACGCCTGCGTGCTGTAAGCCCGCGCCTCGCGCGGCGGCGACGGTGCTCGCCGCCGCCGCGCGGCTGATCCATGCAGCTGCTCTTTCTCCTCGAGCAGGTCGTCAACGGCCTGGTCCTCGGCGGGTATTACCTGCTGATCGCGCTCGGCCTGTCGCTCATCTTCAGCGTGGGCGGGGTGGTGAACCTCGCCCACGGCGCGTTCTACGCGCTCGGCGCCTATGTGTCGCTCGAGATCGCCCGGCGCCTGGGCTTCGGCGCGGGCGTGGCGCTCTCGCCGGTGGTGGTGGCGCTGCTCGGCATCGCCTTCGAGCGCTTCATCCTGCGCCGCTTCTACACGGCCGACCCGATCCTGAGCCTGCTCGTCACTTTCGGACTCGCGCTCGTCGCCGAGCAGGCGATCCGCATCGCCTGGGGCGCGGCGCCGCTGCCCGCGTCGATGCCGCAGGCCTTCAAGGGCGCGGTCGTGCTCGGCGATTTCCTGTTCTCGAAGTACCGCCTGTTTCTCCTCGCGGTGGTGGCGACGGTGCTCGCGGGCATCTGGCTGCTGCTCAACAAGACCGCCTTCGGCCGCGTGGTGCGCGCGGGCATCCAGCGTCCCGACATGGTGGCGGCGCTCGGCATCCGCCTGCAGCCCTACATGACGACCATCGTCATGCTCGGCGTGGGCATGGCGGCGCTCGGCGGGGCGTTGTTCGCCCCGATCGTCATCGTGCATCCGGCGATGGGCGCGGAGATTCTCACCGTCGCGTTCGTCGTCGTGGTGATCGGCGGCCTCGGCAGCTTCTGGGGCGTGGTGCTCGCGGCGCTGCTGGTGGGCGTGGTGCGCGGCATCACCACGCACTTCGTGCCGGCGGCGAGCGAGGCCTCGATGTACCTCCTCATGTTCCTCGTGCTGATGTTCCGCCCGCGCGGGCTGCTCGGCGAGCGCATCGAGAAGTTCGAATGAACCGCGCGCGGACCCTCGTCATCGGCGCAGGCGTGCTCGTCGCGCTGCCCTTCGTCCTGCACGCGATGGGCCTCGCGGTGAATACCGCGACGCAGATCGTGACGCTCGCCATCGCGGCGCTCGGCCTGAACATGCTGGTGGGCTTCACGGGCCTCACCTCCTTCGGCCACAGCACCTGGTTCGGCATCGGCGCCTACGCCGCCGCGATCTCGCAGAAGCACTGGTTTCCCGGGCAGATCGCACTGCCGCTCGCTTTCTCGGTGGCCTTCGTCGCGCTGCTTTCGCTCACGGTGGGCGCGCTCGTCCTGCGCCGGCGCGGCGTGTACTTCGCGCTGCTGACGCTCGCGCTGTCCGCGCTCACCTACACGGTCGCCTTCCGCTGGACCGAGCTCACCGGGGGCGAGGACGGGCTGGGCGGCCTGTCGCGCGGCGGCATCCCGGCGGTGCCGCTCGACGACAGCCGCGTCTACTACGCGTTCGTCGCGCTCGTCGCCTTCGGCGTGCTCTTCGCGCTGGTGCGCGTGCTGCGCTCGCCGTTCGGCCACGTGCTGGTCGCGATCCGCGAGAACCAGCAGCGCGCCACCTTCCAGGGTTATGCGGTGGACCGCTACCGGCTCGCGGTGTTCGTGCTCTCGGCGGTGGTCACGGGCCTCGGGGGCGTGCTGCAGGGCTTCCTCAACTATCTCGTGTCCGCCGAGTCGGTGTCGGTACCGTTCTCGGGCGAGCTGCTGGCCATGGTGGTGATCGGCGGCATGCACCACGTGCTCGGCCCCGCGCTCGGCGTGCTGTTCTACGTCTCCTTCCGCGAGCTGTTTTCCATCTGGACGGGGAACTGGCTGCTCTGGTTCGGCCTGGTTTTCGTCGGGTTCGTGCTCTTTTCGCCCGCGGGGCTCGCGGGCATCTGGGCGAAGATCCGCCGGCGCCTGCGCCCGCCGCCGCCCGAGTCCGCGGCGATGAGCCGGCGCAAGGTGTACGAGGGCCTGCCGCTGCCCGCTTTCCTGCGCCCCGCGCAGCAGGCCGGCACGGTGCTCGAGCTACGCAGCGTGCAGAAGCACTTCGGCGGCATCCGCGCGGTGGCCGAGGCGAGCCTGACGGTGCGCGCGGGCGAGATCCACGCGTTGATCGGCCCGAACGGCGCGGGCAAGACCACGCTGTTCAACCTCGCCTCGGGCCTGTATCCGCCCGATGCGGGCGCGGTCGCGCTGCACGGCCTCGAGATCCACGGGCTGCCCGCGCACCGCATCTGCCGCGAGGGCCTCGCGCGCTCGTTCCAGATCACGAATCTGTTCAAGGGCCTCACGATCTACGAGAACCTGCGCCTCTCGGTGCAGGCGAAGCATGCGGCGCGCTTCAACGCCTGGCGCGACATCGACAGCTACGCCGACATCCATGCCGAGACGCAGGAACTCGCGAGGTTCCTGGGGCTGGAAGGCATCGAGGAAATCCAGGGCGGGGAGCTCTCCTATGGCGGGCAGCGCCTGCTCGATCTCGGCATCGCGCTCGGCTCGAAGCCGGGCGTGCTGCTGCTCGACGAGCCGCTCGCCGGCCTGGCGGCCGCCGAGCGCGAGCGCGTGAGCGCGCTGGTGAAGAGCGTGGGCGCGGCGCTGCCCGTGCTGATCGTCGAGCACGACATCGACCGCGTGCTCGGCCTCTCGCAGACCGTCACCGTGATGAACCAGGGCGAGGTGCTGATGAGCGGCACGCCCGAGGCGGTGCGCGCCGACCGGCGCGTGCAGGAGGTCTATACCGGGACCGGCACGCCGCCCGTCACGCACCGCAGCGCGCAAGCCGCGGGCGCGCCGCTGCTCGGCTTCGAGCGCGTGAACACCTTCTACGGCAAGAGCCACATCCTGTGCGACGCGAGCCTCGACGTGCGCGAGGGCGAGATCGTGGCGCTGCTCGGCCGCAACGGCGCCGGGAAGTCGACGCTGCTGAAGACGCTCGCGGGCCTCGTGCCCGCCTCCTCGGGGACGATCGAGTTCGAGGGCCGCGGCATCGCCGGCCTCGCGGCGCACGAGATCGCGCGCCGCGGCATCGGCTACGTGCCGCAGGGCCGGGGGCTGTTCGCCGGCATGACGGTGGCCGACAACCTCGCGCTCGGCCGCCTCGCGCGCGCGACCGACGGGCGCCACGGGGTCGCGTGGAGCGAGCAGAGAATCTTCGAGTACTTCCCGCGGCTGAAGGAGCGCATGCACGTCGCCGCCGACTACCTGTCCGGCGGCGAGCAGCAGATGGCCGCCGTGGCGCGCGCGCTCTCGGGCAACGTGAAGCTGCTGCTGCTCGACGAGCCCTTCGAGGGCCTTGCGCCTGCGATCGTGCAGGAGCTGTTCGCCGTGTTCGACGCCTTGCGCGGCCAGACCTCGATCGTCATCGTCGAGCACAACCTCGACCTCGTGCTCGCGCTCGCCGACCGCGTGTTCGCGCTCGAGCGCGGCGCCGTGTTCCACCAGGGGCCGGCCGCGCCCCTCCTCAAGGACCTCGACTACAGGAAGAAGATCCTATGGCTATGACTCCGCAGGCGCTGCTCCTCGACGGGCAATGGGCGGCCGGCAAGGGCGCGCCGCTCGTCGTGATGGACAAGTACCGGCTCGCGCCCGGCGCCGAGGTCGCCACGCCCGACGCGGCGCAGGCGAAGCGCGCGGTGGACGCCGCGCACGCCGCGTTCCGGCGCGGCGCGCCCGGGCCCTACGAGCGCGGCGCGATCCTCGAGCGCGCCGCGGCGCTGCTCGAGCCGAAGGCCGAAGAGTTCGTGCGCATCATGCAGATGGAGGCGGGCTTCACCGCCGCGGATGCGCAGGGCGAGGTGCGCCGCTGCGTGCAGACGCTCAAGCTCTCCGCCGAGGAGGCGCGGCGCCTCGCGGGCGAGGTCATTCCGCTCGCCGGCGCGCCGCAGCAGGCCGGGCGCCTGGGCTTCACGCTGCGCGTGCCGCTCGGCGTGGTGCTGGCGATCACGCCGTTCAATTCGCCGCTCAACACCGTGGCGCACAAGATCGCGCCCGCCTTCGCCGCGGGCAACGCCGTGATCCTGAAGCCCTCGTCGGCCACGCCGCTCACCGCCTTCAAGCTGGCCGAGGTGCTGCTCGAGGCGGGACTGCCGGCGGGCTTCCTTTCGGTGATTCCCGGCAGCGCGCAGGTCGCCGCGTGGCTGATCGCGGACGAGCGCGTGCGCTTTTTCGCCTTCACCGGCAGCACCGAGGTGGGCCGCAGCATCCAGGCGCGCGCGGGCCTGCGGCGCACGCAGATGGAGCTCGGCTCGATCGCGTTCACGATCCTCGCCGACGACGCGAACCTCGAAGCGGCGTTGCCCAAGGTGGTGAACGCGGGCTACCGCAAGGCGGGGCAGGTGTGCACCTCGGTGCAGCTGCTGCTCGCGCACCGCTCGCTCGCCGGCGAGGTCGAGCGCCAGCTCGCGCACAAGGTGCGCGCGCTCAAGCACGGGGACCCGCGCGACCCCGAGACCTTCGTCGGGCCGCTGATCAGCGAGAAGGAGGCGATCCGCGTCGACAACTGGATCGAGGAGGCGGTGGCGAAAGGCGCGCAGCGGCTCGCGGGCGGGCCGCGCAAGGGCGCCTCGATTCCGCCCGCGCTGCTCAGCGGCATCGACGACACGATGAAGGTGGGCTGCCAGGAGGTGTTCGGGCCGCTGGTGTGCATCGTGCCGTTCGACACGCTCGACGAGGCGATCGCGCGTGTGAACGCCACGCCCTACGGGCTCGCCACCGGCATGTTCACCAACCGGCTGGAAGACGCCTTCAAGGCCGCGCGCCGGCTCGAGGTGGGCGGCGTGCACGTGAACGAGACGTCCAGCTCGCGCGTCGACCTGATGCCCTACGGCGGCTCGAAAGAGAGCGGCTTCGGGCGCGAGGGCCCGCGCTATGCTGTGCACGAGATGACCGAAGAGCGCATCGTCACCTTCACGTTGAACGCGTAGGAGCATCGCCATGGCCAGGATGAAAGGCGGCGAGCTGATCGCCGAGTACCTGATCAAGCAGAAGGTGCCGTACCTGTTCGGCATCTGCGGGCACGGCAACGTGGGGATCCTCGACCCGCTGTACGCGGTGCGCGACAAGCTGAAGCTCGTCTCTCCGCGCCACGAGCAGTGCGCGGGGCACATGGCCGACGGCTACTTCCGCGTGAGGCACCAGCCGGTGGCGACGCTCACCTCCACGGGCCCGGGCTCGGCGAACCTCGTGATGTCGCTCGCCACGGCGCTTTCGGACTCCTCGGCTTTCCTCGCCATCACCTCGAACGTGCCCACCTCGCAGATGAACCGCGCGCCGTTCCAGGAAATCTACAAGCACAACCAGGCCGACTTCCCGTCGGTGGTGCGCCCGGTGGTGAAGCGCGCCTTCCAGCCCACGCGCGTGGACATGCTGCCGCTCGCGCTACGCCAGGGCTTCGACACCATGGTGACCGGGCGCCCCGGGCCGGTGAACATCGACGTGCCGTACAACGTGTACCAGGAAGAGGACGACGTCGAGCTGCCGGCGGCGTCGCACGTGATGGGGCAGCACCGCCCCGGCGCGTCGGACGCCGACATCGCCAGGGTGGTGGACATGCTGGCGGACGCGGTGCGCCCCGTGATGTTCATCGGCCACGGCGCGACGCTCTCGGAAGCGGGGCCCGAGATCACACAACTGCAGCAGTCCTACGGCATCCCGGTCATCACCTCGCCGAACGGCATGGGCTGCGTGCCCGCGGACGACCCGCTCACGCTCGGCTTCATCGGCAGGTACGGCGCCTATCCGGCGAACCAGGCCGGGCGCCACGCGGACCTCGTCCTCACGATCGGCACGCGGTTCGACGACCGCTCCTCCTCGAGCTGGCATCCGGGCTACTCGTGGAATTTCCCCAAGACCAGGCTCGTGCACGTCGACCTCGACCCGCAGGAGCTCGGCCGCAACTATCCGCCGACGCTGGGCATCATCGCCGACGCCAAGGTGTTCGCCGCGCAACTGCTCGCGGCGCTCGGGCTGCGCGAGCAGCGCGGCGCGCCGCCGCTGAAGAAGCAGCTCTCCGAGTGGCGCGCCGAGGTGGACGCCTGGAACAGGGAGTGGGAGGCGTTCGTGCGGCCCAACTTCGGCAAGCGCACCTCGCCGCTGCGGCCCGAGTACGTGGTGGACGCGCTGCAGAAGGTCCTGCCCGACGATGCGATCCTCACTTGCGACTCGGGCGTGCACCACAACTGGTTCATGCAGTTCTGGCGCCCGAGGCGCGCGCAGTCGATGCTGAACAGCTGGGGCTACTCCTCGATGGGCTTCGGCGTGTGCAGCGTGATGGGCGCGCAGCTCGCGGCGCCCGAGCGGCCGTGCATCTCGGTGTGCGGCGACGGCGGCTTCTCCATGACGCCGTACGTCGTGGCCACGGCGGTCGAGTACGGCCTGCCGTGCATCTGGCTGGTGTGGAACAACTTCAGCTGGGCGGCGATCCGCGACATCCAGGTCGGCATGTTCGGCAACCGGCAGCTGGGCACGTACTTCGAGAAGGACAGGAAACCGTACAACCCGGACTTTGCCGCCTGGGCGCGCGCCTGCGGCGCCGATGGCCTCACCATCACGAAGAGCGAGGACCTCGCGGGCGCCCTGCAGCAGGCGATCAGGAACAAGCGCCCCTGCGTGCTCGACGTGCACGTCGACGCGGAAGTGCGCCCGCCGTCCACCGGCACCTGGGAGCTGCCGCCGACGCCTTACAAGGAACCCGCTTTCGGCAAACCCTGGGTGGCATGACATGACGAAGAAACTGGCATTGGTATTCGGCGGCTCGCGCGGCATCGGCGCCGCGTGCGTCCAGGCGCTGGACGGCGATTTCGAGGTCGTGTCCACGTCCAGCAAGCAAGCCGATATCCAGAAGGCCGAGGACGTGAAGCGCGCGTTCGACGAGGCCGAGAAGCGGCACGGACGCAAGGTCGACTGCGTCGTCGTCGCTGCCGGCATCGGCGTGCCGCCGGGCCCGATCGCGCAGTACGACGTCGCGAACTTCAGGAAGCTGGTGGAAGTGAACCTCGTAGGCGCCTTCAACGTGCTGCGCGAGGCGGGGCAGCGCGTCGCCGACGGCGGCTCGATCATCGCCATCACGACCTCGATGGTGCGCCACGCAGTGCCCGGCTTCGGGCCCTATGCGGGCACGAAAGCCGCGGTCGAAGTCATGCTGCGCTCGATGGCCAAGGAAATCGCGCCGCGCAAGGTGCGCGTCAACGCGGTAGCGCCGGGTCCGGTGGACACCGACCTGTTTCGCGCCGGCAAGACCGAGGAGGCCAAGCAGCGCTCGGCGACCCTGAGCCCGTTCAACCGCATCGGCACGCCGGAGGAAGTGGCCGAGGTGGTGGCGTTCCTCGCCTCCGACCGGGCCTCCTGGGTGCACGGCCAGATCGTCCAGCCAATGGCGGAATGGTCTGACTCTCGGCGAACGCTAGGCGGCGCTGCCGGCCAGGGAGCGCGCCGCGAGCCAGCCGAACACGAGCGCCGGCCCGAGCGTGATGCCCGGCCCCGGATAGGCGCCGCCCATGATCGAGTTCATGTCGTTGCCGCAGGCGTACAGGCCGGCAATCGGCCGGCCGTCGCGGTCGAGCACGCGCGCGTCGGCGTCGGTCACGAGGCCCGCCGCGGTGCCGAGGTCGCTCGGATGCAGGCGCACGGCATAGAACGGCGGTTGCTCGATCGGGCGCATGCAGGGATTCGGCCCGTGGGCGGCGTCGCCGAGATAGCGCTGGTAGACGTCGCCGCCGAGGTTGAACCGCGTATCGACGCCGCGCACGGCGTCGGCGTTGTATTGCGCGACCGTGCGCTCGAGCCCCTCGCGCTCGACGCCGAGGCTGCCCGCGAGATCGGCCAGCGCCCTGCCCGACGCGAGGTACCCCTGCGACAGGAAGCGTCCGGGCCGGAGCGTGAAGGGCCGCACGGCGCCCAGTCCGTACTGCCAGAGGCTGCGCCGGTCGCAGAGCAGGAACGCCGGGATCGCCCCGGCGCGGAACATCGCCAGCGCGAACTCGTGGTAGGACACGGCTTCGCTCGTGAAGCGCTCCCCGCGCGCATTCACGGCGATGATGCCGGGCTTGCCGCGGTCGGCCACCGTGTGCGGAAACACGGCGGCCGAGCCGTCGGCGCGCCGGAACTTCGACATCGGCGCCCAGTAGGCGTTGTGCAGGTTGCCTTCCGCCACGCGGCCGCCGGCGGATTCGCCCAGGCGCAGGCCGTCGCCCGCGTCGCCCTCGCAGACTGGCGATGCCGGGTCCGCGCCCTGCGGCAGCCAGCGCGCGCGGCGCTGCGCGTCGTGCGAGAAGCCGCCGGCCGCGAGCACCACGCCGCGGCGCGCCGCGATGCGCGCGCCGTCGCGCAATTCCACGCCCGAGACGCCGCGCTCGTCGCGCTGCAGCCGGGCGACTTCGGCGCGCGTGCGGATCTCGACGCCCAGGTCGCGCGCCGAGCGCAGCAGCCGCGCGACGAGCGCGTTGCCGAGCACGAGGCTCGTGCCGCGCGGCGCGGCGAGCCGCTCGCGCGCGTGGCGCACGAGCAGCCGCGCGACGCGCGCCATCGAACGCGGCGAGCGCGTCACCGCGCGCAAGTGCGGCAGGTCGGCCCGGTCCACCATCATGCCGCCGAACAGCGTGAACTCCGGGAGCGGCGGGCGCAGCAGGGCGAGGTCCGCCCCGAGCGCGCGCGCGTCGTAGCCGACGGGCTCCAGCACGCGCCCGCCCGGCGTCGCGCCGGGAAGCGAAGGGTAGTAGTCGGGATAGCGCACCACGGGTTTCAGGCGCAGCGCGGTGCGCGCCTCGAGCCAGTCGATCGCGGCGGGACCCTCGCGCAGGAATGCCTCGACCAGCGCCGGCCGCGCGCCCGCCGACAGCGTGGCGCCGAGATAGGCGCGCGCCGCGGCCTCGCTGTCGGTGAGGCCGGCGCCCGCCATCTTCGTGTTGGCGGGAATCCAGACCATGCCGCCCGAGATCGCCGCGGTGCCGCCGACCCAGGGCGTCTTCTCCAGCAGCAGCACGCGAAGTCCGCGCGCGGCCGCGGAGCAGGCGGCGGCGAAGCCGCCGGCGCCGGCGCCCAGCACGATCACGTCGCGCGTCGAGTCACTCCTCATCGGCACATGCTGTATACGCTAATTTACGACTGAAGAATCGGGAGAGGCCGTGGCAGACGTTTACGATGTCATCGTGGTCGGCGCGGGCAACGCCGCGTTCTGCGCGGCGCTCGCCGCGCGCGAGAAGGTCCAGAAGGTGCTGGTGCTCGAGCGCTCGGGCGAGGACGAGTCGGGCGGCAACTCGCGCTTCACGGCGGGGCTGATGCGCGTCGCCTACGCGGGCGTGGACGACCTGAAGCGCGCGATTCCCGACCTGACGGCCGAGGAGATCGCGCGCACCGATTTCGGCACCTACACCGAGGACCAGTTCCTCGACGACATGGCGCGCGTCACCGAGTACCGCTGCGACCCGGACCTCACCGAGATCCTGGTGAAGCGCAGCCTCGACACGGTGGCCTGGATGCGCGCCAAGGGCGTGCGCTTCACCGCCGCCTGGGGGCGGCAGGCGTTCAACATCGGCGGCAGGTTCAAGTTCTGGGGCGGGCTTACGGTGGAAGCCGTGGGGGGCGGGCCCGGGCTGGTGGAGTCGCTCACCAACGCGGCGAAGAAGAACGGCATCGACCTCTGGTACTCGGCGCGCGCGGTGGGCCTCATCGCCGACGACGAGGGCGTGCAGGGCGTGCGCGTGAAGAAGGACGGCAAGACCGTGGAAGTGCGCGCGCCGAGCGTGGTGCTCGCCGCGGGCGGATTCCAGGCCAATCCCGAGTGGCGCGCACGCTACCTCGGGCCCGGCTGGGAGCTCGCCAAGGTGCGCGGCACGCGCTTCAACACCGGCGACGTGATCCGCATGGCGCTCGACGTCGGCGCCGCGCCCGTGGGCAACTGGTCCGGCTGCCACGCGGTGGCCTGGGAGCGCAACGCCCCCGAGTTCGGCGACCTCGCCGTGGGCGACCAGTTCCAGAAGCACTCCTATCCCTGGGGCGTGTACGTCAACGCGCTCGGCAAGCGGTTCGTCGACGAGGGCGCGGACTTCCGCAATTACACCTACGCCAAGTACGGGCGCGTGATCCTCGGCCAGCCGGGGCAGTTCGCCTGGCAGATCTTCGACGCCAAGGTGAAGGCGCAGCTGCGCGACGAGTACAAGATCCGCCAGGTCACCAAGGTGACGGCGAACACGCTGGAAGAGCTGTGCGCGAAGCTGGAGGACACCGACGGGAAGACCGCGCTCGAGGAGCTGAAGGCCTACAACGCCGCGGTGCGCCAGGACATCCCGTTCAACCCGAACGTCAAGGACGGGCGTTGCACGCGAGGCCTCGCGATCCCGAAGTCGAACTGGGCGAACACCCTCGATACGCCGCCGTTCGAGGCCTACGCGGTGACCTGCGGCATCACGTTCACCTTCGGGGGCTTGCGCATCAACACCGAGGCGCAGGTGATCTCGACCGACGGCGCGCCGATCCCGGGCCTGTACGCGGCGGGCGAGCTGGTCGGCGGCATCTTCTACTTCAACTACCCCGGCGGCACGGGGTTGACCAACGGCGCGGTGTTCGGGCGCATTGCGGGCGCAAGCGCCGCGCTACACTCGACTTAGAACGACCTGTCCAACAAGGAGGAGCACATGAGGACCATCATGCACACGAGCCGGCGCAGATTGATCAAGGCTGCCGTGGCGGGCGCGCTCGCTGCGTCCCTGCCGCTCGCCGCGCACGCGGCCGACTTCCGCGGCAAGACCATCGATTTCGTCATTCCGTTCCCGGTCGCCGGCGGCTCGGACGTGTGGGCGCGCTTCTATGCGCCGTTCATGACCAAGTACCTGCCCGGCAACCCGACGGTCGTGGTGAAGAACGTCCCGGGCGGCGGCTCGACGCGCGGCGCGAACGAGTTCGCGGAGCGGGCGAAGCCCGACGGCCTCACCATCCTCGGCACCTCGGGCTCGACCCAGTTCCCGTACCTGCTCGGCGACACGCGCGTGCGCTACGAGTACAAGGACTGGACGCCGGTGCTGGCCTCGCCGACCGGCGGCGTCGTGTTCGTGAACGCGAATCTCGGCGTCAAGTCCGCCGCGGACATCGCCGCGCTGAGGAAAGCCAAGCTCATCTACGGCAGCGAAGGCGCGACCTCGCTCAGCCTCGTGCCGATGCTCGCCTTCCGCCAGCTCGACCTGCCCGTGCAGTACGTCTTCGGCATGAAGGCGCGCGGCGGCGCACGCCTCGCCTTCGAGCGCGGCGAGTCGAACATCGACTACCAGACCTCGTCGGCCTACCTCGCGAGCGTCGTGCCCCTGGTCAAGGCCGGCAAGGCCGTGCCGCTGTTCAGCTGGGGCGTGCTCGATGCCAGCGGCAAGCTGGCGCGCGACCCGACCTTCCCCGACCTGCCGCACGTCGGCGAGGTCATCGGCGCCGCGGGCGGCAAGCAGTCCGGCCTGGAGTGGGACACGCTGATGGCCTTCATCACGGCGGGCTTCGGTGCGCAGAAGATCGTCGTGTTGCCCAAGGGAACGCCGAAGGACATCGTCGCGGCCTACTCCCAGGCGTTCGGAAAGATGCAGAGCGACCCGCAGTTCGCGGCCACGAAGGAGAAGATCCTCGGCGAGTACCCGCAGGCGACCGGCAAGGACGCCGAGACGCTCTACCGCGTGGCCACCCAGGTGTCTCCGGCCTCGCGCTACTGGGTGCGCGAGCACCTCGTGCAGAACTACGGGGTGAAGTTCGAATAGGACGGCGACGGCGCCCGCGGCGCCGTCCCAGCCCATGCTCGACACGCTGCTCACCGCGCTCGGCAATCTGTTTGCCGCCCAGCACCTGATGTTCCTGGCGGTGGGCGTGGTGATCGGCATGGCGATCGGCATCCTGCCCGGCCTGGGCGGCATCGCCGGGCTGTCGCTGCTGCTGCCCTTCCTGTACGGCATGAACGAGGTGTCGGCGCTCGCGATGCTCGTGGGCCTGATCGCGGTGATCAACACCTCGGACACCTTCACCTCGGTGCTGATGGGCATCCCGGGCTCGAGCGCGAGCCAGGCGACGGTGGTCGACGGCTTCCCGCTCGCGCAGCAAGGGCATGCCGCGCGCGCGCTCGGCGCCGCCTTCTCGGCCTCGCTGCTGGGCGGCGTGTTCGGTGCGCTGCTGCTCAGCGTGGCGGTGCTGGTCGCGCGGCCCGTGATCCTCGCCTTCAGCTCCGCCGAGATGTTCATGCTCGCGGTGTTCGGCATGTCGATGGTCGGCGTGCTCGCGGGCGCGAGCCTCGCCAAGGGCCTGGCCGCCTGCGGCATCGGCCTGGTGCTCGGCACGATCGGCCCCGCGCCGGCCACCGGCGTGGAGCGCATGCACCTGGGCATCGACTACCTGCGCGACGGCCTGCCGCTGGTGGTAGTCGCGCTGGGCCTGTTTGCCTTTCCGGAGATCGTCGACCTGCTGCGCCTGAACCGGCCGATCGCCAAGGCCAGCAAGCTCGGCGCGGGCTGGATGCAGGGCTTTTGCGACACGGTGCGCCACTGGTTCATCGTCCTGCGCTGCTCCGGGCTCGGCGCGCTGGTCGGCGCGATCCCGGGCCTGGGCGGCAGCGTGGTCGACTGGATCGCCTACGGGCACGTGGTGCAGACCTCGCGCGACAAGTCGAAGTTCGGCAGCGGCGACATCCGCGGCGTGGTGGCCCCGGAGTCGGCGAACAATGCCTGCCAGGGCGGCGCGCTCATGCCGACGCTCCTGTTCGGCGTGCCGGGATCGGGCAGCATGGCGATCTTCCTGGCGGGCCTGGTGCTGCTCGGCATCGAGCCGGGACCGAGCATGGTGGGCGAGAACCTGTCGCTCTCCTACACGGTGGTGTGGTCGCTCGCGCTCGCCAACGTGATCGGCGCGGGCCTGTGCCTGCTGCTCGCCGGCCCGATCGCGCGGCTGACGCTCATCCCGTTCACGCTGATCGCGCCTTTCATGATGGTGGTGATCACCTTCGCCGCATTCCAGGCGCGTCGCGACCTCTCGGACCTGGTGCTGCTGCTCGGTGTCGGCCTGGTCGGCATCCTGCTGCGCCGCTTCGGCTGGCCGCGGCCGGCGGTGCTGATCGGCTTCGTGCTCGCGCCGCAGGCGGAGACCTATCTCTACCAGGCGGTGCAGTTCTACTCGTGGGGGTTTCTCGCCCGCCCCGGCGTGCTCATCATCCTCGCCATCACGGCGGTCTCGGTGTTCCTCGGCTCTCGCTCGCGCGTCGGCGAGGAGGGCGTGGTGCGCGGCGGCGCCGAGGCCGCGAGCGCGCCGCACCCGGGCGCGCGGCGGCGCGGGCCGCAGATCCTGTTCGCTGCCGGCGCCGCGACGCTGTTCGCCTTCGCCATCGTGGACGGATTGCGGCACTCGTTCCTGGCGGCGGTGTTTCCGGTGGCGGTCGGCGCGGCGTCGCTCGCCGCCGGCGGCTACGTGCTGTGGGCGGTTACGGGGCGCCGCGTCGATCACCCCGCCAACCAGGACCAGGAGGTCACCGGCGCGCACGTCGGCGACCCGACGGTTGCCGACCCCTGGACGAGCGTTGCCTGGTTCGCCGCGCTGTTCGCGCTCGCCGCGCTGCTGGGCTACCTGCTGGCGGTCGCGCTGTTCTTCCTCGTCTTCGTGCGCAAGCGCGCGGGCCGCAGCTGGCCGGTGACCGTCGCCTACACGGTCGCGATGCTCGCCTGCGTCCTCTTGCTCGGGCATGCGCTGAGCCTCGATTTCCCGCGCGGGCTGCTGCAGGCCTACGTGGACCTGCCGTGGCCGTTCAACTGACCGCCCCGATGGCCACCGTCCTGGAGCGCTTCGCCGACTGGGCCGTCGCGTTCCGCGCGCAGCCGCTTGCGTCCGAGGTCGTCCACCATGCCAGGCGCGCGGTGATCGACCTGCACGCGGCGATGATCTCGGGCGCCGTCGAGGCGCCCGCGACGCTGCTGGAGAGGGCGCTCGCCGAGGAGCTCGACCGCGGCGAGGCGCGTCTCGCGCTCGGGCGCCGCGCCGCGGTGCGCGCGGCGGGCCTGATCAACGGCGCGGCCGCGCACACCACCGAGGTGGACGACATCTTCCGCGACGGCATCTACCACCCGGGCGCGCCGACCATTCCCGCGGCGCTCGCGCTCGCGCAGTCGCTCGGCGCCTCGGGCGAGGCGTTCCTGCGCGCCGTGGTGGTCGGCTACGAGATCTCGACGCGCATCGGCGCGGCGATGGGCCGCGCGCACTACAGGTACTGGCACAACACCGGCACGATCGGTTGCTTCGGCTCTTGCGCGGCGGCCGCGGAGCTCCTTGGCCTCGATGCGAAGCGCTTCGCGCACGCGCTCGCGACCGTGACCACGTTCTCCGCGGGCTTGCAGCAGTCCTTTCGCCAGGACTCGATGTCCAAGCCCCTGCACGCGGGTCGCGCGGCGGAAGCCGGGCTTACCGCGGCGCTCGCCGCGCGCGAAGGGGTGATCGGCTCGCTCGACGTGATCGACGGCGAGGCGGGCTACGGGCGCGCGATGAGCGACGGGCCCGACTGGGACAAGGCGGTGGCGACGCTCGGGAAGGACTTTCACATCACGCGCATGACGTTCAAGAATCACACCTGCTGCGGCCACACCTTCGCCGCCATCGACGGCGCGCTCGCGCTGCAGGCGAAGATGGGCCTCAAGGCGCAGGACATCGCCCGCGTGCACGTCGGCACCTACAAGGCGGCGCTGGACGTCGCCGGCTACGAAGAGCCGCGCACGGCGGCCGAGGGCCGCTTCTCGCTCAAGTACGTGGTGGCCACCGCGCTCACGCACGGCAGCGTGCGCTTCGCCGCCTTCGCGCCGGCGCGCCTCTCGGACCCGGCGACGCGCGAGCTGATGCACCACATCGACGTGGCGGTGGACCCGCAGCTCGACGCCGCCTTCCCCGCGCAGCGGGCCGCGCGCGTGGCGATCGAAGCGCGCGACGGGCGGCGCGAGGAGTTCCTGCAACCCACGCGCATCGGCGACCCGGACGCGCCGCTCTCGGACGCGCAGCTCGACGCCAAGTTCCTCGAGCTCGCCGGGCCTGTGCTCGGCGACGCGGCGGCGCGCGCGCAGCTGGCCTCGCTCTGGAAGATCGACTCGCGGCCGACCCTGCGCCCCGGCGCTGGGGGATAATCGCGCCCCATGGCGCAGGACGCAGTTCCCACCAGCATCGCCGTGCTGCGCATGTCCGCGCTCGGCGACGTGGTGATGACGCTGCCGCTGCTGCGCACGCTGCAAAAGGCCTTCCCGCGCGCGAAGCTCTACTGGATCGTGGCGCGGCCGTTCCACGCCATCGTCGAGGGCGTCTCCGGCGTCGAGCTGATCGTCATCGACAAGCCGCGCGGGCCGCTTTCCTACTGGCGCCTGTGGCGCCAGCTGCGGGCATACTCCTTCGACTGGCTGCTCGCGCCGCAGGCCAGCATGCGCGCCAACCTCGTCATGTCGGCGACGCGCGCCGGGCGCAAGATCGGCTTCGGCGCGCTGCACTCGCGCGACTTGCAGCGCTGGTTCGTCGACGAGTTCGTGCCCGCGGAGCCCGAGCACCTGATCGACAGCTTCCTGCGCTTCGCCACCTACGTCGGCGCGCGCGAGCATGTCCTGGAATGGGGCCTGCCGCTCAAGCCCGAGGAGCACGATTGGGCGCGCGCACAGGTGACGAACGCGCGCGGCATCAAGCTTGCCGTGGTGCTGGCGGCGAGCAAGGCCGAGCGCAACTGGCCCGTCGAGCGCTACCGCGAGGCGCTCAACCGCGTCGCCGCGCGCTGGCCGCTGACGGTCGTGCTGATCGGCGGCCCCGGCGAGGGCGAGCGACGGCTCGCCGCCGAGCTGCGCGAAGGCCTCGTGCCGGCGGTGCTCGATCTCGTCGGGCAGACCAGCCTGCGGCAGCTGGCGGCGCTCCTCGGGCAGGTGGACGCCTTGCTCGCGCCCGACACGGGCCCCTTGCACATCGCGCAGGCGATGAACAAGCCCGTGGTCGGCCTGTACGCAGTGGCGCCGTCGAAGAAGACCGGCCCCTACCTCGAGCCGCAATGGACGGTGGACGTGTTCGACGAGGCCGCGGCGACCATCCTCGGCCGCGAGCGGATGGGCTGGCGACAGCGGGTGCACGACGAGCGGGCGCTGCGCCTCATCACCGTGGATGCGGTAGTGGGTAAAATGGAGAAACTTTTCGAGCATCGCGGTTTCAAACGGCTGGCGAACCCATGAGCACCGAACTTCTCGACCTGGACAGGCTGCGCGCGCAGCCCATCGTGCGCGATCCGTTTCCCTTCGTGGTGGTGAGCGGCATGCTCAAGCCGGGCGCCATCAAGGACATCTCGCGCGACTTCCCGCCGATCGGCGACGGTGGCGTCTATCCCGTGGACATCCTGCCGCTCGGCCCTGCCATGAAGAAGCTGGTGGAGGAGATCGGCGGCGAGGAGTTCCGCAAGGTGGTGGAGGAGAAGTTCGGGCTGGATCTCCAGGGCCGGCCGACGATGATCACGCTGCGCGGCCGCTCGCGCGAGAAGGACGGGCGAATCCACAAGGACTCGGACGACAAGGTGGTGAGCCTGCTCCTCTACCTCAACGAGGACTGGCCGCACAAGACCGGCAACCTGAGGATGCTGCGCTCGCCGGACGACCTGGAGAGCACGGTGGCGGAGATTCCCTCGACCGCCGGCACCCTGGTGATCTTCGAGGTGACGCCCAACGGCTGGCACGGACACCACAAGTACGTCGGCGAGCGGCGCGTGCTGATGCTCAACTACATGACGGGCGCCGAGTCGCATTCGCGCGAGCTCAAGCGCCACCGCTTCTCGGCAAAGATCAAGGGGTTCAAGAAGCGGCTGGGGCTGTAGGTCGCGCCGCAGCCATCTTCCAGGGAGGGGAAATGGCGGACCAGCGCAAGCCGGTGCCCATGAAGGTGGGCGCCAACACCATGTCGTTCATGTGGAAGACCTCCGCGCGCAAGGCGCTGGAGACGCTCGCGCGGGAGGGGTACCGGTGCTTCGAGGTGATGGCGCAGCGCCCGCACTTCGACCCGTACATGAAGCGCGCCGAAGCGCTCGCCTTCGCGCGCTTCCTGCGCGCTGCCGGGCTCACGGTCGAGACGATCAACCTGCCGAGCCTGGACCAGAACCTGGCCAGCGCGTCCCCGGAGATGCGCGACTATTCGGTGCGCCTGTTCGAGCGCCTGGTCGCCATCGCCGAGACCATCGGCGCAGCCGCGGTCGTCATGGTGACGGGACGCGTCAATCCCCTGATCGCGCCGGCGAGGGCGGACCTGGAGGGCTGGTTTGCCGAAGCCTTCGGGCGCGTTCTGCGCGCAGCGGAGCGCGCCGGCGTGCACCTGCTGCTGGAGAACATCCCCATGGGCGTGTACCCGCGCGCCGACCAGCTGATCCGCTTCGCCGAGCGCATCGACAGCCCGCTGGTGGGCATCTGCTACGACATCGCCAACGCACACTTCATCGGCGAGGACACGGCCAAGGGGCTGCGCAAGGTGAAAGCGCGGCTGGGCATCGTTCACCTGTCCGACACGGGACGGAAGGCCTGGCGCCACGACCCGGTCGGGGAGGGCAGCTGCGACTTCGCCGGTTTCGGCGCGACGCTGCGCAAGATCGGCTACTCGCGGACCTCCATGCTAGAGATCGTCTCGGACGAGCCGGTCGCGGGCATCGTTGCCAGCCACCGAGCGATTGCGCAGTGGGGCTGGGCGACGCCCGGGTGAGCTAAACCCAGACCTGGATGACGTAGTCGTAGGCGGCCTGCGCGTTGGTCATGTCCACGCGCTGCAGCTTGATCCTGTAGCCGCCCTTGGCCTTCTTCAGCTGGTGGGTGTACTGGCCGGCGAAATGGCGCACGTCGTCGCGCCGCAGCTCCATCATGTGAAAGCGCGAGCGCGCCGTCACGTCGCCGTTCTTCGCCACCTTGTCGATCACCACGTTGGAAACGATGTGGTTGGTGCCCCACAGCGGCCGCTGCGACCAGGCGTCGGGGTGTTGCACGCGACCCATGCGCACGGTCATCAGGTTCTTGTCCTCGGCGAAGATCGCGGGCATCCCTTCCCAGGTCTTGTGCGAGGGCTCGGGCGGCATCCAGTACACGCCGTCGGGCGTGAAAAGGTCGATCCACGCCTGCCACTGCTTGGAGTCGAGCAGCTCCGCCTGCCGGTAGAGGAACTGCTCGACGTCGTGCTGCACTTGGACCCTGCTCACCGCGCTCCTCCCATGAACCGCGCCCAGGCCTTCATCTGGTTGCGCATCGGCGCTTCCGACGTGCCCTGGTTGGGCGCCGACTCCACCACGCCGTTCTTCTCGATGTCGTGGCCGTGATGGCGCGCAAAGCTCACCCAGTCGCCGCCGTCCGAGGACAGGCCCTGGTGGCACTTCCAGAAGTTCTCCAGGTCGTCCGCGTTGATCATCGTGGAGGGCGAGTTGACGAGGTTGTAATAGGCCAGCGACCTGCGGTAGATCGGCTCCGGCGCGCCCTTGAGGCGGAAGTGCCAGATCTCGGTGAGCGTCCTGTCCACGCCGAGCGGGCGCACCGCGCGCAGCTGCTGCAGCGGCGACTGCACCGACAGGCCCGGGTAGAGCAGCACGTGGTGGATGTTGACGCCGATGATCTCCTCGAAGCGCTTCTTGCCGTACGCCTTGATCATGATCTTGTCGTAGGCGAGCGTGTCCGGGTCCTGCGGCCTGAGGCCCATGTAGCCGGTGAGGATGCAGTGGCCGTAGGGATAGTTGATGGTCTGGAAGTTGTCCCACTTGTCGATGGTCACGGTCGCGAAGGCCGACAGCATGTGGTACGAGAGCGGTACCTCGCCCTTCTTCGTCTTCTTCGCCAATTGCTTTTCCACCTCGTGCGCCGCGCGGCCGGTGGACTGGTGCGTGACCGAGGGGTGCAGCGCGTCGAGCTGGTTCTCGAGGAAGATCTTCCAGTTGGAGTGCTGGATGACGCGGAAGCAGTTCGGCACCACCTCGACCTCGCCCTCGGGGGCGCGGTCGCACATGTCGTCGAAGGCGACGATGGCGGGCCCGAGGAACTCCTTGAGCGACGGGCCGTCCGCCGCCAGGCTGGCGAAGACGAAGCCGCGATAGCTCTCGACGCGCGCCGCGCGCTTCACGCAGAGCTCGGCGCTGTCCTTGCCGATGCGCGTGCCCTGGTAGCCCGACTCCATCATCGGGATGCTGCGCAGCCTGCCGTCGGGATGGAAGGTCCAGGCGTGGTAGGAGCAGCGGAAGAACTCGCCGGTGTTGCCGCTCCTGTCGCCGCAGAGCATGTTGCCGCGGTGCGGGCAGCGGTTGTAGAGCACGTGCACCTTCTTGTCCTTGCCGCGCACCAGGATCATCGGCTGGCGGCCGATCTGCACCGTGTAATAGTCGCCGGGCTTGGGCACCTGGCTCTCGTGCCCGCAGTAGATCCACACCGTCTCGTGAATGCGTTGCATTTCGAGATCGAAGACCTGCGGGTCGGTGTAGACCTCCTTGCGGACCCGGTCGGGCTCCACGAACTTGGCAAGGTCGGGAATGCGTTCCTGCAGCATGGGGCTCCTCCTCGGCGCGAAACGTGGGAGATTCTAACGCCGGCCCCCAGTTAAGATGGGGCATGGGTTTCGCATGCGACGTGCTGGTGGCGGGCTCGGGTGCGGGCGGGCTCGCCGCCGCGGTGACTGCGCGCGAGGCCGGGCTCGACGTGCTGGTCGCGGAAAAAGAGCCCTGGTTCGGCGGCACCACCGCGCTCTCGGGCGGCTGGCTGTGGATCCCGAACCACCCGATGCAGAAGGAGATCGGCGTCGCAGACTCGATCGAGGACGCGAGCACCTATCTGCTGCATGAGGCGGGCGAGAAATTCGACCCCGAGCGCGTCAACGCCTTCCTCACCGCGGGCCCGCGCATGATCGAGTTCTTCACGCGCGAGACGGCGGTGAAGTTCGATCCTTCGGCGACCTTCTCCGACTACCACCCCGACGCGCCCGGCGGGCGGCCGGGCGGGCGCTCGATCGTGGCGCGCGCCTTCGACGGGCGCGAGCTGGGGCGCATGCTGAGCATGCTGCGCCCGCCGCTCCCGGAGCTCACGGTGTTCGGCATCATGATCGGCTCGGGCGCGGAGCTGGTGCACTTCATGCGCTGGTCGAAGTCGCTCGCCTCGGCCGCGTTCGTCGCGCGGCGCCTGCTCGGCCACGGCGCGGCGACGCTGTTTCACGGGCGCGGCGTGCGGCTCACCAACGGCAACGCGCTCGCCGGACGGCTCCTCAAGTCGGCGCTCGACGCGGGCGTGCGCCTGGAAGCCTCGACGTCGGTGAAGGAGCTCGTCCGCGAAGAGGGCCGCGTGACCGGCGCGATCCTCGAATCCGGCGGCAGCGCGGTCCGAGTCATGGCGAGAAAGGGCGTAGTGCTCGCTTGCGGCGGATTCCCGCGCGACGGCGCGCGCCAGGCGCGGCTGTTCCGCCACCGCGAGCATTATTCGCCGGCGCCGCCGGGCAACACCGGCGACGGGCTGAAGATCGCCGAGGCGGCGGGCGCCCTGCTGGACGAATCGCTGCCCAACGCCGCGGCCTGGGTGCCGGTGTCGCGCGTGCCGCGCGGCGGCGGGGCCTACGGCCTGTTCCCGCACTTCATCGACCGCGCCAAGCCCGGCGTCCTCGCCGTGACGCGGCACGGCACGCGCTTCGTGAACGAGGGCAACTCGTACCACGACTTCGTGCAGGCGCTCCTGACGACGGGCGAGACGCACGCGTGGCTCGTGACCGACCATCGCGCGCTGCGCGCCTACGGCCTCGGGTTCGTGAAGCCGCGGCCGCTGCCGATCGCGCCGCACTTGAAGTCCGGCTATCTGCTGCGTGGCGAAACGGTCGGCGAGCTGGCGGTGCGCGCGGGCATCCACGTTGCGCTCGAGGGCACGGTCGAGGCATACAACGCGCACGCGAAAATGGGATCTGACCCTGTTTTTCGCAAAGGCGAGAACGCCTACAACCGTTTCTACGGCGACCCGGACATCGAGCCCAACCCTTGCGTCGCGCCGCTCGCGCAGCCGCCCTTCTACGCGGTGCGCGTGGAGATCGGCGACCTCGGCACCTACGCGGGCATCGCCACCAACGGCCACGCCCAGGTGCTCGATGCGCACAAGCGCCCGATCCCCGGCCTGTACGCGGCGGGCAACGACGCGCTCTCCATCATGGGCGGCAACTATCCCGGGCCCGGCATCACGCTCGGCCCCGCCATGACCTTCGGCTGGATCGCCGGCCGCCACCTCGCAGGACAACTGCCATGAACACCGCCTTCTGGTCCGCTACCAAGCTCGTTGCCGCCCTGCGCGCGAAGAAGATCAGCGCGCTCGAGCTGTTCGACCTGTACGCCGCGCGCGTGCGCCAGCACAACCGGGCGCTGAACGCCATCTGCGTCATGAACCTCGACGCAGACCGGAAGGCCGCGCGCGCCGCGGATCGCTTCCGCGGCAAGCGCGGGCCGCTGCACGGGCTGCCGATGACGGTGAAGGAATCCTTCGATGTCGCGGGCTGGCCCACCACCTGGGGGATGCCGGAGCACAAGGACAACTTCGCGAGGAAGGACGCGCTCGCGGTCGAGCGCCTGAGGCGGGCGGGCGCCATCGTCTTCGGCAAGACCAACGTGCCGGTGCTGCTTGCCGACTGGCAGAGCTTCAACCCGATCTATGGCACCACCAACAATCCGTGGGACCTGCTGCGCACGCCGGGCGGCTCCTCCGGCGGCTCGGCGGCGGCGCTCGCCGCGGGCCTGACGGGCCTCGAGCTGGGCAGCGACATCGGCGCCTCGATCCGCAACCCGGCACACTACTGCGGCGTCTACGGCCACAAGCCGACCTGGGGCATCTGCTCCTCGCGCGGCCACGCGCTGCCCGGATCGGCGCACCCCGGCGACATCGCGGCGATCGGGCCGCTGGCGAGGTGCGCGGACGACCTCAAGCTCGCCATGGACATCATCGCCGGACCCGACGCCGTCGACGGCGCGGGCTGGAAGCTCGCGCTGGACAAGCCGGGGATCCCTTCTTTCCGCAAGCTGCGCGTGGCGGTGATGCCCTCGCACCCGACTGCCGAAGTGGACTCGAGCGTCTCCGGCGCGATCGAGCGCCTGGCGCACGCGCTGGCGAAGAAGGGCGCCAGGGTTTCCGACAAGGCACGTCCCGCCTTTGAAGCCGAGGAGGCGCACCGTGTGTACCTCGCGCTGCTGCGCTCGGCGACCTCGGCGCGACAGTCGCCGCACCACGTGGCGCTATGGGAGGAGCTCTTCCAGACGCGGCCGAAGGAGGACATGAGCTACGAGGCCCAGGCCGCGCGCGCGAACGTCATGCGCCACAAGGAGTGGCTCGGCTGGTCCAACCGCCGCCACCAGATGCGCCTGCTGTGGGCGGAGTTCTTCAAGCAGTGGGACGTGCTGCTCTGCCCGCCGGCGGCGACGCCCGCGTTTCCCCAGAACCAGCGCGGCGAGCGCTGGGAGCGCATGATCGAGGTGAACGGCAGGCCGCAGCCCTCCACCACGCAGATGTTCTGGGCGGGCTACTCCGGCATGTGTTTCCTGCCCTCGACCGTGGCGCCGATCGAGCTCGCCGGCGGCAAGCTCCCGGTCGGCGTGCAGATCGTGGGGCCGCAGTACGGCGACTACCGCACGATCGCGGTGGCGCGGCTCGTCGAGCGCGACTACTTCGCCTTCACGCCGCCGCCGGGGTACGATTAGAGCGCGTCGTAGTGCTGCGCCATGCGCCGCCGACCGGCCTCGTCGGGCATTGGGCCGAAGCCCGCGGCGACGTTGTCCTGCATGTGCGCCGGCTTGCCGGTGGCCGGGATGACGCAGGTGACGGCCGGGTGCGACACGATCCACTTGAGGAAGTACTGCGCCCAGCTGGCGATGCCAAGCTCGGCGGCCCAGGCGGGCAGCGGCTTGCCGCGCACGCGCGCGAACATGCCTCCGGTCGCGAACGGGCGGTTCACCATCACCGCGACGCCGAGCTGCGCCGCGAGCGGCAGCAGCCGCTCGGCCGCGTGCGGCTCCTCGAGCGAATAGTTGATCTGCACGAAGTCGTACTGCTTCGTGCGCAGCCAGCGCTCGACCTCGGCGTGCGCCGAGGCCGTGTAGTGCGTGATGCCGACGTAGCGCACGCGCTGCTCCGCCTTCCACGCGAGCAGCGTCTTCGTGTGCGTTTCTACGTCCACGAGGTTGTGCACCTGCATGAGGTCCATGCGCCCGGCGCGCATGCGCTCGATCGAGCGCTGCATCTGGCGGATGCCCTCGTCGCGCCCCTGCGTCCACACCTTGGTTGCCATGAAGAGCGGCTCGCAGATCTTCAGGGCCGCGCACAGATCACCGACCACGGCCTCGCTCGTGCCGTACATGGGGGAGGAATCGACGACGCGCGCGCCCGCGGCGAACAGGACCTTCAGCACCTCCTGCAGAGCGGGGCGCGCGCCGGCGTCCGCGCCGACGTCGAAGGTCTGCCACGTGCCCAGGCCGATCACCGGCAGCGCCTCGCCGCTCGCGGGAATGCGCCGCGCGTGCATGGCGGCGCCGGCGGCCGCGCCGGCGCCGCTCAGCGCCATGCCTGCGAGCGCGCCAAGGAATTCACGTCGGCGTATCGGCATGTCCACGGCCCGGGGGCCGGCAAACGACGCATGCGCTATAGTAGCCGAGCCTTCGGACCGCCAAGGAGAAACGCGCAATGAGCATCGGTGCCTGGATCGTCCTCGGGCTCGTCGTGGCGCTCGCCGCCTGGATCATCTCGATCTACAACGGGCTGGTCACGCTGCGCAACCGCTTCAAGAACGCGTTCGCGCAGATCGACGTGCAGCTGAAGCGCCGCTATGACCTGATTCCCAACCTGGTCGAGGCGGCCAAGGGCTATCTGGCGCACGAGCGCCAGACGCTCGAGGCGGTGATCGCGGCGCGCGGCGCGGCGGTGAACGCGGCGCAGCGCGCCGCGGCGGCCCCGGGAGAGCCGTCCGCCATGGCGGGGTTGGCGCAGGCCGAGGGCGTGCTCGGCGGGGCGCTCGGCCGGCTGCTCGCCGTGTTCGAGGCCTATCCCGACCTCAAGGCCAACCAGAACGTCCTGCAGGTGCAGGAAGAGCTGACCAGCACGGAGAACAAGGTGGCCTTCGCGCGCCAGGGCTACAACGATGCCGTGATGTCCTACAACACGCGGCGCGAATCGTTTCCGGACAACGTGGTCGCCGGCCTGTTCGCCTTCAAGGAGGCGATGCTGCTCGAGGCCACCGAGTCCAAGGAGGAGCGGCAGGCGCCGAAGGTGAAGTTCTAGGGGCGCCTTGGATTTCTTTCAGCACCAGGAGCTCGCGCGCCGCAACACGCGCGTGCTGGTGCTGCTGTATGCCCTGGCCGTCGCGGCGGTGGTCGCGGCGGTCACCGCCGTCCTCGCGGGCGCATACCTCTACTCGATCGCTGGCGAGCGGCACGAGCCCGTGGCGCTGGCCGACGTGCCGCCGGGGCTGTGGTGGGGCGGCGCGCTCGGCACGCTCGCGGCCATCCTCGCCGTCACGGTGATCCGCACCCTGCGCCTCGGCGGCGGCGGGGAGGCCGTGGCGCGCATGGCGGGCGCGCAGGAGGTCTCGCCCGAGACCCGCGACCCGCTCGAGCGGCGCCTGCTCAACGTGGTCGAGGAGATGGCGATCGCCGCCGGCGCGCGCGTGCCGAAGGTGTTCGTCATGGCGGGCGAGGGGGGCATCAACGCCTTCGCCGCCGGGACCGAGGTGTCCAACGCGGTCGTGGCGGTTACCCGCGGCACGCTCGAGACGCTCAACCGCGACGAGCTGCAGGGCGTGATCGGCCACGAGTTCAGCCACATCCTGCACGGCGACATGCGATTGAATCTGCGCATGCTCGGCGTGCTGGCGGGCATCGTGTTCATCGGCGCGATCGGCGAGTTCGCCATGCGCAGCGCCGGCCGCGCCGGCGGGCGGCGCGAGGGCGCCGCCGTGGTGGTGGCCGCGGGAATCGCCTTGTTCGTCATCGGCTACCTGGGACTTTTCTTCGCGCGGCTCATCAAGTCGGCAGTGGCGCGCCAGCGCGAATTCCTCGCCGATGCATCCAGCGTGCAGTACACGCGCAACCCGGAGGGCATCGCCGGGGCGCTCGACCAGATCCGCGCCTCGGCGCGCGGCACGCTGATCGCCAATCGCTACGCCGAGGACATGAGCCACATGTACTTCGGCGAGAGCGTGAAGGAGGGCCTTGCGTCCCTGTTCGCGACGCATCCGCCGATCGACGAGCGCATCCGCCGCGTGCATCCCGGCTTCGTCCAGGCGCGCTATCGCGCCGGGCGTGCGCCGGCCGCGCGGCCCGCAGAAGGCGACGCGCAGCGCCACCGCGCGGCCGAAGGACTGCTCGCCGCCGCGGTGCTCGCCACGCGCAACCAGCGCGCCGACGACTCCCTGCATGCCTGGCGCCGGACGCCGCAGGCGAGCGCCGCGCTGGTCGGCGGCGTGGACGGCGAGAAGGTCGATTATGCGCGGCGGCTGGTCGATTCGCTGCCGCGGGACCTGCGCGAGTCGCTCGCGCATGCCGAAGGCGCGCGCGCCGCCGTGCTGGCGCTGCTCGGGCCGCAGCCGCCCGTCGGGCTCGGGCACGCGCTGCACCTGCCGGTGATCGACCTCGCGCTGCCGGCGCTCAAGCGCCTCGACGCGCCGGCGCGCGCGCAGCTCCTGGCGGCGGTCGAGGCGGCGATCCGCGCCGACCGGCGCGTGTCGCTGCACGAGTTCGTGGTGCAGGCGCTGCTGCGCTCGCAGCTCGCGCCGGCCGCGCGCGGCGGGGCCGGGCGCGCCGCGCTCGGCGAGCGCCGCGCGGAGGCCTTCACGCTGCTCTCGCTCATCGCGCACGCGAGCGGCAACGATGCGGCCGGGGCGTTTCGCGCCGGCGCGCGCCAGCTCGACCTCGGGGCCGGCGAGCTCGCGCCGCGCGGCGCGCTGTCGCTCGAGCGCGTGCAGGCCGCGCTCGAGGCGCTGCGCGCCCTCGCGCCGCTCGCCAAGGCGCGGCTGGCGCAGTCGCTGTTCGCCGCGGCGACCGCCGACGGCACGATCCGCCTGGGCGAGGCGGAGCTGCTGCGGCTGGTGGGCGCGGTGCTCGACTGTCCGCTGCCGCCGCTCGTCGACGCGCTGGCGCCCGCGCAGGCCTGACCGTGGACTTCTTCGCGCAGCAGGACACCGCGCGGCGCGCTTCGCGCTGGCTGGTGCTGTGGTATCTGCTCGCGGTAGCGTTCGTCATCCTCAGCTTCAACGTCGCCGCCGCGCTGCTCTACGCCCTGCTCGCCCTCTTCGGCGCACTGCCGCTCGCCGGCGGCGCGCCGCTCGTCTGGACCGGGCTGTGGAGCACCTACGGTCAAGCGCTGCTTGGCGTGCCGCCCGCCGTGCACTACGCGGTATCCGGCGCCGTGGCGGCCATCGTGCTCGCGGTCACGGCGCACCGGATGTGGCAGCTCAGCGAGGGCGGGCCGGCCGTGGCGGCGCTGCTGGGCGCCCACTATCTCGATCGCAGCCGCGTCGCGCCTGCCGAGGCGCGCGTGCTGAACGTGGTCGACGAGATGGCGATCGCTTCGGGCATCGCCGTGCCACCCGTGTACCTGCTCGAGCGCGAGGACGCCATCAACGCGCTGGTCGCCGGGCACTCGCCGAACGAGGCGGTGATCATCGTGACGCGCGGCGCCGTGCACAAGCTCTCGCGCGACGAGCTGCAGGGCGTCATGGGGCACGAGTTCAGCCACATCCTGAACGGCGACATGGCGCTCAACTTGCGCCTGGTGGCGCTGCTCGCGGGCATCGCCTGCTTCGGCGAGTGGGGCGAAGCCATGGTGTTCGCGGCCGCCGAGCAGGCGCGCAAGAGCGCGCGCGAGGAGCGCGGCGAAGGGGTGCTCGGCGCGATCTTCGGCGCGCTGGTCGCCTACATCGGCTTTCCGGGCTCGTTCGCGGCCGAGGCCATCAAGGCGGCGATCGCGCGCCAGCGCGAGCTGCTCGCCGACGCGGCGAGCGTGCAGTTCACGCGCAATCCCGACGGCATCGCCGGGGCGCTCGATTCCATCCGCTACCTGGGCGCCGGCACCACGCTGCGCTCGGCGTACGTGTCCGAGCTGTCGCACATGTTCTTCGCCCCCGCGGTGGTGCATTGGTGGGCGTTCCCGACGCATCCGCCGCTCGAGGAGCGCATCCGGCGAGCGCATCCGCGCTTCATGCGTGAGGATTACCGGCGCACGCGCCACGCGGGGACCTACCGGGACGGCCGCGTCGCCGTGCTGGACGGCGCGGGCAACGTGGTCAAGGTGCTGGGGGGAATCGGCGCGGTGGCCGCCGCCGCGACCGAGGGCCCGAGGCGCGAGCACGTCGATCACGCGCGGCGGCTCCTCGAGCGGCTGCCACAGGCGCTGAAGGCGCGGCTGGCGAGCCCCGAGGCGGCGCAAGCCGCGGTGCTCGAGCTGGTGTCCGGCGCGCTGCCGGGCGCCCGCCGCCACGACGCGCTGCTGCTCATCGAGCTCGCGCTGCCGGCGCTCAGGCAGCTGCCGCAGAAGCGCCGCGACGCCTTCATCGCCGAGGTGAACCGGCGCGTGCAGGCCGACCGCAAGGTGACGCTCGCGGAGCTCGTGCAGGCGACGTTCCTGCGCCAGCATCTGCGCGAGGGCGCCGGCAAGCCGATCCCGACGAAGTTCAGGAAGGTGGACGACGTGGCCGGCGACGCGCAGGCCGTGCTCTCGCTCATCGCGCACGCCTCGCAGGGCGACACCGCGGCCGCGCACGCGAAGGGCGGGGCGATCCTCGGCCTCGCGCTGCCCGCGCCGGCAGCCGTGGCAGAGCTCACCTCGGCGCGCATCGTCGAGGCGCTCGAGCGCCTGCGCCACCTGCAGCCGTTCGAAAAGCCGCGCGTGCTGAAGGCCTGCGTCGAGGCCGCGGCCGCCGACGGACAGTTTCGCTTGGCGGAAATGGAGCTGGTGCGCGCCGTGGCCGCGACGCTCGACTGCCCGCTGCCGCCGGTGATCGGCGCGCTCGACCCCGCTACACTGGCGGCATGAAGCCATTGCAGGCCGCGCTCGCGGCCGCGGTCGCCGGCGAAGTGCGCTTCGACGCCGGGGCGCGCGCCGCCTACGCTTCCGAAGCGTCGAACTACCGCCAGGTGCCGATCGGCGTGGTGCTGCCGCGCTCGGCCGAGGACGTGGTGCGGGCGCTGGCCGTGTGCCGGGCGCAGGCGGCGCCGGTGCTGCCGCGCGGAGGCGGCACCTCGATGTGCGGCCAGAGCGTGAACGTCGCGGTGGTGTTCGACTTCTCCAAGTACATGGACCGCGTGCTCGCGGTCGACGCCGCAGCGCGCAGCGCGCTGGTCGAGCCGGGGGTGGTGTGCGACAGCCTGCGCGCGGCGGCCGAAGCGCATGGCCTGACGTTCGGGCCGGATCCGGCCACGCACAGCCGCTGCACGCTCGGCGGCATGATCGGCAACAACTCCTGCGGCGCGCACTCGGTGATGGCCGGCAAGACCGTGGAGAACATCGAGGCGCTCGAGGTGCTCACCTACGACGGCTCGCGCTTCTGGTGCGGGCCGACCGATGACGCCGAGTTCCAGAGGATCCTGGCGCGCAACGACCGCCAGGCCGAGATCTACCGCGGCCTGAAGGTGCTCGCCGACCGCTACGCGGAGCTCATCCGCCGGGGCTTTCCGCAGATCAAGCGCCGCGTCTCGGGCTACAACCTGGACCAGCTCCTGCCCGAGAACGGCTTCCACGTGGCGCGCGCGCTGGTGGGCTCCGAGGGCACCTGCGCGATCACGCTGCAGGCGAAGACGAAGCTGGTGAAGAGCCCGCGCCACCGCGTGCTGCTGGTGCAGGGGTACCCCGACGTATACGCGGCGGGCGACGCGGTGCCCGAGATCCTCGCCGCGGGGCCGATCGCGTGCGAGGGGCTGGACGAACCGATCATCGGCGGGCTGCGCGAGAGGAAGCTCAGGATAGACGACCTCGCCCTGCTGCCCGAGGGCAGGGCCTGGCTGCTGATCGAGTTCGGCGGCGACACGCCGGAGCAGGCGATCGACAAGGCGAGCGCCTTGCAGGGGCGCATCGTGACCGACGCGCTCGAGATGGCGCGGCTGTGGGCGATCCGCGAAACGGGGGCTTCCGCCACCGCACTCAACCTCAAGGGCACGCCCGGCCCGGACCCGGTGGTCGGCTGGGAGGACGCGGCCGTGGATCCGCTGCGGCTCGGGGACTACCTGCGCGAGTTCCAGGCGCTCGTCGACCGGCACGGCTACCGCACCTCGCTCTACGGGCACTTCGGCGACGGCTGCATCCACGCGCGCATCACGTTCGAGCTGCGCACGCCCGCGGGCCTCGCGCAATGGCGCGCGTTCCTCGCGCAAGCCGCGGAGCTGGTGGTGAAGTACGGCGGGTCGCTGTCCGGCGAGCACGGCGACGGGCAGGCGCGCGCCGAGTTCCTGCCCGCGATGTACGGGCCGGAGCTGATGCAGGCGCTGCGCGAGTTCAAGCGCCTCTGGGATCCGGCCAACCGCATGAATCCCGGCAAGCTGGTGGACGCCTACAAGGTGGACGAGAACCTGCGGCTCGGCCCGCAGTACAAGCCCGTCACGCTGCAGACCCGCTTTGCCTTTCGCTCCGAGGTGGGCGACGGCTTCGGGCGCGCGGCGGAGCACTGCGTGGGCATGGGCAAGTGCCGCGCGAAGTCCGGCGGCACCATGTGCCCGAGCTACCGCGGCACGGGCGAGGAGCGCTACTCGACGCGCGGGCGCGCGCGCCTGCTGTGGGAGATGCTGCAGGGCGAGCTGATCACGGACGGCTGGCAAAGCGAGGAAGTGAAGGAGGCGCTCGACTGGTGCCTCGCCTGCAAGGGCTGCCGCTCGGACTGCCCGACGCACACCGACATGGCGGCTTACAAGGCGGAGTTTCTCTCGCACTACTACGAGAAGAAGTACCGGCCGCCGGCCGTGCAGGCGCTGGCGAGGATCGGCGAATGGGCGCCGCTCGCGTCGAAGGCGGCGGGCCTGGCGAATCTGTTCGGTGGGCTCGGCCGGCCGGTCGCGGGCTTGTCGCTGCAGAGAAAGCTCCCGCAGCTGGCCGCCCGGAGCCTGCGCGCCCAGTTCGCGCCGCAAGGCGAGGGCGAGCGCGTGATCCTGTTCGACGACACCTTCAACGGCTACTTCCGGCCCGCGACCGGGCTCGCCGCGGCGCACGTGCTGGCGGACGCGGGCTGCCGCGTGGAGCTGCCGCGCGAGCACCTGTGCTGCGGGCGGCCGTACTACGACGCGGGCATGCTGGACCAGGCGAAAGCGGCGCTCGCGCGCATCCTCGACTCGCTCGAGCCGGGCGTGCCGCTGGTCGTGCTCGAGCCGGCGTGCCTGTCGGTGTTCCGCGACGAGCTGCACCAGCTCTTCCCGGACGACGCGCGCGCTGCTGCGCTCGGCGCGCAGGCGCGATCTCTCGCCGAGTTCCTGGAGGCGCGCGGCTACGCGCCGCGGCGCGCCTTCGGCCGCGCGCTGATGCAGGGGCACTGCCACCAGAAGTCGCTCTGGGGGGTCGCGGCGGAAGCGAAGCTGCTGCGCGCCGCGGGCATGGAGGTGGACGCGCCGGATACAGGGTGCTGTGGCATGGCGGGCTCCTTCGGCTTCCGCCAGGAAACGGAGGCCGCGTCGCGCCGCATCGCCGAGCTCGCGCTGCTGCCGCGCGTGCGCGCGGCTGCGCCCGATACGGTGGTGGTGGCGGACGGCTTTTCCTGCCGGGAGCAGATCGAGGGCCTTTCCGGACGCCGCACGCAGCACCTCGCGGAGGTGCTGGCGGGCGCGCTGAAATGAGGCTGCTCGCGGCCGCGGCGCTGCTCGCCGCGGGCGGGGCGCTGGCGCAGACGCCCGACGAGCGCCTGCTCGAGGCGATCCAGGGCGGCAAGGAGCCGGTGGCCGCGATCCTCGTCCTCGGCGGCAACGTGGACGTGCAGCACCGCTACCAGGCGCGCGAGACGGCGCTGCACCTCGCGGCGGAGAAGGACATGCGCGCCCTCGCGCGGCATCTGCTCGACGCCGGGGCGAGCGTGCGCGCGCGCACGGCCACCGGCGAGACGCCGCTGCACCACGCCGCGCTGAACGAGGACCCGGCGCTCGCCGCGCTGCTGATCGACGCGGGCGCGGAGGTGCGCGCGCTGAACGACCACGGCGAATCGGCGCTGCACTGGGCAGGCTACGGCGGCAACGACGGCATGGTGCGGCTGCTGCTTGAGCGCGGCGCCGACGCCAACGAGGTGAATCTCGACG
>JAOUIL010000056.1 GCA_029883975.1 Betaproteobacteria bacterium
AAGCGCGGCGAGCGTCGGCTTGAGCTCGTCCTCCAGGCGCTGCAGGACCGCGCGCTCGAGCTCGCGCGACAGGGCCTCGACGGCGGCGGCATCCAGCGCGGCCGCAGCGCGCGGCTTGTCCGGATCCACAATCTCGGTCAGGACCGGCAGCTCGTCGCGTGCCTGCGCGGCCTCCTGGTGACGCCGCAGGAGCGCGTCGACGCGCTCGACCAGCGGGTTCGTCGCGCGCGCCTTCTCGTCACTCACCCTGCGCGGCTCCCGCGAGGTCGTGGTCGGCGATCGGGTAGCCGCGCTCGCGAAAGTAGCGGTAGCGGCCGCGCGCCTGCTGCCGGTCGGCGTCGTCGCGGCCGACCACCTCGAGCAGGCGCTCGAAGCGCTCGAACGCCGGCGGCGTGGCGCCCGACAGATTGAGCAGCACGTCGCAGGACGGCGCCGCGTCGGTCGCGCCGTCGATCAGCACCGGCGTGTCCGCCGCCAGCGCATCGCGCGCCGCGCAATGCGGCACGAAACCCGTGGCGGGCCAGGTCCACAGCATCCGGTCGATGCGCTGCGCGGCCTCGGGCTCCGGGGCGTAGATGAGCATGCGCCGCCGCTGCGCCGCCGCCTTGCCGGCCAGACGGCAGGCCACCTGCCACTTGTCGCCGGCGTTGAAGTAGAAATCGATGCGCGTCATCTTCCGGCGCGCGCCAGCGCGAAGCGCACGAGCAGCGGCACGGGACGCCCGGTGGAGCCCTTGTCGCGGCCGCTCTTGTAGGCCACGCCCGCGATGTCGAGGTGCGCCCAGCGCAGCTTCTTGGCGAAGCGCGACAGGTAGCAGGCCGCGGTCACGCTGCCCGCCGGCCGCCCGCCGATGTTGGCCATGTCGGCGAAATTGGAGCGCAGCTGCTCCTGGTAGTCCTCCAGCAGCGGCATCGGCCACACGCGGTCCCAGGCCTCGTCGCCCGCGTCGCGCAGCTGGTCCGCCAGCCGTGCGTCGTTGGCGAACAGTCCGGCGACCACGTGCCCGAGCGCGATGACGCAGGCGCCCGTCAGCGTGGCGATGTCCACGACCGCGTCGGGCTTCAGGCGCTCGGCGTAGGTGAGCGCGTCGCACAGGATGAGGCGCCCTTCCGCGTCGGTGTTGAGGATCTCGACCGTCTGGCCCGACATGGTGGTCACCACGTCGCCGGGGCGCGAGGCCGCGCCGCCCGGCATGTTCTCGCACGCCGGCACGATGCCGACGACGTTGACCGGCGCCTTCATGCCGGCCAGCGCGCGCAGCGCGCCGAGCACGCTGCCTGCGCCGGACATGTCGAACTTCATCTCGTCCATCTCGCCGGCCGGCTTGAGCGAGATGCCGCCCGTATCGAACGTGATGCCCTTGCCAACCAGCACGATCGGCGCCTTGCCCTTCGCGCCGCCGGCATAGCGCAGCACGATGAGCTTGGGCGGCTGGTGCGAGCCCCGCGTGACCGAGAGCATGGCGCCCATGCGCAGGCGCTCCATGTCGCGGCGCTCGAGCACTTCCACCCGCAGCTTGGGAATCTGGCGCGCGAGCTTGCGCGCCTCGTCCGCGAGATAGGATGGCGTGCAGATGTTGGGCGGCAGGTTGCCCAGCGTGCGCGCCAGCGCCACTCCGTCGGCCGTGGCGGCGGCCTCGCGCACGGCCTCACGCGCCGCCTCGGGAACGGAAGCGCCGACGAACCCCAGGGTGACGCTCGCCAGTCGGGGCGCCGCGTCGTTCTTCTTCGACTTCAGCTGGTCGAAGCGGTAGAAGGCGTCGCGCAGCGCCAGCGCGGCGTGGCGCACGTTCCAGGCCGGCGCGCGCCGGCCCACTTTCACATCGGTGAGGTAGACCGCTGCGTCGCGCGCACCCAGCTCGCGCAGCGTGCCGGCTGCCGCGCGCAAGGCGTCGAGGTAAGCGCGCTCGCCGAACTCCTTCTGCGTGCCCAGGCCGACCAGCAGCACGCGCTCGGCCGCCACGCCGGCCACGCCGTGCAGCAGCAGCGTGCGGCCCGTCTTGCCGCTGAGGTCGCCCTGCGCCAGCACGGCCGCCAGACGGCCGCGCGCCGCGCGGTCCGCGGCCGCCGCCGCGCGCGTAAGTTCCGGTGCGCCGGCGCCGGCGGCATGGAACACCCCGAGCACCAGGCAACCGGTCTTCACGCTCTGGGGCGCCGCCGCGCGTATGCTAAATTCCACCCGAATCTCCCGTGTAATGAGCCAGTTAAGTATCGCATGATCTTCCACCGCGCGCTGCTGCGAGAGTTCGCGCAACTTGCGGCGGCGGTGTTCCTGACGCTGTTCCTGATCGCCATCACGACGCGTCTCGTGCGGCTGCTCGGCCAGGCGGCCGGCGGCAAGATTCCCACCGACGCGGTATTCGCGTTCCTCGGCTTCTTCGCGCTCAACGCGCTGCCGCTGCTGCTGTCGCTGACGCTGTTCGTCACCGTGCTGCTCACGGTGGCCCGCAGCTACCGGGACGGCGAGATGGTGATCTGGTTCAGCTCCGGGCTTTCGCTCGCCGCCTGGATCCGGCCGGTGCTCACCTTCGCGCTGCCGCTGGTCGCCGTGATCGCGCTTCTCGTCTCGGTGATCAACCCCTGGACGGTGCGCATGGGCGAGCAGTTCAGAAGCCGCGTGGAGGCGCGCGACGACGCGGCGCGCATCGATCCCGGCGTGTTCGTCGAGTCGCGCGGCAGGGACCGGGTGTTCTTCGTCGAGGCCGCGGGCGACGCGCCGGGCGAGGTGCGCAACGTGTTCGTCAGCGCCGTGCAGCACGGCCGCAGCGGCATCCTCGTCAGCCGCCGCGGCCTGCTGGAGAGCGCGCCGAACGGTGACCGCTTCGTCGTGCTGGTCGACGGGCGCCGCTACGAGGGCGTGCCCGGCGAAGCCGACTTCCGCATCATGGAGTTCGAGCGCTACGCGGCGCGCATCGAGCGGCCGGCGCGCGACGAGCCGGCGTCCACGGAAAAGAGCCTGTCCACGCCGGCGCTGCTGCAAAGCCCGACCAGCGTCAATCTCGGCGAGCTGGTGTGGCGCATCGGCGTGCCGCTGTCCGCCCTGCTGCTCGCCCTGCTGGCGGTGCCGCTCGGCTTCGTCAATCCGCGCGCCGGCCGCTCGGTCAACCTGCTGTTCGCGCTGCTCGCCTACCTCGTGTATTACAACCTGCAGAGCGTGGTGCAGGCGCGGGTATCGCAGGGGCGTTTGGACTTCTCCGTCGGCGTCTGGGTGGTGCACGGCGTGGTGCTGGTCGTGCTGGTCGCGCTCTTCGCGCAGCGCATGACGCTGCTGCGCCTGCGGCTGCGGAGCTGAGACGATGAGCGCGTCGGCGCGCACGCTCGGCCGCTACGTCAGTCGGGAGATCCTGGCGGCGGTCGGCATCGTTCTCGCCGGCTTCCTGGGGCTATTCGCGTTCTTCGACCTGCTGGGCGAGCTGCGCCTGGTTGGCCGGGGCGCTTACGACCTGCGCCAGATCTTTCTCTATGTGGCGCTGTCGGCGCCGACGCACGCCTACGAGCTGATGCCGGTGGCGGTGCTGATCGGAACCATGTATGTGCTCGCCCACCTGGCGAGCAACTCGGAGTTCACGGTCATGCGCGCGGCGGGCATGTCGCCGCAGCAGGCGAGCACCATGCTGATCGGCGTGGGAGTCGCGTTCGCCGCCACCACCTTCGTCATCGGCGAATGGGTGGCGCCGGCGGCCGAGGAGGCGGCGCAGCAGGTGCGGCTGCGCGCCATGAGCGGCTCGATCGGCCAGAACCTGCGCTCCGGCCTGTGGTTCAAGGACGAGCGCGCGTTCATCAACGTGCGCGAGGCGCGCGTCGCCGAGCAGCTGGAGGGCGTGCGCATCTACGAATTCGACGGCGACTACCGGCTCGAGCGCCTGACCACGGCGGCGCGCGGCACGTATCTCGAGCAGGGCGCCTGGCGGCTGAGCGAGGTGGTGCGCACGCGCTTTACGGCCGACGGGCCGCGCACGACGCGAGAGGCCGACAGCGTCTGGCGCACGACGGTCTCGCCCGAGCTGATCAACGTGCTGGTCGTCGATCCCGAGCGCATGTCGGCCTGGGCGCTGGTGCGCTATACGCGGCATCTCGCCAGCAACCAGCAGAAGACGGGTCGCTACGAGATCGCGCTGTGGAAGAAGCTCTTCTACCCCCTGGCCGCGCTGGTCATGATGGCGCTCGCGCTGCCTTTCGCCTACATGCATGCGCGCGCCGGCATGGTCGGCGTCAAGGTGTTCCTCGGCATCATGCTGGGCATCTTCTTCCACATGCTGAACGTGCTGTTCGCCCACATCGGCCTGCTGCAAAACTGGCCGCCGTTCGCGGCCGCTGCGCTGCCCGGCGCCGCGTTCTTCCTCGCGGCGGTCCTGATGATGTGGCTGGTGGAGCGGCGCTAGGCGCGCACCAGCCGCGTGCCGGCAAGGCGGTCATGCAGGAACTGCCGGTCGCGGTCGACGAGCGCCCACAGGATGCCGATGCCCGTCGGCACGAGGACCATGGCGAGCACGAAGCGCGCCAGCGCCCGGGGCGGCGTGACGCCGACCAGCCGGATGCGCCAGGCCTTCATGGCGAGCGTCTGGCCGCCGCGCAGCCAGCACCAGAGGAAATAGGCGGCGAGCACGGCCATGACCAGCGCCTGATGCGCGCGCAGCACCCAGCCTTCCAGCGGCGCGCCGCCGGAGGCGAACAGGAACGCGAAGCCGGCGAAGAAGGCCACGGCGAAAACCAGCACGGCCTCGTACACCAGGCTCGCCAGGCGGCGCGCGAGGCCGGGCGTCTCGGCGCTCACCGCTTGGTCGTCGACTTCGGCTTGGTGGTCGACTGCAGCTTCTGGCGCTCCTGCGGCGGCAGCGCCTGATACTCGGACCACTGCTGCTTCAGGTCGCCGCGCTTCTCGGGCGGCACCTTGCTGATGCGGCGGTAGTTCTCGCGCGCCTGCTTGCGCTGTTCGGGCGTGAGCTTGGCCCATTTCTCCATGCGCGTCTGCACGCGCTGCTGGCCGCGCGGGGTCATCTTCGGATAGCGCTTGGTCATGCTGATCCACTTGCGCCGCTGGTCGGGCTCCAGGGCGTCCCACTCCTGCTGCAGCGGTGCGAGGATCTTCTGCTGCTCGGCGCTCAGCTCCGTCCAGCGCCGGTCCTTCGGCGGCGACGCGGCATCGGCGGCGGGCGGCGCGAGCTGCAGCCAGGCGGCCGCCAGCAGCGCTACTGCGAGGCGCGTCGCTTGAGCCATGCCGCGAACCCCTGGTCCAGGTAGGCGTCGATCGGCAGGTCGCTCGTCAGCAGCAGGGCGTCCAGCTCTTCGAGCTCGGCGGCGCGCTGCTGCTGCTGCCAGGCGAAGGTGGCGGCGAAGGCCGCGCACAGCACGACGGCAGGCAGCACGATGCGCAGCCACAGCGTGCGCAGCCCGCCGAGCCGTCCGCCCGCGCCGGCGGGCAGCGCCACCCAGTCGTGTCGCTCGGGGCGGTAGGCGGCGAGCGCCTGCTCGCGCGCGGCACGCAGGCGCGCGGCCACGCGCGCGTCCACCCGGGCGCCGTCGTTGAGGTACGGGCGGAGGCGGTGGGCGAACTGTGCTTCGTGGTCCATGGCTAGAGCGTAATGCCGCGCGCGCGCAATGCAACTGCCAGCGCATGCACCGCCCGTGAGCAGTGCGTCTTCACGCTGCCCTCGGAGCAGCCCATGGCGCGGGCGGTGTCGGCGACATCCAGTTCCTCCCAGTAACGCATCAGGAAGGCTTCGCGTTGACGCGCTGGCAATTGCGCGATCTCTTGCTCAATGATTTCAATGACTTGAGCCCTTTCGAGGGCCTGTCCCGGCTGTTCCTCCTCGTTGGGCTCCCGGGCCGCCGGCAGCGTTTCCAGCAGGTCCGAGTCCTGATCGAAGCCGCGCGCTTCGAGCAGCGAGGAAAAGAGCGTGACCCACGTCGAACGCACCTTCTGCCGCCGGAACCAGTCGCGGATGGCGTTCTGCAGGATGCGCTGGAACAGCATCGGCAACTCCACGGCCGGGCGGGAGCCGTACGCCTCGACGAGCCGCAGCATGGCGTCCTGCACGACGTCGAGCGCCGCCTGGTCGTCGCGCACGGCGTACAGAGCCTGCTTGAAGGCTCGCCGCTCGACGCCTTCGAGGAAGGCCGAAAGCTCGCTGCGCGAGGCCAGTGGTGCTCCCTTCCTCCGACGCCGGGGTGCGTGTGGCGGGCGATGTTACCAAACGGGGCCTGGTGGGCACCCGCGGTTTGCTTGACCGCAATGCAACAAGTCTTTAATGTTCAACGTTTTCTCGGGATCTTTGCGCGCATGGATCGCATCAAGGGTGTGGAGCTCAGCGGCGCCGAAATCGTGGTGCGCTGCCTGCAGGAAGAAGGCGTCGAGTACGTCTTCGGCTACCCGGGCGGGGCCGTGCTCTACATCTACGACGAGCTGTTCAAGCAGGACAAGGTGCGCCACGTGCTGGTGCGGCACGAGCAGGGCGCGGTGCATGCGGCCGACGGCTACTCGCGCTCCTCGCACAAGGTGGGTGTCTGCCTGGTGACCTCGGGGCCAGGCGTTACCAATGCGGTCACGGGCATCGCCACCGCCTATATGGACTCGATCCCGATGGTGGTGCTGACCGGCCAAGTGCCGACGCACGCGATCGGGCAGGACGCGTTCCAGGAGTGCGACACCGTCGGCATCACGCGTCCGTGCGTGAAGCACAACTTCCTGGTGAAGGATGTCAAGGACCTGGCGGCGACCATCAAGAAGGCCTTCTACCTGGCTTCCAGCGGGCGGCCCGGGCCGGTGCTGGTGGACATCCCGAAGGACGTGACGACCCACCAGTGCGAGTTCCACTACCCGGAAACGGTGACCATGCGCTCGTACAACCCCGTGCGCAAGGGCCATGCCGGGCAGATCAAGAAGGCGGCGCAGCTGCTCGCCGAAGCGCAGCGCCCCATGGTCTACACGGGCGGTGGCGTCATCCTGTCGAACGCGGCGCCGCTGCTGACCGAGCTCGTGCAGCGCGCGGGCTTTCCGTGCACCAACACCCTGATGGGCCTGGGCGGCTATCCGGCGACCGACCGCCAGTTCCTCGGCATGCTCGGCATGCACGGCACGTACCAGGCGAACATGGCCATGCAGCACTGCGACGTGCTGCTCGCCATCGGCGCGCGGTTCGACGATCGCGTGATCGGCAATCCGGCCCATTTCGCTCAGAATCCGCGCAAGATCATCCACATCGACATCGATCCGTCGTCGATCTCCAAGCGCGTCAAGGTCGACGTGCCGATCGTCGGCAACATCCCGGACGTGCTGGATGACCTGCTCAAGCAGCTCGGCGGGGCGAAGACGCAGGACATCGCGCCGTGGTGGAAGCAGATCGAGGAGTGGCGCGCGCGCGACTGCCTGCGCTACGACCGCAAATCGAAGATCATCAAGCCGCAGTTCGTGCTGGAGAAGCTCTACGAGATCACCGGCGGGGACGCCATCGTCACCTCGGACGTGGGCCAGCACCAGATGTGGGCGGCGCAGTTCTACAAGTTCGACAAGCCGCGGCGCTGGATCAACTCCGGCGGGCTGGGCACGATGGGCTTCGGCCTGCCGGCGGCCATGGGCGCGCGCCTCGCGAATCCCGGCGCCACGGTGGTGTGCGTGACCGGCGAGTCCTCGATCCAGATGTGCCTGCAGGAGCTCTCGACCTGCAAGCAGTACCGCCTGCCGATCAAGATCATCAACCTCAACAACCGCTACATGGGCATGGTGCGCCAGTGGCAGCAGTTCTTCCACGGCAACCGCTACTCCGAGTCCTACATGGACGCGCTGCCCGACTTCGTCAAGCTCGCCGAGGGCTACGGCCATCGCGGCGCGCTGATCGACAAGCCGGCCGACGTCGAGCCGGCGCTGCGCGACGCGCTGGCGCGCAAGGACGAGCTCGTGTTCCTGGACTTCATCACCGACCAGGCCGAGAACGTCTATCCGATGGTGCCGGGCGGCAAGGGCATCACGGAAATGATCCTGTCCGAAGAGCTTTGATGCGCCACATCATCTCCATCCTGGTCGAGAACGAGGCCGGGGCGCTGTCGCGCATCTCCAACATGTTTTCGGCGCGCGGCTACAACATCGAGTCGCTGACGGTCGCGCCGACCGAGGACGCCTCGATGTCGCGCATGACGATCGTCACCGTGGGCTCGGAGGACGTGATCGAGCAGATCACCAAGCAGCTGAACAAGCTGGTCGAGGTGGTCAAGGTCGTCGACCTGTCGGAAGCCGAGCACATCGAGCGCGAGCTGATGCTGATCAAGGTGCGCGCCGGCGCCAAGGAGCGCGAGGACATGAAGCGCATGGCCGACATCTTCCGCGGCCGCATCATCGACGTGTCCGACAACACCTACACCATCGAGCTGACCGGCAACGGGCACAAGCTCGATGCGTTCATCCAGGCGCTCGACCAGGGCGCGATCATCGAGACCGTACGCACCGGCGCAAGCGGCATCGGCCGCGGCAACCGCGTTCTGCGGATTTGAGGACGAAGAATGGGGACGGACCCCATTCTTCCCAGACTTGGGGGAGAAGCATGAAGGTCTATTACGACAAGGACGCCGACCTGTCGCTCGTCAAGGGCAAGAAGGTCACCATCATCGGCTATGGCTCGCAGGGCCACGCGCACGCGTTGAACCTCCAGGAGTCCGGGGTCAAGGTGACCGTGGGCCTGCGAAAGGGCGGCGCCTCCTGGGACAAGGCGAAGAAGGGCGGCGTCAAGGTCGCCGAGCTCGGCGAGGCCATCAAGGGCGCCGACATCGTGATGCTGCTGCTGCCCGATGAGCATCACGCGCAGATCTACAGCGAGTTCATCGCGCCGAACATCAAGAAGGGGGCGTCGCTCGCCTTCGCGCACGGCTTCAACATCCACTACGGCCTGATCCAGGCGCGCCCCGACCTCGACGTGTGGATGGTGGCGCCCAAGGCGCCGGGGCACACGGTGCGCTCTACGTACGCCGCGGGCGGCGGCGTGCCGATGCTGATCGCGGTGCACCGCAATCCGTCCAAGAAGGCGCGCGACGTCGCGCTGTCGTACGCCGCGGCGATCGGCGGCGGCAAGGCCGGCATCATCGAGACCGATTTCAAGGAGGAGACCGAGACCGACCTATTCGGCGAGCAGGCCGTGCTGTGCGGCGGCTGCGTCGAGCTGGTCAAGGCGGGCTTCGACACGCTGGTCGACGCGGGCTATGCGCCCGAGATGGCCTACTTCGAGTGCCTGCACGAGCTCAAGCTCATCGTCGACCTGATGTACGAGGGCGGCATCGGCACCATGAACTACTCGATCTCCAACAATGCCGAGTACGGTGAGTACGTGAGCGGGCCGAAGGTGATCGATGCGGGCGCGCGCGCGCGCATGAAGGAAATCCTCGGCCGCATTCAGAGCGGCGAGTACGCGAAGGAGTTCGTGCTGGAGAACCGCGCCGGCGCGCCGGTGCTGCTCAGCCGGCGCCGCATGACGGCCGAGCTGCCGATCGAGAAGGTGGGCGCCCGGCTGCGCGAAATGATGCCCTGGATCCGCAAGAACCGCCTTGTCGACACCTCGAAGAACTGAGCGTTGCCGGGCGTGAGGCCGCCCTACCCGCACCCGATCATCGCGCGCGAGGGCTGGCCGTTCCTCGCCGCCGCGGTCGCCGCCGCCGTGCTGGTGGGCTGGCTCGCCGGCGGCTGGTGGTCGCTGCCGGTGTGGCTGGGCGCACTGTTCGTACTGCAGTTCTTTCGCGACCCGCCTCGCGAGGTGCCCGATGACCCGCAGGCCGTCGTCTCGCCGGCCGATGGGCGCATCGTCGCGGTGGAAAGGGCGCGCGACCCCTGGCTCGAGCGCGACGCGCTGAAGATCAGCGTGTTCATGAACGTGTTCAACGTGCACTCCAACCGCTCGCCGGTGGACGGCACGGTGCAGCGCCGCTGGTACCACGCTGGCCGCTTCCTCAACGCGGCGCTCGACAAGGCGTCGCTCGAGAACGAGCGCAATGCGCTCGCGCTGCGCACGGCGGACGGCGTCGACGTGACCTGCGTGCAGATCGCGGGGCTCGTCGCGCGTCGCATCCTGTGCTACGTGGAGGCGGGCGCCGAGCTCGAGCGCGGCCAGCGCTTTGGCTTCATCCGCTTCGGCTCGCGCGTGGACGTCTACCTGCCGCCCGAAGCGCAGGCGGTGGCGGCGCTCGGCGACAAGGTGCATGCCGCCGAGTCGGTGCTCGCGAGGCTGCCGGCCCATGGCTGAGCCCAGGGAGCCGCAGAAGCAGGACTACCTGCCGGGCCTGGTGCCGCCGAGGGGCGGTGCGCTGCGCCGGCGCGGCATCTACCTCCTGCCCAACCTGTTCACCACGGCGGCGCTGTTCGCCGGGTTCTACGCCATCGTGCAGGCGATGAACGGCCGCTATGGCGAGTCCGCGGTGGCCATCTTCGTCGCCGGCCTGCTGGACGGCCTGGACGGGCGCGTGGCGCGCCTGACCCGCACGCAGAGCGAGTTCGGCGCCGAGTACGACAGCCTGTCGGACATGGTGTCCTTCGGCGCCGCGCCCGCGCTGGTGCTCTACGAATGGGCGCTGAAGGACCTCGGCCGCTTCGGCTGGATCGCCGCCTTCGTCTATTGCGTCGGCGCCGCGCTGCGCCTCGCGCGCTTCAACGTCATGATCGACGTGGTCGACAAGCGCTACTTCCAGGGGCTGCCGAGCCCGGCCGCGGCGGCGCTGGTCGCCGGGTTCGTGTGGCTCGCGCACGACAACAAGATCCCGCTGGACGATTACGGCCTGCAGTGGGTGGCGGCGTTCTTCGCGCTGTACGGCGGACTCACCATGGTGTCCAACGCCCCGTTCTACAGCTTCAAGGACGTGAACTTCAGGAAGAGCGTGCCGTTCTGGGCGATGCTGCTCATCGTGCTCGGCTTCGTGCTGGTGTCGTTCGACCCCCCGATCGTCCTGTTCCTGCTGTTTTGCGCCTACGGCCTGTCGGGCTACGTGCTGTGGGCGCTCGGCAAGCGCCCGCGCCCGCGTCCTTGACGCTGGCGCGCGGCTGGCGCTATAGTCCCCCGCATGTCGCAGGCCATGATTCTCGGCACGATCCTCTCCCTGGCGCTCCTCGCGCTGGGCGGCCTGCTGCTGCGCCTCGCGCGCGCAAACTAACAACCCCCAATTCGGCTGTACCCCTGACCGCCCACCCGGCGGCAAGGACTATTCGCATTCCCACGAGGAGCGGCACATGAGCAAGGGCAAACTGATCATCTTCGACACCACCATGCGCGACGGCGAGCAGAGCCCCGGCGCGTCGATGACCAAGGACGAAAAGCTGCGCATCGCGCGCGCGCTGGAGCGCATGCGCGTCGACGTGATCGAGGCCGGATTCCCCGCGTCCTCCAACGGCGATTTCGAGGCGGTGCAGGCCATCGCCAACGTCGTCAAGGACTCGACGGTGGCCGGGCTGTGCCGCGCCAACGACCGCGATATCCAGCGCGGCATCGACGCGCTCAAAGGGGCGAAGCGCTGGCGCGTTCACACGTTTATCGCCACCAGCGCGCTGCACATGGAAAAGAAGCTGCGCATGGGCCCCGAGCAGGTACTGGAGCAGGCCAAGCTCTCCGTGCGCTACGCGAAGAACGCCTGCCCCGACGTCGAGTTTTCGCCGGAGGACGGCAGCCGCTCGGACCCGGATTTCCTCTGCCGCGTGCTCGAAGCGGTGATCAAGGAGGGCGCCACCACCATCAACATCCCGGACACCGTCGGCTACGCGGTGCCGGAGCAGTTCGGCGAGATGATCAGGCGCCTGCGCGAACGCGTGCCCAACTCCGACAAGGCGGTGTGGAGCGTGCATTGCCACAACGACCTCGGCATGGCGGTCGCGAACTCGCTCGCCGCAGTGCGCATCGGCGGCGCGCGCCAGATCGAGTGCACGATCAACGGCCTGGGCGAGCGCGCGGGCAACACTTCCCTCGAGGAGGTGGTGATGGCGGTGCGCACGCGCAAGGACTTCTTCGACCTGGAGACGCGCATCGACACCACGCAGATCGTGCCGACCTCGCGCCTGGTGTCGCAGATCACGGGCTTCGTCGTGCAGCCGAACAAGGCGGTGGTGGGGGCGAACGCGTTCGCGCACGCCTCCGGCATCCACCAGGACGGGGTGCTCAAGGCGCGCGAGACCTACGAGATCATGACCGCCGAGGACGTGGGCTGGACCACCAACAAGATCGTGCTCGGCAAGCTCTCTGGCCGCACCGCGTTCAAGCAGCGGCTGAAGGAGATCGGCATCGAGCTGGAGAGCGAGGACGCCTACAACAAGGCCTTCCAGCGCTTCAAGGACCTGGCCGACAAGAAGGCCGAGATCTTCGACGAGGATCTGCAGGCGCTGGTCACGCAGGAGGCGGGCACCGCCAGCGACGAGCACTGGCGCCTCGTCACCATGAGCCAGGCGAGCGGCATGGGCGAGAAGCCGCACGCCAGCATCGTCGTGGCCGAGTCCGGCAACGAACGGAAGGCCGAGGCGCAGGGCGACGGGCCCGTGGATGCCACCTTCAAGGCGATCGAGTCGGTGGCGAAGAGCGGCGCGGAGCTGCTGCTCTACTCGGTGAACGCGGTGACGCAGGGCACCGAGTCCCAGGGCGAGGTCACGGTGCGCCTGTCCAAGGGCGGGCGCATCGTCAACGGCGTCGGCGCGGATACCGACATCATCGTGGCGTCGGCCAAGGCCTACATCAGCGCGCTGAACAAGCTGGCGAGCAAGATGGAGAGGGTGAACCCGCAGCACGCGCTCTGATGCGCCGCACCTGGCTGTTCGTTCCGGGAGCGGACGGAGACGCGCATGCGGCGGCCGCGCGCTCCGGCGCCGACGTCCTCATCCAGGAGCTGGAGGACTTCACGCCGCCCGGCTTGCGGCCGAAGGCACGCGCGCTGGCGGCCGGCCTCTATGACCGCTGGCGCAGTGCAGGCGCGCTCGCGGCGGTGCGTGTCAATCCGCTCGAGACCTGCGGGCGCGAGGACCTGGCGGCCGTCCTCGCGGGCAGGCCCGATGTCGTGCTGATGTCGAAGGTGGACGCGCCGGAGCAGGTGCGGGCGCTCGCCGCCGCGGCGCCCGGCGTGGACCTCGTGCCCAACGTCGAGTCGGCGAAAGGCCTCCTGCGCGTGGGCGAAATCGCGCGCGCCGATCCGCGCGTGGTCGCGCTGCTCGTGGCGAGCGAGGACATGGTGGCCGACCTCGGCACGACCCGCAGCCGCGGCGGCGAGGAGCTCGCCTACGTGCGGCAGCGCTTTCTGCTCGAATGTCGCGCGGCGGGCGTGGAGGCGATCGACGCGCCCTACACCTTCAGCGACGTGAAGGGCGCGGTGGCGGACGCGAAGTGGGCGGCGCGCATGGGCTACCGCATGAAGAGCCTGGTGGATTCTGCGCATGCGCAGCCGCTGAACAAGGTGTTTACGCCCGACGTTGCGCGCGCGCGGCGCATCGTGGAAGCCTTCGACAAGGCGAGGGCGCAGGGGAAGGAACGCGCGCGCCTGGACGGCGCGCTGATCGAGGTGCCGATCTATGCCGCGGCTAAGCGGCTGCTCGACTCAGGCGTGCAAACGCCACCGCCGCGGCGAAGAAGACGACGCTGAGCGCGATCTCCACGCCTGCCAGCGCCTGCGCGAGGCCGCGCTCGCTCCAGGCGCGCATCACGCCCTCGGCGAAGTACGCGAGGATCAGCATCGACGACCACTGGTAGGTGTAGCGCCGGCCGTTGAGGATGCCGGCAAGCGATAGCGCGAGCGGCGCCGCCTTGAGGGCGAGCCACGAGCCCCCGGGACGCAGCGGCGCGAGCCACATTTCCCAGGCCAGGCAGAGCAGGATCAGCAATGCGAGGCTCGCGCTCGCCGCGAGGCGCGCCGCGCGCGTCACTTCGCGAGCCGCAGCGCCACTTCGGCGAGGCGCTTGCCCTGCGCGACGCACAGCGCGCGCTCCGTATCGCTCAGCGGCAGGTCGTCGGCAGCCCCGCCGAAATGGCTCGGCCCGTAGGGCGTGCCGCCGGTGCGCGTGGCGCTCAGGTCGGCCTGCGCGTACGGCAGGCCGACGATCAGCATGCCGTGGTGCAGGAGCGGCAGCATCATGGCGACCAGCGTGGTTTCCTGGCCACCGTGCATCGATCCCGTGGAAGTGAAGACGCTGGCCGGCTTGCCGACGAGCGTGCCCTTGAGCCACAGGGGCACCGTGGCGTCGAAGAAGTGCTTGAGCGGCGCCGCCATGTTGCCGAAATAGCCGGGGCTGCCCAGCGCGAGTCCGGCGCAGTCCTCGAGATCCTTCAGCTGCGCGTAGGGCGCGCCCTCGGCCGGCACCGCGGGCGCGGCGGTCTGCGTGACGACCGACACGCCTGGCACAGTGCGCAGCCGCGCCTGCGCGCCGGAAACGCGCTCCACGCCCTCGGCGACGAGGTCCGCCATGCGCCGCACGGAGCCGCCGGCGCTGTAGTACAGGACGAGGATGTCGGCCATGGCCTGTATCATACGGCCCGCATGCGCCGCATCGCACACCGCCTGCTCGAGTTCTTCCTCGCGCTGGCGCAGCGCTTGCGCGAGGACCGCGGCTTCGAGACTGCCGGTGCGCTCAGCTTCACGACCTTGCTCGCGCTGGTGCCGCTCGTCGCCGTCGTGCTCGCCCTCGCCACCCCCTTCCCCGCGTTCGAGCGCGCCATGGAAGCGTTGGCGCGCTTCGCCGCGGCGCGGCTGCTGCCCGAAGGCAGCGCCATGGTGACCGAGCAGATCGGCGCGTTTGCGGAAAAGGCGGGCGCGCTCACCTCGTTGGGCCTCGGCTTCCTCGCGGTCACGGCGCTGATGCTGATGCTGACGGTGGACGAGGCGCTCAACCGCATCTTCCGCGTGCAGCGGCGCCGGCACCTGCTGCGCCGTGTGCTCGTCTACGCGGCCGTGCTGACGGTCGGGCCGGCATTGATCGGCGCCAGCCTCTACCTGACCTCGACCATGGTCGTGCACTCGCTCGGCTATCTCGACCTGGACGAATACCGCAGGTCGGTCATGAGCCTGCTGGCGTTCGCGTTCACCTGCGCGGCGCTGACGCTGGTCTACCTGGTGGTGCCGTACCGGCACGTGGCGCCGCGCCACGCCGCGGTGGGCGGCATCATGGCCGGCGTGCTGTTCGAGGTCGCCAAGCGCGGCTTCGGCCTGTACGTCGCGAAGCTGCCGACCTACACGCTCATCTACGGCGCCTTCGCCATCATCCCCCTGTTCCTGCTGTGGCTGTACGTGTCCTGGGTGGTCGTGCTGCTCGGCGCGACGCTCACCGCGGCGCTGCCGTCATGGCGCGCCGGCCGCATGCCGATCTTCACGACGGAGGACGCGCCATGAGGGACATCGCACGCCGCGAGCGCCTGATCGCCGCCCTGGACGTGCCCACGGCGGCCGAGGCACGCGCGCTCGCCGAGCGCCTCGGCGATGCCGTGCGCTTCTACAAGATCGGCCTGGAGCTGTTCACTGCCGGCGGCTACTTCGAGCTGCTCGCGTGGCTGCGCGCGCGAGGCGGCAAGGTGTTCGCCGACCTCAAGCTCTACGACATCCCGGAAACGGTGCGCCGCGCGGTGGCCAACCTGCGCTCGAGCGGCGCCACGTTCGTCACCGTGCACGCCGAGCGCTCGATCCTCGAGGCAGCGGTGCAGGAGAAGGGCGAGCTGAAGATCCTCGCCGTCACCGTGCTGACGAGCTTCGACCAGCGCGCAATCGCCGACATGGGCTACGCCGGCAGCGTCGAGGATCTCGTGCTGCAGCGCGCGCGCGCCGCGCTCGAGGCCGGCTGCGACGGCGTCATCGCCTCGGGGCTGGAGGCGCCCCGCATCAGGGCGGAATTCGGCACGAAGCTGCTGGTGGTGACGCCGGGCGTGCGGCCCGCCGGGTCGGGCGCGCAGGACCAGAGACGCGTCGTGAACGTCGCGCAGGCGTTCGCCAGCGGCGCCGACTACATCGTGGTCGGCCGCCCGATCCGCGACGCGGCCGACCCGCGCGCGGCGGCCGAGGCGATCCAGGCGAGCATCGCGTCCTCCTTTCCGGGCTGATGCGACGCAACACGAAGACGTCGATGTCGCGTACAATGCGCGACTTTTTGCGTTTCTGATCAAGATCATGCCACGCGCCCTGCGCAACCTCGCCATCATCGCCCACGTCGACCACGGCAAGACCACGCTCGTCGACAAGATCCTGCGCGCCGCGGGCACCTTCGCCGCCCACCAGCAGCTCGAGGAGCGCGTCATGGACTCCAACGACCTGGAGCGCGAGCGCGGCATCACCATCCTCGCCAAGAACTGCGCGGTGCGCCACGAGGGCACGCACATCAACATCGTCGATACGCCGGGGCACGCGGACTTCGGCGGCGAGGTCGAGCGCGTGCTGTCGATGGTGGACGGCGTGCTGCTGCTGGTCGACGCGGTCGAAGGGCCGATGCCGCAGACGCGCTTCGTGACGCGCAAGGCGCTGGCGCTCGGCCTCAAGCCCATCGTCGTGGTGAACAAGGTGGACCGCCCGGGCGCGCGCGCGCAGTGGGTCGTCAACCAGACCTTCGACCTGTTCGACAAGCTCGGGGCGACCGAGGAGCAGCTCGACTTCCCCGTGGTGTACGCCTCGGCGCTGGAAGGCTGGGCGAGCATGGACCCGGAGCAGCGCGGCGGCGACATGAAAGCGCTGTTCGAGGCGATCCTGCGCTACGTGCCGATGCGCGAGGAGGACGCCGACGGCCCGCTGCAGCTGCAGATCTGCTCGCTCGACTACTCGAGCTACGTCGGCAAGATCGGCATCGGCCGCATCCGCCGCGGACGCCTGCGGGCGGCGCAGGAGGTGCTGGTGATGAACGGCCCGGAGTCGGCGCCCCTCAAGGCCAAGGTGAACCAGGTGCAGATGTTCGAGGGCCTCGAGCGCGTCGAAGTGGACGAGGCCCAGGCGGGCGACATCGTGCTGGTGAACGGCATCGAGGAGATCAACATCGGCACCACGCTGTGCCATCCCGAGCACCCGCAGGCGCTGCCGCTGCTCAAGGTGGACGAGCCCACGTTGACGATGAATTTCCTGGTGAACGCCTCGCCGCTCGCCGGCCGCGAGGGCAAGTACGTCACCAGCCGCCAGATCCGCGAGCGGCTGCAGCGCGAAACGAAGAGCAACGTCGCGCTGCGCGTCGAGTATCCCGAGGACACCGACACCTTCATCGTGCACGGGCGCGGCGAGCTGCACCTGACGATCCTGCTGGAGAACATGCGCCGCGAAGGCTACGAGATCGCGGTGTCGCGGCCGCGCGTGCTCTACAAGGAGATCGACGGCGTGCGCTGCGAGCCGTACGAGATGCTCACGGTGGACGTGGAGGAAGCCAACCAGGGCGGCGTGATGGAGGAGCTGGGCCGCCGCCGCGGCGAGCTGCTCGACATGCAACCGGACGGCAAGGGGCGCGTGCGCCTGGACTACCGCATTCCGGCGCGCGGGCTGATCGGCTTCCAGGGCGAATTCATGACGCTGACGCGCGGCACCGGCATCATGAGCCACGTGTTCGACGAGTACGCCCCGGCCAGGGCCGAGGAGATGGCCGAGCGCAGGAACGGCGTGCTGGTGTCGCAGGACGACGGCGTCGCGGTGGCCTACGCGTTGTGGAAGCTGCAGGAGCGCGGCCGCATGTTCGTGCGCCCGGGCGACCCCGTGTACGAGGGCATGATCGTCGGCATCCACAGCCGCGACAACGACCTGGTGGTCAACCCCATTCGCACCAAGCAGCTCACCAACATCCGCGCCTCGGGCAAGGACGAGGCCATCGACCTCGTGACGCCGATCGGGTTGACGCTCGAGTACGCGGTGGAGTTCATCGCCGACGACGAGCTGGTCGAGATCACGCCGAAGTCGATCCGCCTGCGCAAGCGCTTCCTCAAGGAAAGCGAGCGCCGGCGCGCGGACCGCGCCGCCGCCTGAGCGGCTAGGGAATCGGCACCGCCGTCAGCAGCTGCGCGGCGATGTCCACGCGGCGCGCGGCGTCGTGCGCCGGGCGCAGCCGGTGCGTCGCCACGCCGGGCAGGATCGCCTGCACGTCTTCCGGGATCACCTTGTCGCGGCCCTCGAGAAGCGCCCAGGCGCGCGCCGAGTGCACCAGCGCAAGCGCCGCGCGCGGCGACAGCCCGGCGACATAGTCGGGCGAGCGGCGCGTGTACTCGACGATCGCCTGCACGTAATCGAGCAGCGCGGGTGCCACGTGCACGCGCTGGGCGTCCTCCTGCAGCTCGACCAGCTCCGCCGGGCTCATGCACGGCTCCAGCGTCGCCAGCAGGTCGCGCCGGTCGGCGCCGGCGAGCAGCGTGCGCTCGGCGTCGCGATCGGGGTAGCCCAGCTCGATCCTCATCAGGAAGCGGTCGAGCTGCGACTCGGGCAGCGGAAACGTGCCGACCTGCTCGGACGGGTTCTGCGTGGCGATGACGAAGAACGGCTCGGGGAGCTTGCGCGTCTCGGTCTCCACCGTGACCTGGTGCTCCTCCATCGCCTCGAGCAGCGCGCTCTGCGTCTTGGGCGTGGCGCGGTTCACCTCGTCGGCGAGGATGAGCTGCGCGAAGATCGGCCCGGGGTGGAACTTGAAGGTGCCGCCGTCGCGCTCGTACACCGACACGCCGATGATGTCCGCGGGCAGCATGTCGCTGGTGAACTGGATGCGCTGGAACTGCAGGCCAAGCGTGCGCGCCAGCACGTGCGCGAGCGTGGTCTTGCCCACGCCCGGCAGGTCCTCGATCAGCAGGTGGCCGCGCGCGATCAGGCAGGCGAGCGCGAGGCGCACCTGCGCTTCCTTGCCGAGGATGACCTGGCTCGCAGCGGCGATCAGCTGCTCGAGCGGCGTGCGCGCCGCGGCCGGTTTGAACTGCGTTTTCAGGAGCATGGCGTGATTGTACAAGGTATGATTTGACGCATGACCGTGGCATTCGTCACGCACGCGGACTGCCTCAAGCACGAGATGGGTGAGTGGCACCCCGAGCGTCCCGAGCGCCTCGCGGCCATCGAGGATCAGCTGATCGCCTCGGGCATCGGCCCGTTTCTCGAGCGCCACGAGGCGCCGCTCGCCACCGACGAGCAGCTGGCGCGCGTGCATCCGCTCGACTACGTGCACGCGATCCGCGACGCCGCGCCCAAGGAAGGCACCGTGCATCTCGATCCGGATACCGCCATGAACCCGCACAGCCTGCAGGCGGCGCTGCGCGCCGCCGGCGCGGCGGTGCTGGCGACCGATCTCGTCATGCGCGGCGAGGCGAGCGCGGCGTTCTGCAGCGTGCGCCCGCCCGGGCACCATGCCGGCCGCGCTCGGCCGATGGGCTTTTGCATCTTCAACAACGTCGCGGTCGCCGCGCGCCACGCGCTCGAGGCGCACGGCGCGGCGCGCGTCGCCATCATCGACTTCGACGTGCACCACGGCAACGGCACCGAGGACATCTTCGAGGACGATCCGCGCGTGCTGATGGCCTCCACGTTCCAGCATCCGTTCTATCCGTACAGCGGCACCGAAAACCCGGCGCGCAACATGGTCAACGTGCCGCTGCCCGCCGGCGCGGGCTCGAAGCAGTTCCGCGCGGCGGTGACGCAAGACTGGCTGCCGGCGCTGGAAGACTTCAAGCCGGAGCTGGTGCTGTTCTCGGCGGGCTTCGACGCGCACGCCGAAGACGACATGGCGATGCTCAGCCTGACCGACCAGGATTACGCCTGGGTGACGCGCGAGGTGAAGAACGTCGCCGACCGGCACGCCGGCGGGCGCATCGTGTCGATGCTGGAAGGCGGCTACGCGCTCTCGGCGCTCGGCCGCAGCGCCGTGCAGCACCTGCGCGTGCTCGCGGAGCTTGACCGCTGACGCGGCTGCTGGTCCTGCTTGCGCTCTGGGCTGCCGCCCAGGCCGCTTGCGCCGCCGAGTTCCTGCCGTGGACCGGCCCCTCGCCCGCGCTTGCCCTGCAGGACGTCAAGGGCCGCGGCCACCGGCTGCAGGACTATCGCGGCAAGGTCGTGCTGGTGAATTTCTGGGCGACGTGGTGCGCGCCCTGCGTCGAGGAGATGCCGTCCATGGAGCGCCTGCGGCGCTCGCTCGCGGCGCGGCCGTTCGCCGTCCTGGCGGTCAACCTCGGCGAATCGCCGGAAGCCATCGCCGCGTTCCTCGCGCGCGTACCGGTCGGCTTCGCCGTGCTGCGCGATGCCGACGGCGCGGCCGCGCGCGTCTGGGGCGCGCGCTATCTGCCGGCCTCGTATCTCGTGGACGGCGACGGGCGCGTGCGCTACGCGGTGTACGGCGCGCTGGACTGGAGCGGGGCGCAAGCGCGCGCCAAGGTCGAGGAACTGCTCGGCGCCGTGCCGCGCGGGACGCTCGAGCGCGCGCGGGCTAGGCCGCTTCCTTCCCCTTCACCGCCGCCGGCGTCTCCTCGAGCAGCGCGATGACGCGCTTGGCGTGGCGGTAGAGCTTCTCGCCTTTTTCGGTCACCACGATGCCGCGGCGGTGCCGCTCGAACAGCTGGACCCCAAGGAAGGACTCAAGCCGCCGGATGCGCGCCGAGACGTTGGACTGCACCGTATCGAGCAGCACGCCGGCGCGGGCGAATCCACGCTCCTCGTACACAGCGATAAAGTAGCGCAGATCCTTGATGTCCATGGCGCGATGGACTATAGCAGGGCGCTTGAGCTATCTGCATTCCAGCTAGCTTGCGGCGCGCCGCGCGGGCCGGCGTACACCCGTCATGGCGCCAAGGGACCTCGCGCGGCCAGCGCACGCGCCAGGCCCGCGAATGCATCCTCGTCCGCCGACGGCACCCGCAGCACTTCCGCCTCCGGCAGGCGCACGAAATTGCGCTGCGCCGAGCGGAGGTAGGCCGGGTCGTAGTGCTCCTCGAGCAGGCGCGTGACCAGGGTCTCGAAGTCGCCCCGCGCGGCTAGCGCTTTCCACGACTCGACCTTGTCGCGGCCGTGCAGCGGCGCCAGGCAGTCGAGCTGCGCGCCCAGCACGGCGGTGTCGGCGAAGAAGTGGCGGTATTCGTCCATCAGCAGGGCGACGCGCGCGCCGGGCGCCGCATCGAGCAGCACGCACTCTGCAGCGCGCATGGCGGCGATCAGCGCCTCGGGCACCTGCACCTGGCCGATCTTGCGGCTCTCGCCCTCGACGTACACCGGGCGCGCGGGGTCGAGCGCAGCCAGGGCGGCGTACAGGCGCGATTCGAACAGCTTCTGCGAGGGCTGCGACTGGCCCGGCAGCTCGCCCAGCACCGAGCCGCGATGCGCGGCCAGCGCCTCCAGGTCGAGCACCTGGGCGCCGGCCTGCGCCAGGGCGCGCAGCAGGCGGCTCTTGCCGCTGCCGGTCGCGCCGTGCACGACGCGAAAATCGACAGCGCGCGGCAGCGCGGCGAGCTGCCCGACGACCCAGCGGCGGTAGGCGCGGTAGCCGCCCTCGAGCGTTTGCGCCGGCCAGCCCACCTCGCGCAGCACGTGCGCGAACGCGCCGCTGCGCTTGCCGCCGCGCCAGCAGTAGACGAGCGCGCGCCAGGTCTTCGGCTTGTCGGCGAGCGCGCCTTCGAGGTGCGCGGCGATGTTCCTCGAAACCAGCGCGGCGCCGAGCCGCTTGGCGGCGAAGGGCGACTCCTGCTTGTACATCGTGCCGATGCGCGCGCGCTCGTCGTCGCCGAGCACCGGCAGCGAAACGGCGCCGGGCAGGTGATCCTCGGCGTATTCCGCGGGCGAGCGTGCGTCGATCAACGCGTCGAATTCGGTGAGGATCGACGCCTGCATGGCGACGGACGAGGATGGCGCCTTCATCGGCCAGAATCTTACGCCCCAGTATGAGCGATCCCGATCGTCTAGACTTCGTTCCGTGAATGCTGCCGAACGAATCCGCCTCACCGAGTTCAGCCACGGCGGTGGCTGCGGCTGCAAGATCGCCCCCGCCCTTTTGTCCGAGATCCTTGCCTCGACGCCGATCCGCGGCCTGCCCAGGGACCTGCTGGTCGGCACCGAGACCGCGGACGACGCGGCGGTCTACCGCCTGAACGACAGCCAGGCACTGGTGGCGACGACCGACTTCTTCACGCCG
>JAOUIL010000128.1 GCA_029883975.1 Betaproteobacteria bacterium
GCGAGCGAGGTCGGCGTGCCGATGGTGCCCACCATGGCGAAGATCTTGTCGCGCTGCACCAGCTTCTGCGCGCCGAGCACCGCCTTCTTCGGGTCGTAGCCGTGGTCCTCGATGATCAGCCGGAGCTTGCGGCCGTGGATGCCGCCCTGCGCGTTGATCTCCGCGACGCGCATCTCCATGCCGTTCTTCAGCTGCTTGGAGAAGGCGACGATCGGGCCCGACAGGTCCTGCATCGAGCCGATGACGATCTCGTTCTTCGTGACGCCCTGGGTCTGGGCGAGGGCCGCGCCCGCGAACAGGGCGGCGGCAATGCCGGCGATGCGCTTCATGGGTGGTCCCTCCTGTGGGGCGGATTTATATCACGCCGCGGCGCGCTCGGCGTACATGGCCTCGATCAGGTCGCGGTACTTCTCGTTGACCAGCTTCCTCTTCAGCTTCATGGTCGGGGTGAGCTCCTCGTCCTCGGCCGTGAGCTTGGTCTCGATGAGACGGAACTTCTTCACCTGCTCGACGCGCGCGAAGCGCCTGTTCACCTTGTCGATCTCGTCCTGGATGAGGGCCACGATCTCGGGCCGCCGGCACAGGCTCGCGTAGTTGGTGAAGGGAATGGCGTGGTCCTGGGCGTACTTCTCGACGTTCTCGTGGTCCACCATGACCAGCGCCACGAGGTAGGGCCGCTTGTCGCCGATCACCACCGCGTCGGTGATGTAGGGCGAGAACTTGAGCTGGTTCTCGAACTCCGAGGGCGTGATGTTCTTGCCGCCCGCGGTGATGATGATGTCCTTCATGCGGTCGGTGATGTAGAAGTAGCCCTCCGCGTCCACCTTGCCGACGTCCCCGGTATGCAGCCAGCCGTCCTTCAGCGTCTCGGCGGTCTTCTCCGGCTGGTTGAGGTAGCCCATGAACACGCTGGGCCCGCGCGCCAGCAGCTCGTTCTCGGGCGAGAGCTTCACTTGCGCGTGCACCATCTGCGGCCCGATCGAGCCGGGCTTCACCCTGCCCGCGGGGTTGGAGGTGATGGCGCCGCAGGACTCGGTCTGCCCCCACACTTCGTACATCTCGACGCCGAGCGCCATGTACCAGCGGATGAGGTCGGGCGAGATCGGCGCGGCGCCCGTGATGCACAGCCGCGCGCGGTGCACGCCGATCACCTTGCGCACGTTGTCGAGCACCAGCGCGCGCGCCAGCCAGAAGGCGAAGGCGAGGCCCGCCGGGACGGGCTTTCTCGCCTCCTTGAGCGCGGCGACGCGGTACCCGAGGCCGATGGCGAGGCCGTAGCCCCGCTGCTGCAGCCAGCCCGACTCCTTCAGCCGGATCATCACGCCGGAATAGAACTTCTCCCACACGCGCGGCACCGCCGTGAAGATCGTGGGGGCGATCTCGCGCACGTTCTCCGGCACCGTTTCCGGGTTCTCCACGAAGTTGAGCACCGCGCCCGAGAGGATCGAGTGGTACTGCCCGCCGAGGCGCTCGGCGATGTGGCACAGCGGCAGGAACGCCATCCGCTCGTCCCGCGGCCCCTGCGGGAACGCGTCCTGGTAGCCGTCGATGGTGGCGAGGATGTTCCGGTGCGAGATCATCGCCCCCTTGGGCTTGCCGGTGGTGCCCGAGGTGTAGACGAGGATCGCGAGGTCCTCGGGCCGGCGCGCCTCGAGGCGCCGTTCCCATTCGCCTGCGTGGCGCGCGTCGTAGTCCGCGCCCAGCGCGCGCAGCGCCTCGAGCGACATGACCTGCGCGTCGTCGAAATCGCGCAGCCCGTCCATGTCGAAGACGATGATCTTGCGCAGCCTTGGCAGGCGCTCGCGCACCTCGAGGATCTTGTCGAGCTGCTCCTCGTCCTCCACGAAGACGAACACCGAGCCCGAGTCGGCGAGCAGGTACTCGGCCTGCGCCGCTGCGTCGGTGGGGTAGATGCCGTTGGAGACCCCGCCCGCGCCGAGGATGCCGAGGTCCGCGTACACCCACTCGCGGTTGGTGTTGGACTGGATCGAGGCCACTTCGCCCGGCTGGAAGCCGAGCGCCGCGAGGCCCATGCCGATCTCGCGCGCAGCGCGCCCGAGCTCCTCCCAGGTCGCCGCGCGCCAGATGCCGAGCTCCTTCTGGCGCAGGATCACCTGCGGCGCACGGGTCTGTACGCCGTGCCAGAAGAGGCGCGCCACCGTGCCGTGCTCGATCGCCCTCATCGCCCTACCTCCACTGCTTCTTCCGCTTCCAGCGCCGCTGACCGCGCACCCCGGCCGCCTGCACGCCGAGGTAGAACTCCTGGATGTCCTCCTTCTTCGCCAGGTTGGCGCAGGTGTCCTCCATGACGATGCGCCCCACTTCCAGCACGTAGCCGAACTCGGCCACCCCGAGCGCCATGTGCGCGTTCTGCTCGACGAGCAGGATGGTGGTGCCGCGCTCGCGGTTGATGCGCGTGATGATGCGGAAGATCTCGCGCGTCAGCAAGGGCGACAGCCCCAGGCTCGGCTCGTCGAGCAGCATCACCTCGGGGCGCGAGAGCAGCGCGCGCGCGATGGCGAGCATCTGCTGCTGGCCGCCGGAGAGCTGCCCCGCCTCCTGCCGCGCGCGCTCCCTGAGGATCGGGAAGTAGCCGTACACCAGCTCCAGGTCCTGCGCGACCCCGTCCGTGTCGCGCCGCGTGTAGGCGCCCATCCTCAGGTTGTCCTCGACCGAGAGCAGCGGGAACACCTCGCGCCCCTCGGGCACGTGCACCACCCCGGCGCGCACGATGCGGTCGGGCGACCAGCCCTGGATCTCGGCGCCGCGCAGCTTCACCTGCCCCTTCGCGGGATCGATGATCCCCGAGATGGTCTTCAGGATGGTGCTCTTGCCCGCGCCGTTGGCGCCGAGCACCGTCACGATCTTGCCCGGCGGCACCGCGAGCGACACGCCGCGCAGCGCCTGCACCGGGCCGTAGCTCGACTCGACGTTGGCGAGCTCGAGGATCGGCGCGCTCATGCCTCTTCCTTGGACCCGAGGTACGCCTCGATCACCGCCGGGTGCGATTGCACCTCGGCGGGCGTGCCCTCGGCGATGACGCGGCCCTCGTTCAGCGCCAGCACGCGGTCCGACACCCGCTGCACGAGGCTCATGTCGTGCTCCACCATCAGCACCGTGATGCCCAGCCCCTTCTGGATGTCCTCGATCCAGAACGCCATGTCGTTGGTCTCCTCGGGATTGAGGCCCGAGGAGGGTTCGTCCAGCAGCAGGAGCTGGGGCTCGGTGGCGAGCGCGCGCCCGAGCTCAATGACCTTGCGCACCCCGTAGGGCAGGCCGGCGACCAGGCTGTCGCGGTAGTGCGCGAGCTCGAGGAAGTCGATGACGCGCTCCACCGCCTCGCGCTGCGCCCGCTCGGCCCGGCGCACGGCCGGCGTGAACGCGAGCTCCTGCCAGAGCGCGGTGCAGCGGTGGCGGTGGCGCCCGATGAGCAGGTTCTGCAGCACCGTCGCGTGCTCGAACAGCTCGATGTTCTGGAAGGTGCGCGCGATGCCGAGCTCGGCGACGCGGTGCGGCTTCATGCCGGTCAGCTCGCGCCCCTGGAACAGGATGCGCCCCGTGGTGGCCGGGTAGATGAGGCCGATCAGGTTGAAGATCGTCGTCTTGCCCGCGCCGTTCGGGCCGATGATGGTGTAGACCTCGCCGCGGCGCAGCTCGAAGCTGACGCCGTCCACCGCGCGCACGCCGCCGAAGGCGATGCCGAGGTTCTCCGCGCCGAAGAACCTCATCGCACGCGCTCCGACTTCATGTAGGTCTTCTGCCGCCGGAACATGCCCTTGCGGTAGAAGGGAAAGAGCTCGAACCAGGTGCGCACCTTGAGCCAGCGCCCGTACAGCCCCATCGGCTCGAAGACGATGAAGGCGATCAGCACCAGGCCGAACACGGTGGACTGCAGGCCCGCGGCGCCCGCCACGCCCGCGGGCAGGTAGTCCTTGGCGATGGCGATCAGCTGCGGCAGCACGATGATGAACGCCGCGCCGAGCACCGCGCCGTGCAGCGAGCCCACGCCGCCGAGGATGACGATGGTGACCAGCTCGATGGACACGAGCAGCGTGAACTGCTCGGGCGAGATGAAGCTCACCTTGTGCGCGTACAGCGCGCCGCCGATGCCGGTGAGCGCCGCCGACAGCGCGAACGACAGCGTCTTGGTCCTCGCGAGGTTGACGCCCATGCACGCGGCCGAGATCTCCGAGTCGCGGATGGCGACGAAGGCGCGGCCGGTGGGCGAGCGCAGCAGGTTCGCCAGCGCGACGCAGCACGCCGCCGTCAGCCCGAGCACCAGGTAGTAGAAGCCCGCGTCGCCCTCGAGCCGCGCGCCGAACAGCTCGATCGGCTTCACGTGCAGGCCCGAGTTGCCGCCGGTGAGGCTCTCCCAGCGCGCGAGGATCTCCTCGGCGATCACGCCGAAGGCGAGCGTGGCGATGGCGAGGTAGATGCCCTTCAGGCGCAAGGCCGGCAGGCCGACGACCACGCCCACCGCCGCGGACAGCAGCGCCGCGCAGGGCAGCGTCAGCCAGAACGGCCAGCCCGCGGCCGCGAGCAGTGCCTCGGTGTACGCGCCGACGGCGAGGAACGCCGCGTGGCCGAGGGAGATCTGCCCGGTGAAGCCGACCAGCAGCATCAGCCCCAGCCCGACGATCGAGTAGATGCCGATGAAATGCAGCTGCGTCATCATGTATTCGCTCGCCCACCACGGCGCGGCGAGCAGCACGACGGCGAGCACCGCGTACCAGAACACCTGCCCGCGGTGCTTGAACAGGCGCAGGTCCTGGCCGTAGTCGGTCTTGAACAGGAAGCGCAAGGGGCTAGACCTTCTTCGCCACCGTCTCGCCGAAGATGCCGGAGGGCTTCACCAGCAGCACCACCAGCACCACGACGTAGGCGGCGACGTCCTTGAAGCCCTCGGGCAGGTAGAAGCCGGCCAGCGCCTCGACCACGCCGATGATCAGGCCGCCCACGATCGCGCCCGGCACGCTGCCGAAGCCGCCGACCACCGCCGCGGGGAAGGCCTTCAGGCCGATGAAGCCCATGTTCGAGTGCACGAACGTGGTGGGCGCGAGCAGGATGCCCGCGATGGTCGCCACGCCGGCCGACAGGCCCCAGATCAGCATGTTGATGCGCCGCACCGGGATGCCCATGTAGTAGGCGGCGAGCTGGTTCTGCGAGGTCGCCTGCATGGCGATGCCGACGCGCGTGTAGCGGAAGAACAGATACAGCGCGAGGCACAGCAGCGCGGTGTGCAGGATCACGGCGAGCTGCTGCTCGGCCACCACCACGCCGCCCACG
>JAOUIL010000057.1 GCA_029883975.1 Betaproteobacteria bacterium
CTGCGCGCGTGCGCCGAGTAGCGCGCATGGAAGGCGCCGGGCATCTCCGCGGCCCACGACACGGCGACGGACTCCGGCAGCAGCGCATTCGTGCCGCGCATCCACGCGCTCAGCGGGCGGACGGCAGCGGTGTCGAAATGCACCACCTGCATGCGCGCGTGCACCCCGCGATCCGTGCGTCCTGCGCAGGTCACATGGATCGCCTCGCCGGCGAGCCCGCTCAGTGCCGCCTGCAGCGCATCCTGGACGGTGCCGCCGCCCGGCTGGGTCTGCCAGCCGAGAAAGCGGCTGCCGTCATATTCGAGAGAGAGCGCGATCCTCATGCGCAGCGCGAGGCATTGCGCGGTGCCGGTCGCACCCCGCAGTTGCCGCAGTATCGGCCCGTTCAGCCCAGTTTGGCGAGAATCTGGTTCGCCTGCCCCTGCTGGGCAGAGTCGCCTTCGCGCAGGACTTCGTTGAGCAGCTCGCGCGCGCCGTCCTTGTCGCCCATTTCCTCGTAGGCCTTGGCAAGATCCAGCTTGGTCGCCACCTCCTGCCACTTGGCGCTTGCGCCGTTGCCGTTGCCTCCGCCCGCGTGCGACGCTTCGCCCGGCCCGCCGAGGTCAAGGCTGATCTCGGACAGGTCGAGCGCCGGAGGCGAGGCGTCCTTGGATTCGCCGGCGCCGCCGAGATTCAGGTCGAATTCCAGCCCGCCCGACGCGGAACCGGCAGCCGCCGGGGCGGGCTCGGGTGCCGACGGCGCGGGAGCGCTCGCCGGCAGATCGAAATTGAGTCCGCTTGCCGTGTCCGTCGGCTTTTCGCCGCCACCGCCCAGGTCGAAATCCAGCCCGCCGGTAACCGCCTTCGAGTCCTCGCTGTCGATGATCAGCGTGCCGCCGGGGGAAAAGTCGGTCTTTTCCGTGGGCGGCGCCGAAGCCGGGCCGCTGATATCCAGATCGAGGGACGGTGCCGCCGTGACGGGCGCCTCGGCAGCACCGCCGCCACCGATGTCGAAATCGACAGACGGGGCAGCCGCCGCCGGCGCGGCTGCCGCCGCAAATGCCGGAACCGGAACCGGCGTGGTTTCGCCCGCTCCGCCGTACAAGCCATTCGACGGGTCGATCGAGCGTCCGAGCGCCATGGCCTTGTCCCACTCCGGACCGACCCCGCCCGTGGCGCCCTTCAGCTTCAGCGCCGATTGCTCGAACGCCTGCGCATCGCGCCGATTGGCGTAGATCTCGAGCAGCTTGGCGTGCACCGCGACGCGATTCGGATCCTTTTGCAGCGCTTCCTTCAGGATCTCCTCGGCTTGCGTATCGCGGCCGTAGGCCATGTACACATCGGCTTCCGCGATCGGGTCCACGTCATCGGCGTCCACCGCCCCGGCGGTGGATGGGCTGACTGACGGCTGCGGCGCCGCTTGAGCGCCGACAGCGCCAACCGGTGCGGTCTCGGCCATGGCCGGCGCGAGGGATGCCGACCCTAGGACGCTGTCCTTGAACTTAGCGACGGATTTTTTTTTACGCTGCCAGGCCCAGGCGCCGTATCCGCCAAGGAGCAGCACGATCAAGCCCAACCCGCCCAGCGTCGTGACCGGATCGGCCAGGAAATCGTCGAAGAAACCGGGCTCGGGTGGCGGGGGCGGCGCCATCGGCCTGGGCTTGGGCTTGGCCACGGGTGCAGGCGGCTTCGGCGCCTGTGCTGCAGGCTTGGGCGCTTCCGCGACCACAGCGGGCGCCGGGGCAGGCTTCTGCACTTCCGGCGCCGGCACTGCCGCGGGCTTGGGCTCGGCGGCGGCCGGCTTGGCCGCCTCCGCTGCGGGCTTGGGCGGCGCCGCAGCGGCTGGCTTAGGCTCCGGCGCTTTCGCCGCTTGGGGCGCCGGTGCGGGCTTTGGGGATTCGGGTGCCTTGGCCGCCGGCCCTGGGGCCGCCGGAGCCGGCTTGGCCGCTTTCTGCTGGAGCTGGGCGAGCTGCTGATTCTGGATTTCCAGGAGCTTCTGAAGATCGGCGACGTTCTTCTCCAGGTCCGAGACGCGCGACTGCGCCTCCTGGAGCGCCCGTTCCTTCGCGGCGAGGTCGTCCTGGCGGGCGGACTTGGACGGAGCCGCGCCCGGCTTCTTGGTGTCCGCGCGCGACAGCTTGAGCTGGTCCGCCGGCGCGGGCGGCTTCGGGGCTTCGGGCTGGGCGGTGATCGGCCCTGCGGCTTTCTGCTCTGCAGGCGCCGCGGCTGCCGGCGCCGTCGCCACTGCCGCTGCGAGGCGACTGCGGTACTCGGCAAAATCGGAGTGCTGCGCGATGACCAGGCGGCTCGCGTCTGCGGGCTCGACCGCCGCCGCCGTCTCGGCGTCCGGAATGCTCAGGATGCGCCCCGCCCGTACCAGGTTGATATTGCCGCGGATGAACGCGTCCTCGTTCGCGCGCTGCAGCGCGATCAGCATCTGGTGGAACGTGACCCCGGCGGGCCGATAGCGCAGCGCAATCTCGCCGAGCGTGTCGCCCTTCTTGACCTCGTAGGTTTGCGCAGCCTGGGGCGCGGCCGAAGACTGCTCGGCCGGCGCGGCCGCCGCCTTGGGCGCCGCCTCCGCGGCGGGCTTGGCTTCGGCCGCCGCGGCCGGCTTTTCCTGCGCTTGCGCGGCCGCGGACTCCATCGGGCGCTCTTCGGGCCTTGGCGCGGGCGTGATCTCGCTCGGCCGCGGCTCGGTCGGAGCACGCTCGGCGGCGGCAGGGGCCGGCGCGGTCGCAATGGCCGCGGGCGCAGCAACAGTGGGTGCCGCGGGCGCGGCGGGCGCGGCAGCGGCCGGCTGCGGCTTCGGCCCTTCATAGCCCGGCGGGTCGAGCAGGATCGTGTACTCGCGCACGAACAGCCCGGTTGCCCAGCGCAGTTCCACCAGCAGGTCGAGAAACGGCTCGTTGACCGGCTGGCGGGTGCTCACCAGGACCGTAGGCTTGCCATTGCGCTTGCCGAGCGCGAACTGCACGCCGTTCAGCACGGCGTTGAACTCGATGCCTGCCTGCGCGAACGCGTTGCCCGAAGCAAGTCGTGCTTCGAGCGACGACTCCTCGCCCGCCTGAATGGAGACGATCTCGATCTCGGCGCGCAAAGGCTGGCCGAGGGCCGATTGCACCGTCAGCCTGCCGAGTCCCGCCGCGTGCGCGAGAACGGGCAGCGCCAAGGCCGCTGCCGCCACGAGCCTGAGCAACGAGACCGGTATATTCACCCGCGCCACCCTGAGTATTCTTATCGGACTGAGTACCATAACATCATGACGTTAGGCCTGCAAGTTGAGAACTTTTCTGGGTTTCTTGGCCTTGCGTCCCTGACTGCAAAGGGTTTTCGGGTCGCGGCCTGGGTAGTCTCGCCAGTCACCCCTTGATCCCCATATCGAGCAGGATACGCAGCATCCGGCGCAGGGGCTCCGCCGCACCCCAGAGCAGTTGATCACCTACCGTGAAAGCGGAGAGATAGTCCCCACCCATCGGCAGCTTGCGCAGGCGCCCTATCGGCACCGTCAGCTTTCCGGTCACGGCCGCGGGTGTGAGCTCGGCCAGCGATTCTTCCCTGCGATTGGGCACGACGCGCACCCATTCGTTACCCTCCGCGACAATTCCTTGCACTTCGTCGAGCGGCACGTCCTTGCGCAGCTTGATGGTGAGCGCCTGGCTGTGGCAGCGCATGGCAGCGACGCGCACGCAGATGCCATCGACGGGAATCGGCCGCTCGCTGCGACCGAGGATCTTGTTCGTCTCGGCCTGCCCCTTCCACTCTTCGCGGCTCTGCCCGTCGCCCAGGTCCTTGTCGATCCAAGGCAGCAGGCTGCCCGCCAGCGCCTGCCCGAAATGCTCCTTCGGCATGCCGCCGTTGCGTACGGCCTCGGACACGCGCCGCTCGATGTCGAGCGCCGTGGCGCCGGGGTCGCCCAGCATCGGCTTCGCAACATCACCCAAGTGCGCCATCTGCGCCGCCAGCTCGCGCATGTTGGCCGCGCCGGCGCCCGAAGCCGCCTGATACGTCATGCTGGTCATCCATTCCACCAGATCGTGCTGGAACAGCCCGGCCACGCCCATCATCATCAGGCTGACGGTGCAATTTCCGCCGATGTAGTCGCGCTTGCCCTCGGCGAGCGCGCGCTCGATCACCGGCATGTTCACGGGGTCGAGAACGATGGCCGCGTGGTCCTTCATGCGCAGCGCGCTCGCCGCGTCGATCCAGTAGCCCGTCCAGCCCGCGGAACGCAGCCGCGGATAGACCTCGTTGGTGTAGTCGCCGCCCTGGCAGGCGACGAGGACCGGCAGCCGCTTGAGCGCGTCGATGTCCATCGCGTCTCGCACCGGCCCTGTGTCCGTGCCGATGGCGGGGCCCTTGCCGCCCGCCTGCGACGTCGAGAAGAACACCGGCTCGATGAGCTCGAAGTCGCGCTCCTCGCGCATGCGCTGCACGAGCACCGACCCGACCATGCCCCGCCACCCGACGATTCCGACTCTCAGCATTGCCTTTCCCCTACAGCGCGGCGACGACCGCGTCGCCCATTTCCTGCGTGCCGACCTTGCGGCAGCCTTCAGTATAGATGTCCGCCGTGCGCAACCCCTGCCCCAGCACCTTGCGTACCGCTTTCTCGATGCGTTCCGCCTCTGCCGGCCGCGCCAGGGAATAGCGCAGCATCATCGCGCTGGACAGGATGGTCGCGAGGGGGTTGGCAAGGCCCTTGCCGGCGATGTCCGGCGCCGAGCCGTGGATCGGCTCGTACAACCCCTTGCTGCGCTCGTCGAGGGACGCCGAGGGCAGCATGCCGATCGAGCCGGTGAGCATCGAGGCCTCGTCGGACAGGATGTCGCCGAACATATTGCCGGTGACGATCACGTCGAACTGCTTCGGGGCGCGCACGAGCTGCATCGCGCAGTTGTCCACGTACATGTGGGTGAGCTCGACGTCCGGATAGTCCTTGCCGAGCTCGGTCACCACCTGCTTCCACAGCTCCGTGGTCTCCAGCACGTTCGCCTTGTCCACCGAGCACAGGCGCTTGTCGCGCTTGCGCGCCGCCTCGAACGCCACGCGCGCGATGCGCCGGATCTCGCTCTCGCGATAGCGCATGGTGTTCACGCCCTCGCGCTCGCCGCTGGCAAGCGTCGAGATGCCGCGCGGTTCGCCGAAGTAGATGTCGCCGGTCAGCTCGCGCACGATCAGCACGTCCAGGCCCGCGACGAGCTCGGGCTTGAGCGAGGAGGCTTGCGCGAGCTCGGCGAACACCTGCGCCGGGCGCAGGTTGGCGAACAATCCCAGTTCCTTCCGCAGCCGCAGCAGGCCGCGCTCCGGGCGCTTGTCGCGCGGCAGGGTGTCGAACTGCGGCCCGCCGATCGCGCCAAACAGGATTGCGTCGGCTGCACGTGCCAGGGCGAGCGTCGCCTCGGGCAGCGGGTCGCCCGCCGCCTCGTACCCCGCCCCGCCGACTGGCGCCTCCTCGAGCTCGAGCGGCAGCGCGAGGCGCTGCAACACCTTGACCGCCTGGGCGACGATCTCCTGTCCGATCCCGTCCCCGGGCAGCACCGCGACCTTCATCGGCTCACCGCAGCAGCCAGGGGAATTCGGCCAGGCGCTTGGCCTCGAAGGCGCGGATCGTGTCGGCGTGGCGCAGCGTGAGCCCGATTTCGTCCAGCCCGTTCAGCAGGCTGAACTTGCGCGACGCATCGACTTCGAAGCGCATGACCAGCGAGCGGTCCGCCGTCGACACGGTCTGCTGCTCCAGGTCGACCGTGAGGCGCAAGCCCGGGAACGAGGCGCACTCGTAGAACAGGCGGTCGACTTCGGCCTCGGTCAGCATCACGGGCAGCAAGCCGTTCTTGAAGCTGTTCTCGTAGAAGATGTCGGCGAACGTCGGCGCAATGACGCAGCGAAAGCCGTACTCGAGCAGCGCCCAGGGCGCGTGTTCGCGCGAGCTGCCGCAGCCGAAGTTCTTGCGCGCCAGCAGGATGGTCGCTTCCTTGTAGCGCGGGTCGTTCAGCACGAAATTCGGGTTGCGCGGGCGCTTCGAGTGGTCCATGCCGGGCTCGCCATGGTCCAGGTAGCGCCAGGCGTCGAACAGGTTGGGCCCGTAGCCGGTGCGCTTGATCGACTTGAGAAACTGCTTCGGAATGATCTGGTCGGTATCGACGTTGCCGCGATCCAGCGGCGCGACGATTCCGCTATGCGCGGTGAACTTATCCATGGAGTGCTAGCGCCATTGACGGATGTCGACGAAATGGCCCGCGACGGCCGCCGCCGCGGCCATCGCAGGACTGACGAGGTGCGTACGCCCGCCGTCGCCCTGCCGTCCCTCGAAGTTGCGGTTCGAGGTGGAAGCGCAGCGCTCGCCCGGCTCGAGCCGGTCGGCATTCATCGCCAGGCACATCGAGCAGCCCGGCTGGCGCCAGTCGAAGCCCGCGTCCCTGAAGATCTTGTCCAGGCCCTCGCGCTCGGCCTGCGCCTTCACCAGCCCCGAGCCGGGAACGACCAAAGCGAGGCGCACGTTCGGCGCGACGCGCCGGCCCTTCACCACTGCCGCCGCGACGCGCAGGTCCTCGATGCGCGAATTGGTGCACGAGCCGATGAAGACCTTGTCCAGCTTGATGTCGGTGATCTTCATGCGCGGCTTCAGGCCCATGTACTGCAGCGCGCGCTCCATGCCCTCGCGGCGAATGACGTCCTTCTCGCGCTCGGGATCCGGCACGTCGGCGTCCACCGGCACCACCATCTCGGGAGACGTGCCCCAGGTCACCTGCGGCCGGATGTCCTCGGCGCGAAGCGTCACCTCGCGGTCGAACTTCGCGCCCGGATCGGACTTCAGCGTCTTCCAGTAGGCGACGGCCGCGTCCCAGTCCTGCCCCCTGGGCGCGAACGGACGTCCCTTGAGGTACTCGATCGTCGCGTCGTCCACGGCCACCATGCCAGCGCGCGCGCCCGCCTCGATCGCCATGTTGCACAGGGTCATGCGCCCTTCCATGGTCAGCCCGCGAATCGCGCTGCCCGCGAATTCGACGGCGTGCCCGCTGCCGCCGGCCGTGCCGATGCGGCCGATGATCGCCAGCACGACGTCCTTGGCCGTGACGCCGCGCGCCAGTGCGCCCTCGACGCTGACGCGCATGTTCTTCATCTTCCTCGCCACCAGGCACTGGGTGGCGAGCACGTGCTCGACCTCGGAGGTGCCGATGCCGTGCGCGAGGCACGCGAAGGCGCCATGGGTGCTCGTGTGCGAATCGCCGCACACCACGGTCATGCCCGGCAGCGTCGCGCCCTGCTCCGGCCCGATGACATGCACGATGCCCTGGCGCTTGTCGAGGAACGGGAAGTACGCCTTCGCGCCGGCGCCGAGGCCGCCCTTCATGTTGGCGTCCAGCGTTTCCACCTGGATGCGCGAGATCGGGTCGCTGATTCCGTCGATGCCGCGCTCCCACCCGGTGGTCGGCGTATTGTGGTCGGCCGTGGCGACCACCGACTCGATGCGCCACGGCTTGCGGCCGGCCAGCTTCAGGCCCTCGAAGGCTTGCGGGCTGGTGACTTCATGCACCAGGTGCCGGTCGATGTAGATGAGCGCGGTGCCGTCCTCGTTGGCGTGCACCAGGTGACTGTCCCAAAGCTTGTCGTAGAGCGTGCGGTCCATTTGCGGCATCGCGGAAACGGCGGATTATGGCACAGGCGAAGTCCTTGATAGGACTCGCTTTACCTAGCGCCGGGGCTTGCCCTGCTCGTACAGCGGCATGACGCGCGCGGCGTATACCTTGAGGTCGGCGATGCGCGTGGCGGGCGCCGGGTGCGTGGAGAGAATCTCCGGTGGCGCGCCGTCGGCGGCCTTGGCCATCTTCTCCCAGACGTTGACCGCCGCCCGCGGGTCGTAGCCCGCGCGCGCGGCGAGCTCCACGCCGATGCGATCGGCTTCCGTCTCGTGCTCGCGCGAGTTCGGCAGGTTGAGCGTCACGTTCAGCACGAGCTGCGTCAGGTCCATGCCGCCTTGCGAGATGCCCGCGACCGCGCCGATGATGGAGAGCGCGATGCCCTGCGCCATCGCCTGCGAGGCGCGCTCGCGCCCGTGCTCGCGCAGCGCGTGCGCGATCTCGTGGCCCATGATGGCCGCGATCTCGTCGTCGGAAAGTTTGAGCCGCTCGATCAGCCCCGTGTAGAAGGCGATCTTGCCGCCCGGCATGCACCAGGCGTTCAGCTCCTTGGAGCTGATGACGTTCACTTCCCAGTCCCAGCCCGGCGCGTCCGCGCGAAAGGCGGCCGTGGTCGGGATCAGCCGCCGCGAAACCCCGCGCACGCGCTCGAGCAGCGCCGGGTCGCGATTGAGCTGGCCCTTCTTCCCGGCTTCGGCGATCACCTGCCGGTAGCCCTTGGCGGCGCTGTCGTTGACCTCCTTGGAGGACAGCATCATCGCCTGCGTGCGCTCTACGCCGACCGCGCCGGGCTGCGTCGTCTGCACCGTCTGGCAGCCGGCGAGGGCCAGCAGTCCCGCCAGCAAGATCCGCATTTGCATGGCGAAAGCCTACACGCGCACGCGCCAGGTGACGAGGGCCGCGCCGGCGAGCGCGAATGCGGCGCTGATGCTGAAGCTCGCCGCCGCCCCGAGGCGCTCCCAGGACCAGCCGGCGATCAGCATGCCGGCGCCGCCGCCGAGCCCGTACGACAGGCTCGAATAGAGCGTCTGTCCCGTCGCCTGCAGCCGCCCCGGGAACAGGCGGTGCACCGCGGCGATGGACGCCGCGTGATACGCGCCGAAGGTCGCGGCGTGCAGGAGCTGCGCCAGCACGAGCAGCGCGAGCACGTGCGTGCCCCAGCCGATCATGGCGAAGCGCGCGGCGGCGGCGAGGAAGCTCGCCAGCAGGAGGACGCGCAGGCTCCAGCGGCGCGCGAGCCGCGGCCACGCCCAGAACACGCCGATCTCGGCGACCACGCCGAGCGTCCACAGCGTGCCGATCGCGGTCTTGCTGTAGCCGGCCGCCTGCGCGTGCAGCGAGAAGAAGCCGTACAGCGCGCCGTGCGCCGCCGCCATGCAACAGCATGCCGCCAACAGCGCGCGCACCTCGGGACGCCGCAGCACTTCAGCGACGCTCGCCTCGGCGAGCGCAGCGCCGCGTGCCGGGCGCGCGGGCGGCACAAGCAGCGAGACGCCCAGCGTCAGCGCGGTCAGCACGACGAGCACGCCGATCAGCGACTGCGGCGCGTGCGCGTCCAGCCACAGTCCCGTGCCCATGACCCCGGCAATGAAGCCCACCGAGCCCCACAGGCGCACCGGTCCGTAGCGCTCCGCGCGGCCTTCGAGCGAGGCCATGGTGATCGCCTCGACGATCGGCAGCGCGCCCGCTGTCAGCAGGCTCATCGCCAGCATCACGCCGGCGATCGCGGTGGCCTGCTCGAGCGAGGCGAGCGCCGCGTAGCCGACCACCAGCACCGCGGCGGAGCCGATGACGATGGCGCGTCCCTGCCCGCTGCGATCGGCCAGCCACCCCCAGAACGAAGGCGCCGCGATGCGCGCCAGCTGCGGCATCGCCATCACCAGCGCGATCGCCGCCGCGTCCAGGCCGCGCGCCGCCAGGTACAGCGTGAAGTACGGCATGAACGCGCCCGCGTACAGGAAGTACGCGGCGAAGTAGGCCGACAGGCCGAGCGGCGCGCTCATGGCGCCGCATCTTACCCAGACCGCCCCGGGAGCCCGTGCTATAAACGCGCGCCATGCCGGGCTTCGCGCCGCCGCGCGCCGCGTTCTACCTGCTGTTCACCGCTTCGGGATTCGCCGGGCTCATCTACGAGTCCATCTGGACGCACTACCTGAAGCTGTTCCTCGGCCACGCGGCCTACGCGCAATCGCTGGTGCTGGCGGTGTTCATGGGCGGCATGGCGCTCGGCGCCGCGGCCTGTGCCCGCCTGTCGCCCACGCTGCGCAACCCGCTTGCCGGCTACGCGCTGGTCGAAGCCGTGATCGGGGTCGCGGCGCTCGGCTTCCACGAGGCGTTCGTCGCGCTCACCGACTGGTCGTTCGGCGCGCTGCTGCCGGCGCTCGGCGGGCCGGCCGCCGTGCTGGGCGCCAAGCTCGCGCTCGCCTGCCTGCTGATCCTGCCGCAGTCGATGCTGCTCGGCGCCACCTTTCCGCTGATGAGCGCCGGGCTGGTGCGCGCGCATCCCGCCAGCACCGGCGAATCCGTGGCGATGCTGTACTTCACCAACAGCCTGGGCGCGGCGCTCGGCGTGCTGGCGAGCGGCTTCGTGCTGATCGCCTGGGTGGGGCTGCCCGGAACGCTGCGCATCGCCGGCGCGCTCAACCTCGCGCTCGCGGCGGCCGTGTGGTTGCTCGCGCGCCCGCTGGCCGCGCCCGCGCTGGCGCCGCAGCCGGCACGCGGCACGAGCGCCGCCGGCGTGCTGCTGGCGGTCGCCTTCCTCACCGGGCTCGCCTCTTTCGTCTACGAGATCAGCTGGATCCGCATGCTGTCGCTCGTGCTCGGCGCCTCGACCCACGCCTTCGAGCTGATGCTCTCCACCTTCATCCTCGGACTGGCCCTCGGCGGCGTGGCGGTGCGCCGGCGCGTGGACGCGACCGCCAGCCCGGAGCGGCTGCTCGGCTGGGTGCAGGTGGTCATGGGGCTTGCCGCGCTGCTTACGCTGCCCGTGTACGACGCGAGCTTCGGGCTGATGGAAACGCTGATGACCGGCATGGCGCGCAACGATGCCGGCTATGTGCTGTTCAACCTGTCCGGACAGGCCGTCGCGGCGATGGTCATGCTGCCGGCGACATTCTGCGCCGGCATGACGCTGCCGCTGCTCACCGGCGCGTTGCTGCGTGCCGGCGCCGGCGAAGGCGCGATCGGCCGCGTGTACGCCGCCAACACGCTGGGCGCGATCGCCGGCGTGCTGCTCGCCGTGCACCTCGCGCTGCCGCTCGCGGGACTGAAGGGCGCGCTGGTCGCCGCGAGCCTGCTGGACGTGGCCGCGGGCCTGTACCTGCTGCATCGCTGGGCGGACGCGCGCCTGCCCTGGCGCGCCGCGGCGGCCGCGAGCGCGCTCGTCTTCGCGCCGATCGTGTTCGCTTTCCAGCTCGACGCCAACAAGATGACCGCCGGCGTGTTCCGCCACGGCGACCTGGCGAGCTCGCGCGACGCCACCGTGCTGTTCGCCCGGGACGGCAAGACCGCCACGGTGCACCTCGTGCGCTACGACAACGCCACCAGCATCCGCACCAACGGCAAGTCGGACGGCTCGATCAACCTCGCGCGCGGGCCCGGCGAGCGGCGCGGCACCGACGAGATCACTATGGTGCTGACCGGCGCGCTGCCGCTCGCGCTCCATCCCCGGGCGAAGAGCGCGGCGGTGATCGGCATGGGCACCGGGCTGACCACGCACACGCTGCTGCAGAGCCTGCAGCTGGAGCGCGTCGACACAATCGAGATCGAGGCGGCGATGGTCGAGGCCGCGCGCGGCTTCCTGCCGCGCACCCACGGCGCGTTCGCCGACCCGCGCGGCACCATCGTCATCGACGACGCGAAGACGTATTTCGCCGCGAGTGGCCGGCGCTACGACCTCATCGTCTCGGAGCCGTCCAATCCGTGGGTGAGCGGCGTCTCCAGCCTCTTTACGCGCGAGTTCTACGGCCGCATCCGCGCGCATCTCGCCCCGGGCGGCATGCTGGTGCAGTGGTTCCAGCTCTACGAGATCGACGCGTCCCTGCTGGCCACCGTGATGCGCGCGCTGGGCGAGAGCTTCCCGCACTACGCCGTCTACGCGCCGAGCGAGCACGACCTGCTGATCGTCGCGGGCGCCGCGCCCCTGCCGCCGGCGCCGCAGGCGCGCGTGTTCGAGCAGCCCGGCCTCGCCAAGGAACTGTTCGAGGTGCACGTGCTGAGCGTCGGCGACCTGGATGCCCGCTATCTCGGCAGCCGCGCGACGCTCGAGCCGCTGTTCGAAAGCTACGGCGCGAGCGCGAACTCCGACTTCCGGCCGGTGCTGGATCTCAACGCCGCGCGCCACCGCTTCACCGAGAGATCCGCGACGGAGATCGTCGCCCTGCAGAACGCCGCCGTCCCGGCGCTCGAGATGCTCGAGCCCGGATTCGCGCGTCGTCCGCTCAACCCCCTGCACGAGGGCGCATACGCGTTCGAGCGTATCGAGAAGGCGCGGCTCGCGGCCTATGCGCGCGACTTCCTGCTGCGCCCTTCCCCGCCGCCGCCGCTCGACGTGCCGCAGCCCCTGCAGAAGGACCTGGAGGTCGTGAAGCTGCGGCTGCTCGAATGCCGCGAGCCCAGGCGCTACGACGTCTGGCTGCACAGCCTGCTGCGTGTCGCCGAGCTGCTCAACCCGGCGCTGCCCGCACCGCAGGCGGGCGCCGTCTGGGACGCGATCGCCGGCGCCGGCTGCGTGCGCACGCTGCACGAGCACCAGCGTGCCTGGCTCGCGCTGTTGCAGGCGGTCGGCGCGCGCGACGCGCGCTCCATGGAATCGATCGCCCGATTGCTGCTCGACAAGAGCGTCGGGCTCGGTGCGGAGGCGCGCGAGTATCTGCTGATGTCGGCCATGGCGGGCGCGCTCGCCCACGGCCGGCGCGACGAGGCGCGCGCGCTGTGGGAGGCGCAGGCTCCCGCGCTGGGCGCGGCCGCCGCCGATCCGGTGTTCCGGCTCCTGCGCTGCCACGCGCAGCGCGGCGCGCCCTGCGCGGAGGCGTTCCGGCCCTACGCCCGCCGCTAGGGCGCCTTGCTGCGCCTTGGCGCGGGCCCGCGTCCCGCGTAGGGGTTGCGCCCGGTGCGGAATTCGACGCGCATCGGCGTGCCGCGTAGCTTGAAGGTGTCGCGGAACCAGCCCTCGAGGTAGCGGCGGTAGCTGTCGGGCAGCTGGTCGAGCGAGTTGCCGTGGATGATGATGCGCGGCGGGTTGTGCCCGCCCTGGTGCGCGTAGCGCGGCTTGGGCCGCCGCAGGCCCTTGCGCGGCGGCGCCTGGCGCTCGACCGCCGCGATCAGCGCGCGCGTGAGCTTGGGCGTCGGCATGCGCGCCATGGCCGCGGCGTAGGCGCCGTCGACCGCGCGCATCAGCTCTCCCATCCCCTTGCCGCTTTTCGCCGAGACGGGCAGCGCGTCGGCGAACGCGAGGAAGCCGAGCTTCCAGGCGAGCTCCCGGTGCAGGCGCTCGCGCGCGTCCGTGCCCGCCGCGTCCCACTTGTTCATCGCCACCACGACCGCGCGCGCGCTGTCCAGGATGTAGCCGGCCACGTGCGCGTCCTGCTCCGAAATGCCCTCGGCCGCGTCCAGCACGAGGATGGCGACGTTGGCGCTGCCGATCGCCTGCAGCGTCTTGACGATGGAAAAGCGCTCCACCGCCTCGCCCTGGCGGCCGCGCTTGCGCAGGCCCGCCGTGTCGATGAGCGTGTAGCGGCGGCCGCCGCGCTCGAAGGGGATCTCGATCGCGTCGCGCGTCGTGCCCGGCTCGGCGTGCGCGATAACCCGCGCCTCGCCGACCAGCGCGTTGACCAGCGTGGACTTGCCGACGTTCGGCCTGCCGACGATCGCCACGCGCGGATGGCGGTCGCGCGCCTCGTCGGCCTCCGCCTGCTGCGGAAACGACGCGAGCACGGATTGCATGAGCGCGTCCACGCCCTCGCCGTGCGCGGACGAAATGGCGCGCGGCGCGCCCAGTCCGAGCGCGTGAAACTCGGCCGCCGCCTGCTCCGCGGGCATGCCTTCGCACTTGTTGACCGCCACCACGGCGCGCACGCCCAGCCGGCGCAGCTTCGCCGCGATCAGGCGATCGTCGTCGTGCAAGCCGGCGCGCCCGTCGGTCAGCAGGATCACCGCGTCGGCTTCGGCGATCGCCTGCTCCGTCTGCCGGGCCATCTCCTTGAAGATGCCCTCGCGCACGCCGGGATCGAGACCGCCGGTATCGATGACGATATAGGGCCGGCCGCCGACCAGGCCGTCGCCGTAATGGCGGTCGCGCGTCACGCCGGGAACGTCGACGACGATCGCGTCGCGGCGGCGCGTCAGCCGGTTGAACAGCGTCGACTTGCCGACGTTGGGACGCCCGACGAGGGCGATGACCGGCTTCATGCCCGGCCCGCGCTCAGGGCGCCAGCGCGTACAGGCCGCCGTCCTGGGTCTGCACCACGAAGCCGCCGTCCAGCGCGAGCGGTGCCGAACGCACCGCGCTGCCGTCCGTCGGCGCGCGCGCCAGGAACGCGCCGGAATCGCGCGCCAGAAAATGCAGGTAGCCCTCGAAGTCGCCGACGACGATGGCGCCGCCTACGGGCAGCGGCAGGGAAAGCTGGCGATGCGCCAGGCGGTCCTGCTTCCACAGGCTCCTGCCGTTGCTGCGATCGAGGGCATGCACCGCGCCGTGCTCGTCGCTGACGTAGGCATAGCGGGCGTCCACGCTCACGCCGGTGACGCTCGAGAGCTCGCGCGCCCAGAGCTGCGTGCCGCTCGCGGCATCGAAGCACGCGACGCGTCCCTGGAAGGCGGCGGCGCAGACTTCCTTGCCGATCACCGCCGGATCGCCGATGACGTCGGTCACGCGCTCGAGCTCGGTCGCCCCCTTGGGCAGGGCCACCGTGGCCTCCCAGCGTACCGCGCCGCTGTCCACCGACAGCGCGACGAGCTTGCCGCCCGAGAAGCCGGCGAACACCAGGTCGCCGAGCACGGCCAGGCCGCGCGGCGCGCGCAGCGTGAGCGGGGCGGGCGTGCGCTGGTAAACCCAGCGCCGCTTGCCGTCGCTCGCGCCGAGGGCGTGGACGCGGCTGTCCGCGCTCCTCACCAGGATCAGTTCGCCTGCGGGCCGCGGCGCGGCCAGCACCTCGCTCGACACGCGCGCGCGCCAGCGCAGCTTGCCGTCGCGCGCTTCCAGCGCCAGAACCTCGGCGCGGTCCGTGCCCACGGCCACGGTGCGCTCGTCGGCGCCCACGCCGCCGGACAGGCGGGCGTCCAGCGACACCGCCCAGCGCTCGCGACCGTCGGCGCTATCCAGTTGCACGACCTCGCCGGCCCGCGATGCCGCGTACACGGCGTCGCCGACGCGCGCCGGGCTGAACTGGAACTCGTCGGCGCCGCCGATGCTGGCGCGCCAGAGCCTGCGCGGCTCCGCCGCCTGCGCCAGCGGCTCGAGCGGCGCGGGCTTGGGGCCGCCCGCAGCGCCGCCGAAGCAGCCCGCCAGCAGGGCCGCCGCGACGGCCAGCGCTGCTGCTCGCGCCACCCTCAGCCCCCGAGCGCGTCTAGGCGCATCTGCACGCTGTCGCGGAAGGCGCTGCCTTCGCCGCCGGGCGCGTCCGCCTTGTCGAGGGCCTGGCGATAGGCGGCGCGCGCGTCTTCGGTGCGCTTGAGCGCGACCAGCAGATCGCCGCGCAGCGCGTCGTACTGGGCGGCGTAGGCGTCCTGGGGCTTTTCCTCCAGCAGCTTGAGCGCGTCCTGCGGCGCGTTCTCGTCGAGCAGCACCGCTGCGAGGCGCAGCCGCGCGAGGTCGCGCAAGTCCGGCGACGCCGCGCGATCGAGCACCCATTGCAGCTGCGCTTTCGCGCTTTGCAGCTCGCCGCGCTCGAAGTGGAAGTGCGCGGAGGCGAGCGCGCCCATGGAGGCGTACAGCGTGCGCGGATACTGCTCGGCGAGCGCGCCGCCCGCATCGCGCAGCGCCTTGGCGTCCCCGCCGCGCGCGGCCTTGGTGAGCGCGTCGTACAGGCGGCCCGCCTCGCTCGCCTGGCGCGCCTGGTACCAGCGCCAGCCGTTCACGCCGGCCACCGTGATCGCCGCGGCGAGCACCGCGAGCGCCACCAGCCGCGCGTTATCCTTCCACCACGCCTTCAGGGCATCGAGCTTCTCCTGCTCCTCCAGGTCCAGTTCCTTCATCGCCATCTAGTTTCCCTTCAGCAATGCGTTGAGCTGCGCGGCGAGCCCCGCGCGCGGCACCTGGCGCTGCGGCCGGTCGTCGCGCAGCGGCTTGACCGCCACCGCGTCCGCGGCCAGCTCGGTCTCGCCGACGATGACCGCCAGCGCGGCGCCGCTCGCGTCCGCCTTCTTCATCTGCGCCTTGAAGTTCCCGCCGCCCGCATGCAGCACGGCCGCCAGCCCCGCCGCGCGCAGCTCCTCGCCCACCGCGAACGCGAACTCGAGGGTGCCGGGGCCCTGGTGCACGAGATAGACATCGGCAGGCCGCCGCGCCGGCGTCCGGCCCGACTCCGCCAGCAGCGCGACCAGCCGCTCCACGCCGGCGGCGAATCCCACGCCGGGCGCGGGCTTGCCGCCCAGCTGCGCGAACAGCCCGTCGTACCGCCCGCCGCCGCACACCGTGCCTTGCGCGCCGAGCCGGTCGCTGATCCACTCGAAGACCGTCAGATTGTAGTAGTCGAGCCCGCGCACCAGGCGGAAATTGAGCTGGAACGCCACGCCGCTCGTGCGCAGCAGGCGCTGCAGGCCCTCGAAATGCGCGAGCGTCGCCTCCCCGAGGTACTGCTGCATGGCCGGCGCCGTGGCCACGACTTCCTGCACCATCGGGTTCTTCGAGTCGAGGATGCGCAGCGGATTGCTGTGCAGGCGGCGCCGCGCGTCGGCGTCCAGGCGCGACTCGTGCGCGGCGAAGTGCTTCACCAGGTCCTGGCGGTACGCCGCGCGCTCCTCGGTCGAGCCGATGGTATTGAGCTCGAGCCGGATGCCTTCCAGCCCCAGTTCCTTCCACAGCGCCGCGCACATGACGATCAGCTCGGCGTCGACGTCCGGCCCCTCGTAGCCCAGCGCCTCGGCGCCGAACTGGTAGAACTCGCGGTAGCGGCCCTTCTGCGGCCGCTCGTGCCGGTACATCGGCCCCTCGTACCACAGACGCTTGGGGCCGTCGTGCAGCAGGCTGTGCTCGATCGCCGCGCGCACCGCGGAAGCGGTCGCTTCCGGGCGCAGCGTCAGGCTCTCGTCGTTCAGCGCGTCGGTGAAGGTGTACATCTCCTTCTCGACGATGTCGGTCGCTTCGCCGATCGCGCGGCGAAACAGCCCCGTGTGCTCGAGCAGCGGCGTGCGGATCTGCCGGTAGCCGTAGCGCGCGAACCATCGCGCCACCACGCCCTCGAGCCACAGGCGTACCTCGGCGGCCTCGGGCAGCACGTCGTTCATGCCGCGCACGGCCTGCAGTCGCGCGCTCATCGCTCAGGCGGCCTTGATCGGCATGGTGCGCGCGCGGGCGCGCTTCGCGCCGGGCGCGAAGTTGCGGCGCACGTAGTCCTCGACGATCGCCTGGAACTCCTCGGCGATGCGCCCGCCCTTGAGCGTCACCGTCTTGGCGCCGTCCACGTACACCGGCGCCACCGGCACCTCGTTCGTCCCCGGCAGGCTGATGCCGATGTCGGCGTGCTTCGACTCGCCAGGGCCGTTGACCACGCAGCCCATGACCGCCACGCGCATCTCCTCGACCCCGGGGTAGCGCTCGCGCCATTGCGGCATCTGCGCGCGCAGGTAGGACTGGATGCGCGCGGCGAGCTCCTGGAAATAGGTGCTGGTGGTGCGGCCGCACCCCGGGCACGCTGCCACCATGGGGGCGAACGAGCGGATGCCCATGGTCTGCAGCAGCTCCTGCGCCACGGTCACCTCGCGCGTGCGCTCGCCGCCCGGCTCGGGCGTGAGCGACACGCGGATGGTGTCGCCGATGCCTTCCTGCAGCAGCACCGCCATCGCCGCGCTCGAGGCGACGATGCCCTTGGAGCCCATGCCGGCCTCGGTCAGCCCGAGGTGCAGCGCATACGCGCAGCGGCGCGCAAGATCGCGGTACACGGCGATCAGGTCCTGCACCTGGCTCATCTTGCAGGACAGGACGATGCGCTCCGGCGCGAGGCCGAGCTCCTCCGCGAAGCGCGCCGATTCCAGGGCCGAGCGGATCACCGCCTCGTGCATCACGGCGCCGGAGTCCAGCGGCGTACTGCTGCGCGCGTTATCGTCCATCAGGCGCGCCAGCAGCTCCTGGTCCAGGCTTCCCCAGTTGACGCCGATGCGCACCGACTTGCCGTGGCGCAGCGCGGCCTCGATCATGGCGGCGAACTGCTCGTCGCGCTTCGCGCCGCGGCCGACGTTGCCGGGGTTGATGCGGTACTTGGCGAGCGCGCGCGCGCAGTCGGGGAACTGCGCGAGCAGCTTGTGGCCGTTGAAGTGGAAGTCGCCGACCAGCGGCACGTCGCAGCCCATGGCGTCGAGGCGCGCGCGGATCGGCGCGACCTGCGCCGCCGCCTCCGGCGTGTTGACGGTGATGCGCACCAGCTCCGAGCCCGCGCGCCACAGCTCGGCCACCTGCTGCGCCGTGGCCGCCGCGTCCGCGGTGTCGGTGTTGGTCATCGACTGCACGACCACCGGCGCGCCGCCGCCAATGGCGACCGGCCCGACCATCACGCGACGGGACATGCGGCGCTCGGTCATCGCTATTCCAGCGTGAAGCGCGCCACCTCGACCTTGACGTGCGGCATCAGGTCGACGGGCTGGTCGTTGTAGAGGAGCTGCACGTGCTGCGCGTTGCCGATGACGATCGAGAACGGGGGGATGCCGGAGACCACGCGCTCGGTGCCTGCCGGGTGCAGGTGCGAGACCAGCAGCGCCCCGGTGCCGCTGTGGATTTCGACCCAGGCCTCCTCCTCGAAGCGCAGCACGAGGCGGCGCCGGGGGCCGGTCGGCACGCTCGCGGCCGGCGCCGGCGCGACCGCCTGCGGCGTGCCCGAGGCCGGCGTGACGCTCGCCGCGACGGCGCCCGCCGGCACGGCTGGCGCTTGCGGCGCGCGCGCCGGCTCGGCCGGCTGCTGCGCGGCGGAAACGAAGTTCAGCCGCCCCCGATCCGCGCGCTCCATGCGCCACTGGTACGCCACCGCCCCGACCACGACGAGCAGCACGAGCGACAGGGCGACGTAGGCGGCATTGGTGCGCCGCGAGCCGTCGGAAAACGGCACGGGCTGCTGGAAGCGCTGCGCCAGCTGCTCGGGCAGCGGCGCGCCCTGCCCGGCGCGCGCCACGAGCGCGTCGGCGTCGAGCTCGAGCAGGCGCGCGTACTGGCGCACCATGCCGCGCACGGCCGCGCCGCCCGGCAGCCTTCCCCAGTCGCCGCGCTCCAGCGCGTCGAGCTGGCGCGGCGCGAATCTCAGGCGCCGGGCGACTTCCTCCAGCCCGAGCCCGGCGGCTTCGCGCGCCGCCTTGAGCGTCGTGCCGACCGGCTCCACGGCCGCTTCCGGCCCGTCGCCGGCGGCGGCCGGGCGCTCAGTCATACTCGCCGCGCTGCAAGGCCAGGTATTCCGGCGAGCCCGGAAACCGCCGGCGCAGCTGGTTGGCGTAGGAGAGCTCCGTGGTGCGCTGGCCGAGGCGGCGCTCGATGCGCACCCCGAGCCACAGCGACTCCGCGCTGGGCGCCGCCACCGCCGAATAGCGGTTCAGCGCCGCGCGCGCGTCGTGGTAGCGCGTCTGCCGGTAGCGCAGTTGCGCCAGCTGCAGCATGGCGATCGGCAGGTTGGGCTCGAGGCGCAGCGCGCGCTCGAGATTGAGCTCCGCCTCCTTCAGCTCGCCCGTGCGCAGCGCGCAGGTGCCGGCCGCGGCATAGGTGCGCCCCGGCGTGGCGTACAGCGGGTTGTCCAGCGCACGGCGGAAATAGCGCTTCGATTCTGCGCCGCGCCCGATCTGGCACAGGAACCAGCCGAAGTTGTGGTTGATGTCCGGGTCCTCCGGCGCCTCGGCCAGCCCGCGCTGGAAGCTCTGCTCGGCGAGCGCGTTCTCGCGCAGCTCCATGTACACCAGGCCGAGCACGCCGTGCGCGCTGGCGTAGCTTGCATCGGCGGCCACCGCGGTGCGCGCCTCCTCGAGCGCGACGTTCATGCTGCCCTGCGAGTAGTACAGGGTGGCGAGCTCGGTATGCACGCGCGCGCGATTGCGCGGCGCGGTCGGATCGCCGACGATGGTGCCAGTGTTGGCCACCGGGCCCGGCCCGTCGGGCTGGCTCGCGCAGCCGGCCGCGAGCAGCAGGACGCAGAGCGCGCGTCTCATGCCTGCGCCTCGGCGATCGGCAGCGTTCTCGTGCGGCGCGTGCGGTCGGCGACCTGCCCGGCGAGCTGACCGCAGGCCGCGTCGATGGCATCCCCGCGCGTCTTGCGCGTGGTGACGATCGCCCCCTTCTGCTGCAGGATCCCGGCGAAGCGGCGGATGCGCTCCGGCGAGGAGCGCTGGAAGCCGGACGCCGGGAACGGGTTGAACGGAATCAGGTTGAACTTGCAGCTCACGCGCTGCGCGAGGCGCGCGAGCGCCCGCGCTTCGGCGTCGCCGTCGTTGACGCCTTCCAGCATCACGTACTCGAAGGTGATGAAGTCGCGCGGCGCCTTCTCCAGGTAGCGCCGGCAGGCCTTGAGCAGCTCGGCGATCGGGTACTTGCGGTTGACCGGCACCAGGCGGTCGCGCAGCGCGTCGTCGGGCGCGTGCAGCGACACTGCCAGGGCCACCGGGCACTCGTCGCGCAGCCGGTCCATGCCGGGAATCACGCCGGAGGTCGATACCGTGACGCGGCGGCGCGAAAGGCCGTAGGCGTTGTCGTCCAGCATCAGGCGCAGCGCGGGAATGACGTTGTCCAGGTTGAGCAGCGGCTCGCCCATGCCCATCAGCACGACGTTGGTGACCGGGCGCTCGCCGCCGAGCAGCCGGTTGGCGAGCCACAGCTGGCCGATGATCTCCGCGGTGGACAGGTTGCGGTTGAAGCCCTGCTTGCCGGTCGAGCAAAAGGCGCAATCGAGCACGCACCCGGCCTGGCTGGAGACGCACAGCGTGCCGCGCTGCGGCTCGGGAATGAAGACCGCGTCCACCGCATTGGCGCCATCCACCTTCAGCAGCCACTTGCGCGTGCCGTCCGCCGAGGTGCTGTCGCCGACCACGCGCGGCGCCTGCACGCAGGCCGCCGCGGCGAGCTTGGCGCGCAGGTCCTTGGCGAGGTCGCTCATGCGCGCGAAATCATCCTCGCGGCGCTGGTGCACCCAGCGCAGCACCTGGCGCGCACGGAACGGCTTTTCGCCCAGCGTGGCGAAGAAGGCGGCGAGCGCGTCGGCGTCGAGGTCGAGGAGGTTCGTGCGCATCGCTAGCGCGAGAATACCTCGCAGGCGGGGAAGAAATACGCGATCTCGACGCGCGCCGTCTCCGGGGCGTCCGAGCCATGCACGGCATTGGCGTCGATCGAGTCGGCGAAGTCCGCGCGGATCGTGCCCTTGGCCGCCTTCTTCGGGTCGGTAGCGCCCATCAGCTCGCGGTTGCGCGCGATCGCGTCCGGGCCCTCGAGCACCTGCACCAGCACCGGCCCCGAGGTCATGAAGTCGACGAGGTCGCGGAAGAACGGGCGCTCGCGGTGCACCGCATAGAAGCCCTCGGCCTCGGCGCGCGACAGGTGCATCATGCGCGCCGCGACGACGCGCAGCCCGGCTTCCTCGAAGCGCGCGAGGATCCTGCCGATCGCGTTCTTCTTCACCGCGTCGGGCTTGATGATGGACAAGGTGCGCTCGAGCGCCATTCCGTGATCTCCATGGAGGCCGAAAAATTAGCTTGCGATTCTAGCACGGCGCCACGGCGATTTTCGTAAAAACAAGGGCTTAGGAGGTCTCCCGCCACTCCGGGACGAGGCCCGGCGCGCCGCGCGGCGCCTGCCATCCGGCCGCCACGCCGAGTCCCGGCACCCAGACGAGCTCGTCGTCGCAATACAGCAGCGG